>NZ_JASUAZ010000025.1:0-56185 GCF_030283135.1 Mixta mediterraneensis | reverse complement strand
GTACGCCAATGGCCACGTTACTTGATGGAAAACGGGTCTGGGCAGAAAAGAATCTGAACCAGATTTAATCTGACAGACACCTGTATAAATAACCGGTAACTGTCAGATCAGGTCTGAGCTAGTACAAATGAAACTGCCCGTCTGCCCGGGCGAACGAAACCTCACCGCTGGTCTGCGGCATCAGACAACCCCCTCACCGCGCCAGTTCGCGCCCCGAACAAACACTTTCAGCGCCCGTTCGTGCCCGCCCCCCACCTCCGCTCGATCAGCCTGACGCCCCTAAAAGCATATTCGCCACCAGATACTTCTTCCCGTCCTCACCCTCTTCGGTATAAACACCCTGCAATTCCGGTGAGAAACCTGGCAACAAATTGACACCCTCTTCCAGCGCAAGGAAATACCGTTGCACCGCCCCGCCCCATACTTCGCCGGGCACAACACACAGCACGCCTGGTGGATAAGGCAGCGCGCCTTCGGCAGCAATGCGTCCTTCAGCGTTGGCAATTGGCACCAGCTCGACGTCGCCACGAATATAAGCCTGATGCGCATCCTGCGGATTAACGTTCACCTGCGGCAAGCCTTCCTCGCGGAACATCATGCGCTGCAAGCCTTTTACGTCATGACTCACATACAGATCATGCATCTCCTGACACAGACGGCGCAGTGTATATCCGGCATAGCGTTTACTGTTCTTGCGATATATAGTCGGCAGTACTTCAGCCAGCGGTGCATCCTCTTTAACGTGTTGCTCAAACTGCGCAAGCATCGTCACCAGATGAGCCATCTTCTCTGGGCTTTCCGCTGGCGTCAGCAGAAACAGGATGGAATTGTGATCGCATTTTTCCGGCACAATGCCGTTTTCTCGCAGGTAGTTAGCCAGAATAGTCGCAGGAATACCGAAATCAGCATATTCCCCGCTCGCTGCATTAATACCCGGCGTAGTCAGTAGCAGCTTACAGGGATCGACCCGATATTGATCGCGATCGTAACCGGCAAAACCATGCCACTTTGCGCCTGGTTCGAAGCTGAAATAGCGCAGATCGCGGGCAATTTCTTCGGTCGGCACGTCCTGCCACGCCTTACCTGCTACTGTTGCTGGCACGAAAGGCAGGATCATTTCGCAGCGTTCAAAAATCGCTTTACGTGCCTCAATTCCTGTGGTCACGCATGCTTCCCACATACGACGCCCCGCTTCGCCCTGATGCATCCTGGCGTTAATATCCAGCGCGGCAAACAGCGGATAAAACGGGCTGGTCGAAGCATGCAACATAAAAGCGTTATTCAGGCGCTTATGAGGACAAAAACGCTTCTGGCCGCGAATATGATTATCTTTTTTGTGAATTTGTGAGGTCTGAGAAAAACCCGCCAGTTGCTTATGCACTGACTGAGTAACAAAAATGCCGGGATCGCTTTCATTCAGATCCAGCGTCAATGGCGAGCAGCCTTCCATTAGCGGAATAAACTGCTCGTAGCCCAGCCATGCCGAGTCAAACAGGATGTAGTCGCAAAGTTGGCCGATACGATCCACCACCTGACGCGCGTTATATACCGTGCCGTCATAGGTGCCGAGCTGGATAATCGCCAGTCGAAACGGGCGCGCGTCGGTGGCACGCTGGGGTGCCACTTTTTGAATTTGTTCGCGTAAGTAACTCTCATCAAAACAGTGCGCATCAATGCCGCCAATAAAGCCAAACGGATTGCGTGCTGCTTCCAGATAAACCGGGGTCGCACCAGCCTGAATCAGCGCACCATGATGGTTGGATTTGTGATTATTGCGATCAAACAGTACTAAATCGCCGCGCGTCAACAGCGCGTTGGTTACCACTTTATTGGCGCTGGACGTGCCATTCAGCACAAAGTAGGTTTTGTCGGCGTTGAATACTTTGGCTGCATATTTTTGTGCATCCTTCGCCGAACCTTCGTGAATCAGCAAATCGCCAAGCTTTACATCGGCGTTACACATGTCCGAACGAAAAACGTTTTCGCCATAAAAATCATAAAACTGCCGTCCTGCCGGATGTTTTTTGAAGAACGCACCGCCCTGATGTCCCGGACAAGCAAAAGTGCTGTTCTGCATATCGACATATTTAGTCAGGGTCTCGAAAAATGGCGGCAACAGCGCCGACTCATACGCCTGCGCAGCAGTCTCCAGCGCGGCCCAGCCTTCTGGCTCGCCGTTTAACTCGCCGGTTACGCCTGGCAGATGCAGCACCTCTTCTTCGAAAGCATTGGCGACAAAGACCGGCAAACCGAAGCCAGTGTGTCGCAACAACGCCAGCACGCCACTACGCGTATCGGCCAACGAGACGACCACAGCCGCCACGTCGGTAAAATCAGTATTATCCAGCGTCACCACGTCGCGCGCGGTGTTCAGGGTCAGGTTCGGCGCCACAGCGGCGCTGGCAGCAATTTTTAGTGGTGTCATAACACAAATCCCTAGCAGTCAGGGAGTGGGTGCCAGAGGCACAGCAATGGGGAAAATACCCCGGCGAATAACGTCATCTCGATATGCTGTAATCAAATTGCAAGGGATGGCAGGCGGATAAATGCCTGAAAACTTACCTGAGTCAGTGACCAGGATAAGCAGCGTAGCCAACGCACCTGCAACGCAACGTATGCGGTTACAGACTGATAGACATCAGTAAAGTCAGATGACATCTGTCTTTACGCATGTCCAACAGCGAGCGTCAGGCTGGCCTCACCGCATGGTGAGCGAGGAGTATGTCACTGGAATAATCGAGGAAAACTTGCGCCGTAGCGAACGGGAACAAGTGCAAATCAGCATTGTACCAGCCATGGCGGTGTCCTTTGTCATAGGGTGACGGGCGTCAAAAAACTGGCGGTTATGATGGCATCTTTTTTCGCTAGCGACAACCCAGCACCGGTAATTAATCAGGCAAACCACAATAATCATAACTTACTGATAAATAAATAATTAATCATAATTACAACCTCAACATTGCTTAACTATCCGCGTCTTGTGCGATTTTATGCAACTGACAGAGATGCCTTACAACCGGTATTACTCCCGGCTCCGTTCGTCAGAGCACGTCAGGAAAAGCGAAAAGGCCACCGACGGATACGACATCTACCGCATCGCCCAACAGAAGCGTAGACTTAATTCTTTCTTTCCCAACCTGCCGGAGGTTGCATGTTTAAGGCGCTGGTCATTGAAAATGACGAACAGGGTTACCGCTCGCTGCTGAAAGATCTCCCCGAATCACAACTGCCCGATCAGAACGTCACGCTCGACGTCAGCTATTCCACCCTCAATTACAAAGACGCCCTGGCGATCTGCAACAAAGGGCCTATCGTACGTCAATTCCCGATGGTGCCTGGCATTGACTTTGTCGGCCGCGTGGCATCAAGCCGCCATCCTGACTGGCAGCAAGGTGATGTGGCGCTGCTTACCGGCTGGGGGGTGGGTGAAAAACACTGGGGCGGTCTGGCGCAAAAAGCCAGCGTATCCGGCGACTGGCTGATTAAAGTCCCTGCCACGCTGAGTCCGCTGCAAACGATGGCGATCGGCACCGCTGGTTTTACTGCCATGTTGTGCGTGCTGGCGCTGGAAAAACGGGGGGTAACGCCAGAGCGCGGCCCGGTACTGGTCACCGGGGCCAGCGGCGGCGTCGGCAGTTTTAGTGTGAGCTTACTGGCTCGCCTTGGCTTTGATGTTATCGCTTCCAGCAGTCGCGCCAGTGATAAAGACTATTTGATCACTACACTCGGCGCATCGTCGGTTATCGACCGCGCCGGGTTAGCGGAACCGGGCAAACCGCTGGCTAAAGAGCGTTGGGCGGCGGCGATTGATAGCGTTGGCAGCCACACGTTAAGCAACGTGCTGGCCGCGACTCAGCACGACGGTGTGGTCGCCGCCTGCGGCATGGCACAAGGGCTGGATCTGCCGACCAGCGTGGCGCCGTTTATTTTGCGGGGCGTGACGTTAACCGGCGTCGATAGCGCAATGTGTCCAAAACCGCTGCGCCAGCAGGCATGGCAACGTCTTGGCGAATTACTGGACACCACGCTGCTTAGCAAACTCACTCAGATCATCCCGCTGAGTGAGGCCAGACAAGGCGCTCAGGATCTACTGGATGGCCATGTTCGCGGCCGGTTAATCGTCGATTGCCGTTAATACTTTTCTGCTGCCCTGACCAGGCAGCGGTTAGTTCACCTCTTCGAGGTTAACGCCAGTCGCATTTGGCAGACACAGCGCGGCAATAATCCCCACGCAGTAAGAGGCAATCGCCAGACTTCCCATCGCATAGCCCAGATGAACCTGACTTGAAATTATCCCCACCAGCGCAGGCATGAGCGAGCCAAAGCCACGCCCGAAGCTGGCACAAAATCCTGCCCCGTTGCCGCGAATACGCGTTGGATAAAGTTCAGAAAAAGCCGGTGTCAAACCCGAAGCCAGGCCACCTTGTAATGCGCCGAGGAAAAAGCCTAACCCCAGCGTCATGTTCAGGCTGACGTTAGCAAACATATAGACACTAACAACCGCCATTTGACACAGCAGGAACAAAATAATTGTTTTCCAGCGGCCAAACTTATCGCTCAATCTGCCATAAAGAAACGGCCCCACCAGCGAACCTAAAATATTGATGGCTAAATATCCAGACATCGACACTACTGGCAAACCTAATTCCATACGCAGATAAGTGGGCAGCCAGGTAATCATAATATACGCGCCACCAAATATGCCGCTGGCTAATAAAGTCGCCGTCACGGTAATCCGCCTGTGCTTGGCCTGAAATATCTCCGTCACTTTCTTAGGCTGTTTATTTTGCTTTAGCTGAGAAAAAACGGCGGACTCAGGAACTAAACGACGGATGAACCACACCAGAATAGCCGGAATAATGCCGATGAGGAAAAAAAGCTTCCAGGCGATTTGCTGCGGGAAAAAAATTAAGCAGTACCGGCAGAACGGCTAATGAAATTGCGTAACCCAGCGCATAACCACTTTGAATTGATGCGCCAACGCGGCCCCGATAACTGGCGCGGATCACTTCACTGATTAATACGCCACCGACGACCACTTCTCCGCCGTAGCCCAGCCCTTGTAGAAAACGAACAATCAGGAACTGCCAGAATTCGCCGCATACCGCAGTGAGCGCGGTAAAACATGCTACCCACAGCACCGTTAGCTGCATCACGCGAATGCGGCCCAGGCGATCGGCCAGCATACCTGCACTCCAGCCACCTAAAGCGCTGCCAATTAAGGATGCCGACCCCAGGATACCCGCTTCTGATTTAGTGAGAATCGCCAGGCTTAATAATATTGGCATCACTAATGAATAGATGGTGCTATCCATCGAATCGAGGGTATATCCTCCCAGACAAGCCCACCAGGTTTTTTTTTCATCCCCGTTAAGCTCACCGTACCATCCTGTTTTCATTTTTCACCTGCCGTTAGCTAAAAAAAGAAAAAACGCGCCACCCTTTTCAGGTAACGTCAATTATTTATGGGAAACGCTTTAAATAATTAAAGTAAAAACAGGTTGGATGACAGAAATATCATGGTCTTTTGTGATCGCTGTCGCGCTGAAATAGTATGACAAACATGGCATCTTCATATCTAAATAAATTAAAAAATAAAGATAATCATTAATATTTATTGAGCCATGATTTTTATTTATCTGGAATAGAATGCGCCTTAAAATACAGCGCATTTTTATCATCATGCTGTTTGAAGAAGTCTGGTTAATTCTGTTAACGCAAACAGTGCGCCTTGCTCCATGACCTGTTTTGGTTCGCCATTGAACTGGCGGCATTTGGCATGGGTTTCACCATTCGCCAGCGTCCAGCCAACCCAAATCGTCCCGGCTGGCGTGCCATCTGCACCGCCATCCGGGCCTGCATAGCCGCTAATTGCCAGACTAACCGGCTCCGCAGAGCGCTGACAGGCACCCTGCGCCATCTCGCGAACCGTTTGTTCGCTGACGGCGGTATGCTGTTCAATCGTCTCAGCATTCACGCCCAACAGATGTATTTTTGCCCTGTCACTGTAGGTTACAAAACCGCTGGTATAGAAATCACCGCTACTTTCAACCGCCGCCAGCGTCATGCTGATTAAACCAGCAGTACAGGATTCAGCGGTAGAGAGTCGGAGTCCCAAAGATAACAGACGTTTGCCCAGCGCTTCTGCCGCTTGATGTAGCGTATTCGCCATCTTTTTCTCCCTGTTTGTACACCCAGAGAATGAAGTATAGTTGAAAATAATCGGTTAAGGCATACGCTGAAGCGATGTTTTAAAAATTATACCCGTAGCTGGATAGAGGGACGCCCACTTTCAATATGCGGCGTTACCTGTAGCTCGGCCTGATACCAGCGCGTGAGCGTCGCTTCGGTCATGACCTGCTGCGGCGTACCCTTGGCAACCAGTTTACCCTGATGCAACAACAGAATGCGATCAGCCCACAGCGAGGCCAGATTAAGATCGTGCAGCACGGTACAGACGCTGAAATCTCCTTTGCGCGTTAGCTTGTGCAGTAATCGTAGCGTTTGCTGTTGCCAGAACAGATCTAACGCCGAGGTTGGTTCATCCAGAAACAGCCAGCCATGCGGTGCGCCATCCTGCCATAGCTGGGCGAGTACGCGCGCCAACTGTACCCGCTGCTGCTCTCCGCCAGAAAGTTGCCGATAGTCGCGCTGAGCCAGCGCGGCACAACCGGTTAACGTCATTACCTCATCAACAATCGCAGCCGATTGCATGGACGGCCAGGGCGCGCGGCCCATCGCCACGACAGATTGTGCAGACTGTGGAAAAGTTATGGTATTTTGCTGGCGCATTACCGCACGCCGCCGTGCCAGCTGCTCACGCGGCCAGTTATGGAGAGGACGATCACCAAGCCGGCACTCACCGCGATCCGGCGTCAGAAAACCGGTCAACATGCGTAGCAAGGTGGATTTTCCCGCGCCGTTAGGCCCAATCAACGCCACCATCTCGCCCGCTTCGAGTGACAGATCAAGGTGATCAATCAGCGTTCGCGTGCCACGTGCAAAATGCAGTCCGTGCGCCTGTAACTGTTCCATTATTCCATTCCTCGCTGCTGACGCAGGATCAGCCAGAGAAACCACGGACCGCCAATCAGGCTGGTCAGCAATCCCACCGGCATTTCTGCCGGAATCACTACCGTTCGCGCCAGCGTGTCCGCCAGCAGCAATAAAATGGCTCCCGCCAGCGCCGAACCCGGCAGCAACCAGCGATGATCGCTGCCAAGGCAGAAACGCATCACATGGGGCACCACTAAGCCAACGAAACCAATAATGCCGCTCACCGATACGGCGGCACCCACCAGCAAGGCGCTGAGCACCAGCAGCTGACGTTGCGTGCGTTTAACGTCAATCCCCATATAATGCGCATCCTCCTCACCCAGCTGCAGCAGATTGAGATGACGCACGCGGGTCTGCAACAGCAGCAACGTCGGCACGATCAGCAATGCACAAGCCAGTAACGATGGCCATTGCGCCTGACTTAAACTGCCCATGCCCCACAGTGACAGCTGGCGCAGCTGCTGATCGTTACTCAGCCACGACAGCACACCAACCGCCGCGCCACATAAGGCATTTATCGCAATACCAACCAGCAGTAGTCGCGGCAAGTTACCGCGTGCCAGGCGGCTAAAGCTGAAGATCAACAGCGTCACTATCAGGCTGCCAGTAAAAGCCGCGATCATCGGCAACCACAGCGCCAGTACCGCTGGCAGCGCCAGCGGCATCACGATGGCAATGGCTACCGCTAAACCTGCACCGCTACTAATGCCAAGCAGCCCAGGGTCGGCCAACGGATTACGAAACAGCCCCTGCATCACCGCGCCCGATACCGCCAGCGCCATACCCAGCAGCACTGCCAGCAGCACGCGAGGCAGGCGGATATTCAGCCAGATTTGCCAACTCATATCGCTTAGCGGCATCTGCCACAGGGCACGCAGCGACAGTGACATGGCGCCGAGATTCGCCGCCAGCCCCATCGCCACGAACATGCCGATCAGCATGACCAGCAGCCAACGAAGATTAATCATGCTGGAGGGATTCCGCCGCCTGTCGAAGTTTAACGATAGCCTGCGGCGTATCCAGGCCAAAACCCAGCAGCGCCATAGTATCGATCACCAGCAGATTGTGATGCTGACCCGCGGGTGTCAATGCCAGCCCTGGCAACTGCCACAGCTTGTCTTTACTGCCGAGCGCCTTCAGGCCGTCATCACCGATCACCACTAAATCAGGCGCCGCAGCAACCACTCCTTCCTGGGACAGCGCCTGATAATGCGGTATGGATGCCATGGCATTCACCAGTCCAGCGCTGCGAATTGCGCCGTCAGCGGCTGTTTGCCTGCCCGCCGCCAGTGACTTCATGCCGCTATTCGCCATAATAAACAGCACGTTAACCGGCAATTTTTGCTGTGGCAGTTGCGCCAGCTGCTTTTCAATCTGCGCGTCTAACGTTTTCGCCTGCGCTTCACGGTTCAGCGCCTTGCCGATGGTAGCGATCTTTTTCGGGATAGCCTGCAGACTATTTTCGCCCGTCACCTCCACTACTTTTACCCCCGCCTGCTCGATCTGCTGCAACACCAGCGAAGGTTTCGCCAGCTCGCTGCTTATCACCAGCGTCGGCTTGAGCGCCAGAATGCCTTCAGCGTTAAGCTGACGCATATAGCCAATATCCGGCAAGGCGTTGGCTTGCGCCGGATGTTGGCTGGTGCTGTCGCGCGCCACCAGATTTTGCTGGGCATCCAGCGCATAAATGATTTGCGTAACATCGCCACCAATCGATACCACACGTTCAGTCGCAAAGGCTGGCAGCGTCATCAGCATCATCAATAACAGCGATTTCATGCCGCTGCTCCTGCCGTGTTGAGCGTCATTAGCTGCTCGCGCCAGCGTGCTTGCTCTGGCGTTCCTTCGCTGCGTTGACCATAAAGCTGCGCGATTTGCGTGCCATCGGCAGCAAACAGTTCCAGGCTGGTAACGAAGCCATCGCCGCTGGGTTTACGCGTTACCCAGCTTTCGCTGATGTGATTTTCCATTAAATGCAGGGTGAATTGCGGATTGAAGATGTTGATCCAGTTTTCCATCGGCATAAGTTTCTGCACCGTGCCAGTAAAAATTTGGGTACAGCCGCGGTTGCCGACAAAAATCATGATTTCGTTGCCATCTTGCAGTGCCAGGTTCAGCACTTTTGTCAGCGCATCATTACTGACCTGCCAGGCCAGATCGGCATCCGCCACGCGAAAAGCCTGCTGGCGAGAAATGTTGTGGCGCTTTAATAAGCCAAAAAACTGATGTACATCGGTCATTGCTCGCCATTCGCTGACAACCGCGGCTGTGTCGATATTGTTGCTCAACTCAGCCGCAGTAACAGGCTGTACGCTGATCGGCGCGGCATTAGCCTGAGTAAATTCGGCAATCAGTGCCTGCCAGGACGCTTTATCGGTGTTTTCGGTGAGATAGATTTTCAGCACCGCATCACCATGGCGATCAAAGATTTGTATACTCTGGCGCTCGCCGCGCGTGGTTTGTTCATGCAGAGCAAAGGCGCTGTGCCATTGCGATAGAAACAGACGCAAATCGAGCGCGCGTGGATTCAGCACCAGCCCACCATGACCGCCTAAACGCAGGTTTTTATATTCGCCATGCTGTTCATGTATCGCATAGGCGTTGCGGGTGATGCTCATGGTTTCGCCGACCGCTTCCAGCGCCGCCAGTAGCGCTGGAAAATCGGTTTTCAGGGCCTGCGCATCCTGCCCGATACGCGCTTCGCACAGCTGTGCTTCGCTCATACCCATCAGCGCCGCCAGATCGCGCGCATACTTTTTCGGTTGTTCGCCCTTCAATGCCAAATAATGTTGGTAGATCGCATTCATTACGCTTTGCTCCCATGAAGATGCCCTGCACTGCCGCAGGGCTTGCTATTATCAGAAATCAACGTTTACACCCAGCTGGAAAGTACGGCCCGGCATTACCGCCAGCGCCTGATCGTTAACATCCTGTTGTGAGCTGCCACTCAGCTCACGGCTGCTGAGGTAATCCCGGTATTTACGATCGGTGAGGTTATAAATGCCGCCGCTCAGCTTGACATTTTTCGTCACTTTCCAGTACGCGGTCATATCCACCATGCCATATCCCGGTACGCGCATATAATCAGTGCTGGAATCGGTAATCGCGCTGCCACTATTGGTATAGCTTTCCCGGTTAGTGGCCTCGGCTTTTTTGCCTTTGACGAAGGTGGCGATAACGGCTGCGCCGTATCCGCGCTCCACATCATCCCAGGCTAAGCCAACCACGGCTTTCATTGGCGCAACGCTGTCAATATCAATGTACTTGTCGCCGAGGTAGCTCGACTTCGATTTCCCTTCGCTATAACCGAACGCCAGCGTGGCGCTCAATCCATTAACCTCTTCGAACCAGGTGCCAAAGTTTACCTTCGTGCTGAGTTCAGCGCCGTAAATGTAAGCTCTGTCGCGGTTTTCAGCTTCATAAATGGTGTAGATGTTGCTCGGCACGTTGGCGAATTTCGCCGGACTGCCGGAACGGGTATAGCGCGTGTAGGCAATGAAATTTTTGTAATCGTTATAGAATACCGAGGTGTTGACGGTGACACCTTCAGTGACCTGACCCTTCAGGCCCCATTCAACGTTATTACTGGTCTCAGTATCCAAATCCGCATTGCCGATCAACGCATATTGCTGCGTGCCTGCGTAGCTGGACCCCAAATTCCATGAACCGTATAGCTGGCTGGCGTTAGCAAACTGCGCGCCGCGCTTGTACTGCAAATAGGTCATTAATGCTGGCGTCAGGTCGTACTGAAAGGTCAGGGACGGCAGGACCTGCGTATCGGCATTGCCGGAGCCGTACAACGTGTCCATTTCAGATTCGGTTATCACGCTGCTACCGGTGGTCAGGCTGGAGAGATTGCGTGGCCTGGTATTTTGATACATCACGCGCACGCCAGGAATTACCGCGAAATTGTGGCTATCCAGGTCGAAATTGATCTTATCTTGCAGATAACCCGCCACGACATAGCTACGGCTGTCAGCTTCCGGCTTCATGGTGGCGCTGTAAACGCTTTGGGTCGGCGTTTCACGGAACGGACGTTCAGTCTCTTCCAGGCGTGCATTCAGGCCAGCGCTAACTTCATGGCGTCCCAGGCTTTTTGCCGCTCGGGTATCGAAGCCGTAAGTATCAACGTTGTAATCAGAGTAGACCGTTTTATATGCGCTAGCGCTTGATGGCATGTAAGTGTTGTCATGCGCCTGGGTTTGTTGCCAGTAAACGCGGGTCTGCAAACTGTCGATAAAATCATTATACGGCGTGTATTCATCGGCCAGACTGATACCCCAGCGACGGGTATCGCTCTGCTGCTGTGCGGTGCCGTAAAGCGTATTACCGGTGCTGTCCCAACTGTCGTAATGGGTGTGATTAGTTTTGTGGTAGTAATCGAAGGTTGCGCTGAGCTTGTGCTCATCATTAGGTTGCCAGATGCCAGAAGTCATAAAGGCATCGGAATGCCAGTTAGCCGGATAAGCATCCAGCACGCCGCTGTTGTTCCTGGTTTCCTGGCCATCGCGACGGCTGTAAACAAAAATACCTCGCAGTTCTTCATCGCCCGCTGCGGCGGTAATGCCGTTGTGCCAGCTGCGACTGGAGGAGTCGTAATCGCTCTGGTAACCAAAGTAGGTTTCTTTGCCCGGATTGAGATAGTCATCAGGCGTTTTATTGCGGAAAGAGACATTACCGCCAATGGAAGTGTTTGGCTGCTCAACAGACGTTGCGCCCTTCTCAATATCAACGCGCCCAAACAGGTAAGGATCAATATAATCACGTCCGATACCAAAGGTATTTAAACCCGCACGGCTAACATAACTTCGTCCGGTAGCTTCTGGCAGCGGAATGCCATCTACATCCAACCCAACACGGTTGCTTTCCAGACCACGAATGTTGTATCCGGTATAACCGGCGCGGTCAAAGCCACTTTTGCCAGCCGACGATCCCCCGCTGGCACCGGTAGCGCTGATTAGCGGCTCATAACGCATAATTGAACCAAAGTCGTTAGCACCGCGCCGTTGCAGTTCTGCCGCGCTAATCGTGGTTTTACTGCCCGCCTGTTTTTCGGTTGCCGGCGCGGTGACGGTCATCACCGGTTCGCTGGTAGCGCTTTTGCTGCTGGAGAGCGCCAATACCGTATTATCAGTGCTGGCGGCATATCCACAGGCGGTATGTATAGCAGAAGCGATCAGCGCTATTTTGTACAGACGCTGTTGTGTTGATCCCTGAAAGAGTGATGACATGAGTGCGAATTACCTGATTAATAGTTAGTATCCGCTCACTTCCTTGCTGACAGTATGAAACTATGGCTTTGTACAATAACGCCATAAAAATATTGAACTTATTTTAGGTCTGAATTGTTTGCCGGGAATCTAATGCAATTGGTAATCATTATCAATAGTATTTGCATTAAGATGTATCTTAGGCAGCACATTTTGTTAAACTTTGTCATCTACGAATAACCCATCCATTTGAGGAGGTAACTGACATGACGCCTAAACCCGCTATTGAAATTCACTATTGCACGCAATGTAACTGGCTGCTGCGCTCAGCATGGATGGCGCAGGAACTGTTACATACCTTTGCCGGGGATCTCGCCGCAGTCACGCTTAAGCCCGGCACTGGCGGGATATTTGAAATTAAGGTGGATGGTTTTTTGTTGTGGGAACGCAAACGCGATGGAGGATTCCCCGATGCGTCAGCGTTGAAACAGCGGGTACGTGATTATTGTTTCCCTGAACGTTCACTGGGGCATGTCGATAAGAAAAAATCCGACACGCAATAAACTCCAGAAAAATAATCAGCTTTTGGCGATTTTCTCTGCGGCTTCATTAAGTGCAGCGATAATCACCTGCAAGGTATGATCAGAGATCCCTTCCTGCGACAGGCGACCATTTAACGCGAGTTTCATGTTATGTATCGCCTGTTCCACATCTGGAATGCTGCGATTATTCACCAAAATAGCCAGCGACGATAATCGATCGATCAGGTTAGCCACATGTTCGCGGTTCTTTACCAGCAGGTCGCGCCCGGCATCGTTCAGCGAATAGGCTTTACGTGACGCCTGCGCATCGATCACGCGAATGGCATCCATCTCTTCCAGCAGCGTTAAATTGGGGTAAATAATGCCAGGGCTGGGCGAATACTCCCCTTTCGACAGCTCTTCAACCGATTTGATCAGTTCATAGCCATGCGCAGTATTCTGCGCAAGAAAGTGCAGCATTAACAAACGAATATCACTGGCATCCAGCATTTTTTCCCGACGTTTGCGACGTCCACCACAAGCACCTGAACGAGATGAAGGGTCGTTGTGACATGAAAATGCCGAATCCTGTTTCATTGCCTGCCTGGGGATGGAAAAAGTGGAGGTTGATAGTAGTCTGCCGCCTGGCAAAATTCAACACAGGCGGCGCGGGTAACTTACTTCTGATGCCAGTAGGCGACCGCCCGCACATAAGCCGGGTCGATACCGCGACGCACAGTGAAATAGTCGCTCAGGGTTTTTACGAACTCGCCTTCACCGGTCAGCCAGATAAAATACTCATCCTGCGGAATCGAAATTTTGTCGAGCGCGGCAATCAGCGAACCCAGATTGTCGCTTTGCATGGTGCCATTGCCAAGCCAGTTGGCGTTCACGCCCGTCAGATCCGGTAGATAATCGCGTCCCGTTTCTTCACTGGTGTAGGCAAACAGATGTAACTCTTCAACCTGAACAGCTTCTTTGCGGCGTTTAAATGCCGGTAAACCCGTTTCATCACAAACATAGAGCTGGAAAGCGTAATCGGTTGGTACAACCAGTGAGCCGCGCGGCCCGCCCATAATCAGGGTATCGCCAATTTTTGCCTGGGTCGCCCAGTCGCTGGCGACACCGCTTTCGTGGATATAGAAGTCGAGCGTGAGTGAAGACTCACCATCAAATTGCAGCGGCGTGTAATCACGCGCCGGTGGACGTACGCCCTCTTTCCATACAACCCCGTCATCGGTCATCTGTGGCAGCGCTAAAGCCCCGCTGCCTGCTTCCGGAAAAAATACTTTGATGTGATCGTCAAATCCCGGCGAATTGAAACCGGCCAGATCGCTACCGCTAAAAACGATGCGCCAGAAATGGTCGGCGACTTTGGTTTTGCTCGCCACCGTAATATGACGAAAACGCAATTCGTTGCGTACACGCTGCGGCGCACGGCTTAGGCTTTTGTTGTTTCGCAAAAATATTCTCCTGTCATGCGAGGCACACGCATCCGCATGCCGCTGCGACTGGTGATACCAGGAGGTTTCACCCGCTATTTAACAAATAAAAATCATTCTCATCTAAAGGCGTTCAAGATAGCTATGATATATCTTAACCACAATGACAAAAAATGCGATCGTTGCGGATTAAGATATATTTTAACCGTCAGCAGGCTGCAGTAAAACTGCCAGGCACAGGCATTGAGTACGAAGGTTAAGTGAGATGCAGGCAGTGAGGCATGCTATGGAATGAGAGATCGCCAGCAACGGTAAAACCGACCTGGCGTTTCCGATCGCGCAACGTTAAGCCAGTAGCAACAGGAGAAAAGAAAATTTAAAAGGTGAGCCGTCGCGTTAACTTTTTGATTCAGAAGTTATTGCCACGAAAACCTGGCGTAGCCGGATTGTCCTGGCTGTGCTGAGGTAACTGACCATCGCCCAGAATTTCATGCTGCGTTGCCTGAGAGTGTGGATGCAGCCCGGCTGGCGGACTGAATGGCTCTGCCATCTGTGCCGCAGTAAGAGCCGGAATAGCAGACAGCGCTGTAATAAGGAACAACATTGAGAGTCGCATCATTTCGTCTTTGTCATTTTTAGCCAGAAATGGCCTGAAGTGCAGATAAATATCCAGCCCTGACGGGAAATTGCCCGATGAATGCGCAACGTCAGGGTTTCGGAAGAGAATTTTACGCCGGACAGGGCTATTTTTTTATAAAATCGTGCGGTTAGTCACGGTTTACCGCACAAATAGTGCGGTCAGTCTTTGGTTACCGGGACGGAGAAAACGCCGACTAACCAGTCAGGTGTTGAGGCTTTGAAATCTAAACGCAGCAGATCTTTCCCCGAACGACGGGCCACGCCGAGCGCCGGCAGGTGCAGATAATAAATATCCGCGATAAAACGCGTCAGCTGTTCCGGTGTGCCGCTCCAGTGAATCATGGCGTACAAGCCGCGCGTTGCGGTCCAGTTTAACTGCTGCGAACTCAGCTTTTCCGCGTATTGACTTTCCAGCGCCTGGAACAGGCTAACATGCTGCTGTTCGGCGGAAGAGTTACCGGGGCTGTAGTGAAAACCCAGCCATCCGCGTTCGACATGTTGCCCGGCAAAGCGAACAAATTGCCGGGCCTGATCGGCGACACGATGCTCGCTGTCGTGAACGTAATCACCAAACTTACACTCCCACTCCGCTACTTCTCCACACATCTGCAGATCGTCCTTGCGTTCGATCAGCTCTGCGCGTTCAAGCGGTGAGCACGCCGGGATGCGGCCGTGAAAATATTTCACCGGCAGCTCGGGAATACGACGAAACACGCCAGGCGTTACCGCGAAATGGCTTTTAAAAACGCGGGTGAAGTTCTGCTGATTATCAAATCCAAAACGCACCGCAATATCGATCAGCGGCATGCGCGTGAGACGCAGCGCCATGGCTGACATTGTCAGACGCCGTTTGCGGGTATACGCCGCCAGTGTTTGTCCGGTCATCTCTTTGAACATGCGCTGCATATGCCATTTGGAGTAGCCGGATTTCAGGGTAATCAGATCGATGTTGAGCTCGTCGGTCAGATTCGCCTCTATCCAGTCCACCAAATCGTTGATGTACTGTTTCTTAAGAGTCAGGCTAAGCATGGTAGTTTATGTCGAAATGAGTTGAATTGAGAAATTCGTCACAAAAGCATAACAAAAACTTATAACGAACGTAAGGAAGGGTAAAGAAACTGTAGGGAAATGGAGGGGAAAACCGCATTAATTGCTTAGGGTACTAATTAAAAGGCTGGCACAGCCAGCCTTTCAGCAGAACACTTTGTTTAATGACTCCGCATACCGGCCGCCGTCATCATCATACGAAAGAGTGATGCCACCACACCAAGTGCCAGCACGCTTGCGCCGTAGATGATCACCAGCCACATGATGCGTTTCCACCATGGCGCTTTCGTTTCATTATGGGTTTTCATGCTGCTGACCTCGGTTTGCATATCAATGGTATCCTTCGTCTGCTTTGATTTTTCCGCGGAACACGTAATAACTCCAGAAGGTGTAACCGAGGATCATCGGAATGATCAGCAGGCTACCTACCAGCATAAATGCCTGACTTTGCGGTGGCGCGGCAGCCGCCCAAATGGAGATCGATGGCGGAATAATGTTTGGCCAGATGCTGATGCCCAGGCCAGAAAAGCCGAGGAATACCAGCGCCAGCGTTAACAGGAACGGTGAGTAGTGCGCTTCACGCCTGATGGCACGCACAATACCCCATGAACATACCAGCACCAGTACCGGAACCGGCAGGAACCAGAACAGGTTTGGCCGGCTGAACCAGCGATGAGCAATGTCGGCGTGTGAGAATGGTGTCCACAAACTGATGATGCCCACGATCGCTAAAAGCGCAATCAGCAACGGCGTTGCCAGCGCAGACATCTTACGATGCAGTTCGTTCTCGGTTTTCATAATCAGCCAGGTACAGCCCAGCAGCGCATAGGCTACCACCAGACCCACGCCGCAGAACAGCGGGAACGGTGCCAGCCAGTCCAGCGCCGAGCCCGCAAAAGCACGACCTTCAACCGGAATGCCGTTCAGCATGGCACCCACTGCGACACCCTGACTGAACGTTGCCAGCAGCGAACCGGCGAGAAAAGATTTATCCCAGAACGGACGGTGCTCTTCTGTTGCCTTGAAGCGAAACTCAAACGCGACGCCACGGAAAATCAGACCGATTAACATCGCCGTCAAGGGGATCGACAGCGCATCAGCAATCACTGAATACGCCAACGGAAACGCACCATACAGGCCCGCACCGCCCAGCACCAGCCAGGTTTCGTTACCATCCCAGACGGGTGCAACGGTGTTAACCATCATGTCGCGCTCAACCGGATCTTTGTTGAACGGGAACAGAATGCCAATACCCAGGTCGAATCCATCCATTACGATATACATCAGGGTGGCAAAGACGATAATCGTGAACCAGATAATAGAGAAATCGATCATCTTAGCGGTCTCCTTCCTTATGCGTTGCCGCTGACAATGGACGCGCTGGCGTTTTCTTCTGGCCAGGACCACCGTGCTCAACAACATGACCTTCGCCGGTAACCGGACCCTGCTTGATCAAGCGCATCATATAGTGATAACCAACGCCAAACACCGAGCAGTACACCACGATAAACGCCAGCAGGCTGATGCTCATATGCAGATCGCCATGCGCGGAGACCGCATCAATGGTGCGCTGCACGCCGTAAACTACCCAGGGTTGACGGCCAATTTCCGTGGTAAACCAACCCGCCAGAATCGCCAACAGGCCCGCCGGCCCCATCAACAGCGCAAACCACAGGAACGGACGAGATTCATACAGGCGGCCTTTAAAACGCAGCCACAGGCTGACCACGCCAAGCGTAATCATCAACATGCCCAGCGCCACCATCACGCGGAACGACCAGAAAATGACCGTGGAGTTTGGACGATCCTCTTTTGGGAACGACTTCAGCGCCGGAACCTGTTTATCCAGGCTGTGCGTCAAAATCAGGCTACCGAGATAGGGAACTTCCAGCGCGTATTTAGTGCGTTCTTCTTTCATATCAGGAATACCAAACAGGATCAGCTGTGTCGCTTCGCCCGGAGGGTTTTCCCAGTGGCCTTCAATCGCAGCAATTTTTGCTGGTTGATGCTCAAGCGTGTTCAAACCGTGCGCATCGCCAATCATCGCCTGAATCGGCGAGACAATCAGCGCCATCCACAGCGCCATTGAGAACATTTTACGAATCGCCGGATTGTCATTGCCTTTCAGCAAATGCCAGGCTGCCGAAGAGCCGACAAAGAAGGCGCTGGCAAGGAATGCGGCGGTTGACATATGTAGCAGTCGGTATGGGAAAGACGGGTTAAAAATAATTTTTAGCCAGTCCTGCGGCACGACAATACCGTTCTGAATGATGTAGCCCTGTGGCGTGTGCATCCAGCTGTTTGAGGCCAGAATCCAGAACGTGGAAATAATGGTTCCCAGCGCAACCATGCAAGTAGCAAAAAAGTGCAGGCCCGAACCGACGCGGTTCCAGCCAAACAACATCACCCCGAGGAAGCCCGCTTCAAGGAAGAATGCCGTTAATACCTCATAGGTTAATAATGGACCGGTAATACTGCCTGCAAACTGCGAGAAACCACTCCAGTTAGTTCCGAACTGATACGCCATCACCAAACCGGATACCACGCCCATGCCGAAATTCACGGCAAAGACTTTGGACCAGAAATGATAGAGATCGCGATAGGTCTGATTACGGGATTTCAGCCACATACCTTCGAGCACCGCCAGGAAGCTGGCCAGGCCGATGGTGATGGCGGGAAAGATAATATGAAAGGAAACAGTAAATGCGAACTGTATCCTGGCCAGATGAAAGGCATCTAATCCAAACATTGCTTACCTCTTTGCCACATAGAACACCATATATTTACTTATAGTTAACAAATTAAGTACAACGTTAATATTTACGTTGCGCTTAATTAAATTTCCGCCGCGAATTTAAAACATTTCGCAGCAGGGAAACAGAAACAATCGGGTGAGTAAAAACTATAACAGTCTTTTTTGATTTCGGTCATTGTTTTTAACAGGAAAAATCTATTTAAAAAGACGATTTAAACGTTAACTTCAACGCCTTTATGTGACACGCATGTTATATTTTGTGGTAATAAAAACCACTCTCCGCTAAGCGAAGCCCGGCAGTGAAATCCGCATCAATGCGCTGTTTTTACATGCTTTTATGATTAAAACCTTACCTTCATAAGCACTTTAAAGAGCTCATCACTCATACAATAATCTTATTTTTTAATGCGTTAGGCCCATTTTTATTTCAACCTGACATTTAAGCTATTTTTTCAGCCTTAAGGTTAATTTACTGGCTTTATAAATATGTGCGAACCTCCTTAGTTCATAACGCCTGCGCTGGCAAATATTGTTAATAAATTGAGTGCCATTTTGCGCACCAATTAACAGTTTTGTTTGTAAAGAAATTTATTAGGTCTCAGAGACTTCCTCGCCAGAAAAATAGCCGGTGAATAATTTATCCGGACGATCACGTTATTTTCACGTACCGTTACGTTATCGCGCTACGCCTCTGGCTGCCTCACCTGGCACGCTGTGCTTTGTTTAAGCAGCACTGCCTCCTGTTAATCCGGATTATCTACGTCAGCAACTATGTCCTTGTGCTGGTGCTGGTGCTGGTGCTGGTGCTGGTGCTGGTGCTGGTGCTGGTGCTGAAAAATAACATCAGTTTCAGGATGCTGATGGGAGAAAAAATTTGCCGGGCGGCCGAAACCAGGAGTTTATACGTCAAGACAGGAGTAATTTGTCCAAATATCAGTAAATAACCGGGGTCAGACACCCTGCTACTGATAGAATGCATGACAGGACAGCAACTGGTTTCACTGACAAACTACCATGGTTGACTGCTGAATTTTATAGCGAACTTCGTACTCTCCAGCCAGTAGCCGTCTGATTTTTCGGGGCTCGAACTACAATAATTGCTCCCAATGCGTGAATCGGTTAACAAGATGGTTGGGACCTGGGTCAATGCCTGAACTGCCCATGTCGCATCAAATTTGTTAGCCAGAGCCAGAAATTCATACAAACGAGTAAATCTGACAGCGTATTACTGGTTCACTTAATTTCCATCAACGCGGGTTAAGGAGTCTTTATGGCACGTCTGACAGCAAAAGATTTTCCGCAGGAACTGCTTGAACTCTACGATTACTACGCCCACGGCAACATCAGTAAACGCGAATTCATTTCTATGGCGAGCAAGCTGGCGATAGGTGGCATGACCGGCGCTACGCTGCTCGGTATGATGAGCCCAAATTACGCCCTGGCTACGCAGGTTGAATTCACGGATCCCGCTATCAAAGCGGAATATATTCACTACCCTTCGCCGCAGGGCCATGGCGAGGTGCGCGGCTATCTGGTGAAACCGACTGTTGCCAGAGGCAACATACCTGCGGTGGTCGTAGTGCATGAGAACCGTGGTCTGAATCCATATATAGAAGACGTGGCGCGCCGGGTGGCGAAAGCGGGTTATATCGCGCTGGCCCCAGATGGATTGAGTTCAATGGGAGGGTATCCCGGCAATGACGATGAAGGCCGGGAGATGCAGGCGCGCGTTGATCCCATCAGGCTGATGAATGACTTTTTCGCTGCAGTTGATTTCTTAATGCACCATAAAGCAGGAAGCGGAAAAGTCGGCATCACCGGATTTTGCTACGGTGGCGGGGTAGCGAATGCCGCAGCGGTTGCCTTCCCGGATTTAACCTGCGCCGTACCTTTTTACGGACGCCAGCCCAGCGCCGGGGACGTTCCCTCGATTAAGGCGCCCCTGCTGCTGCATTATGCCGGGCTGGATAAAAATATTAATGCCGGTTGGCCGACGTATGAAGCGGCACTGAAGCAGAATAATAAGATCTATGAAGCGTATATTTATCCGGGCGTGAACCACGGTTTTCATAATGATTCAACGCCGCGCTACGACAAAGCGGCTGCGGAATTAGCCTGGCGCCGGACGCTGGCGTGGTTTGAAAAATATTTACATTAAACGGGGGTAGATGTGCGCTGCGAAGACAGCGCACATCGCCTTTAAGCCCGATAAAAATTCAGTGCATCGCGGTTAATTTCTATCCCCAGTCCCGGCCCTTCTGGGATCTGTACCCAGCCTTGCTGATGAGTAATCGGAGCCTGCAGGATCGCCTGGCGAATCGGATGCTCGGTCTGATCAAACTCCAGCAACGGCTGCGTTGGCGAAAGCGAGGTGGGCGTATGCGTTGGCACCATCGCCATCCATTGTAGCGATGCGGCGATACCAATGCCGCTGCCCCAGACGTGTGGATTGGTACGTACGCCAAATGCCAGCGCCATATCCGAGATCTTTTTGCATTCTGATAAACCGCCGGCTGCACAAATATCTGGCTGGATAATATCCATCGCATGCGTTGCCAGCACATCACGAAATCCCAGGCGGGTGAACTCGCACTCCCCGCCCGCAACGGGAATGCTCAGCGCCGCTTT
Organism: Mixta mediterraneensis; assembly: GCF_030283135.1. NCBI lineage: Bacteria > Pseudomonadati > Pseudomonadota > Gammaproteobacteria > Enterobacterales > Erwiniaceae > Mixta > Mixta mediterraneensis. Next base: position 34,887 of record NZ_JASUAZ010000025.1, on the reverse strand, counting down.
TACCGCACGATAACCAGCCAAATCTTCTGGTGGCACCGGCTCTTCGAACCAGCCAATGTCCAGTTCTTCAACTTTACGGCCCAGCTGAATCGCGGCAACCGTATCATAGGCATGGTTAGCATCAATCATCAGCGCCACTTCCGGCCCGATGGTTTCGCGAATCGCGCGTGTCACCGCCACATCCTGCGCCACGCCAAAGCCGACTTTGAGCTTCATCGCCCTGAAGCCCTGCTCTACATATTCCGCCGCTTCTTCGCACAGGTAACTCAGCGGATCGCCGCTGTCACGACGATACAATCCCGTGGCATAAGCCTGTACTTCCGTACGCATTGCTCCGCCCAGCAGTTGATAAGCCGGAACATTAAAATATTTGCCGCGAATATCCCATAATGCAATATCAATGCCACTCAGGCCCTGAACCAGCAACCCTTTCTGACCATGATCGCGCAGCCGTGCGTACAATTCCTGCCAGAGAAACTCACTGCGTAACGGATCGTTGCCAGTCAGCATCGCACCGAGCTCTTCTACCACCGCTCGCGTCAGGCGCGCCGGACCATAACATTCGCCCCAGCCGATAATGCCTTCGTCGGTGACGATCTCAACCAGCATCGCCGTGCGGGTATCGTAGCGGGCGCGTGAATAAGAAAACGGTGTACTCAGCTTTGCTGACAATAAATGGGTATTAACTTCGGTAATTTTCATGCTTTTTTCCTGTTAGCAGGATGCATCCAGCATTTCACGCATAACGCGACCATCAAGATCGCTGCCCGAAATCCCCAGTAAATGTGCGATGGTGGCGGCCGGATCGACCATACGATAGGGGCCGCGTTGCTGGCGATCGTGATAATAGCCCTGGCGGATACCGCGGCCAAAAGCCAGCAGCACGCCGTAGTTAGATCCCATTGCGGTTTCTGCTGTGGGTTTTTGCGGACCGTGATTAGCGCCAGGCTCGGACACCGGACAAATATCCTCCCCGCTCTGACTGACGCCCCAGACAAAACCGGTGTTGTAGGCGAAAATGATGTCGCCCGCGCACTCGCCCCAAAAACCGATCCCTGCTGCATCCTCTTTGCGCAGCGCGATACTTACCGCGTTCCGCACTTGCCCCTGATCGTTTACTTGCCAGTTCGCCAGCGCCTGCAATGCGCGTGCGCAAACATCATCAATATCCGCTACCTCAACCACGCCGCTGGCTTCACGTCCTTTCAGGTTGACGAAAATTTCCAGCCCGCCGCGCTCATCCTTTAAGTACAACGGCGTGCGCGCCATGTCAGGTAAGCCTTGTTCATCCAGCACTGCCAGCTGCTGCTTTTCCAGATAGCGATAGATGTCACACATATAGCGGTTCGGGACAGCCCCGTGATCGGAGGCCAGCATCAGCACCGTTTCATCATCCATCTCATTCATCAGTCGTCCAATGCTGGTATCAAGGATCTGATAGCATTTGCGCATCACCGCGTCATGCTGTTCTGCGTCCTGCGCCTGGTAAAATGGCGAATCAGGATCGCACTGGCCGAGGCAATTATGATGTGATTCATCCACCAGCCGATGGACCGTCGCCCATAAGGCGTAATTTTCACGCTGAGTCAGCGTCAATGCGCTGTCCACCAGCCATTGCGACTGCTCGTCGCCCTCTTGCCAGGTTGCCGACAGGTAATCCCCGTTTGCCGCAGCCTTTGCTACCCATTTGCTGAAAAACGGCCCTTTCTCCAGCAGCTGACGTGCCAGATGCGGGTGCTCCGACAGGGCATAGGCGCGCGTTACCTGACTTTGCAGCAACTCAACATCCTCGTTTTCTGCGTCGCAGCGGCCCAGATAAAAACGCACGCTGCCCGCAATATCCAGCGCGGCCAGGGATAGCCATGGCGACCAGGCCTGTCGCGGTAATGTCACGGTTTCGCTGCCTAAACGCAGCTGCGCCTGACCGGCTTCAATACGCAGCAGCAGCGTGCGGCTGTCGCCGTGCCCGCCATTTAGCGTGAGCTGATAACCTTCGGCGGTTTTCACCAGCGCCTGCCAGGCCCCTTTATTGTGGTAGGCCAGCGATCCCCTGGGTGGCCAACCCAGCGATTGCGGCCTGGCTTCACCCTGAGCAGGTAACCGCGTGGTGTGGCCCATTGGTTTGAAGATTTCACCCGGCCAGGGTTTGCCGCGTCCCCAATAGGGCGCGAAGCTAAAGTGATCGCCATCGGCTTTGATCGATTCAGGAAAATGCACCAGCGCGGCCTTTTTTCCGGCCTGCTGCATGGCAGCCAACAGATTATGGGTAGCCTGATTATCGGGTGGCAGAGATTGCCCACGCCATGAGGTGCCAGGGCTTTGACCGGCGAGAAAAGTCACCCAGTTTACGTCGCCCCATGCTGAGATAAACGGCAGCAGTTCTGCCGCTGCGCCTTGTTGAAACATCCGCGCAATGTTAGGTAATGCGCCCTGCCCGACGTAGCGCTTTAACAGCGGCATCGTTAAACCATCAACGCCAAAAACAATGACTTTACGCATAACAACTCCTGTGTTTTTCCGCCAACACTCAGCGCGCTTACAGCGGAGAGAGCCTGACGCCAGGTGAAGGAAAATTAGGGCTATGCATTAACCCCAGAAGAATACTGTCGAGGCTGCTGCGGATATGTTCACGCATACGCTGCCCTGCCTGTTCAGCATCGCGCGCCATCAGCGCTGCCAGAATCGCCCGATGTTCATGCCAGGATTGCAGCTTGCGTCCCGGCAATTTCATGGCGATAACATGGAACATCTCCAGCCGATCGAGATAGAGCGTCATGATGCTGTTGAGGTAGGGATTACCGGCATATTCAAGGATCAAAACATGCAGGGCATCACCCGCGTCGGTGGCGTTGGCTTCATCATTAACCAATGAATCTTCCAGCGCTGCCAGCGCCAGCTCCATCTGATACAGCTTTTCGTCCGGGATACAGGACGCCGCCTGATGTGTCGCAATGCCTTCCAGCGCTTCACGAATCACAAATAGCTGCTGAATGTCCTGCAGTTTGATCTCGCTGACAAACCAGCCTTTACGCGGGGTCAGCTCAACAAACTTTTCCTGCTGTAGCCGGTAAAGTGCCTCACGGATAGGCGTACGGCTCATTTCCAGCGTTTCAATTAACCCCATTTCAGTCAGCGAACTGCCGGGCGCGAGCTCCATTCCCAGGATCATTCGTTTGATCTTGTGATAGGCAATGTCGCTGAGTGAGGCTTTAAAGTGTGGTGTTTCCATTCCTCATCCTCCTGTCTGCTCGTCATGGCGTAGCGTGAAGCGCTGAATGCGGCCCACAACAAACAGATAGCAAATCGCCACCACCAGTGCGTGAGCAATCACGAACCACAGCACACCGTTAAATGACCCGGTTATCTGCAAAATGAAACCGATAATAATTGGCGTGGTAATGCTGGAGGCGTTACTAAAGGTGTTCAGCACGCTACCGGAAAGCCCGGCAATCTCTTTCGGTGCGGTATCGGCGTTCACCGTCCAGCCCATGCCACCGATGCCTTTGCCAAGGAATGAAGCGGCCATAATAGCGATAACCGCGGTTTCAGAATCCGTGTAGTTACAAGCCACCATTACGCTGCATAACAGCATGCCGCAGACGATCGGTAGCTTACGCGCCAGCGACAGCGACATGCCGCGCCGAATCAGTAAGTCGGAGCAAAAGCCGCCCAGAATCCCGCCCAGAAAGCCACATACCGCCGGGATCGCCGCCACAAATCCCGCCTTCATAATGGTCATCTGCTTTTCCTGCACCAGGTACACCGGGAACCAGGTAATAAAGAAGAAGCCGATAGCGTTCAGGCAATATTGTGCCAGGTAGATACCGAGCATCATACGGCTGGTAAGCAGCTGCTTAAGGTATGAAAGACGTGGACGCTGATTATCCGCGCGATCCATATTCACCAGCGCACCGCCCGCTTCGATATGTTCGATCTCGGCCTGATTCGCCTGCGGATGTTTAAGCGGATCGTGTACCAGTTTGCGAAACACGGGCAGAAAGGCGATACCGATCAGTCCAAGCACGGTAAATACCGAGTGCCAGCCAAAAGTATGGGCCAGCCAGCCCATTAGCGGCGCGAAAAATACCGTTGCGCCATATTGCGCCGACGCAAAAATGGCCGCCGCCGTGCCACGCTCCGTTGCCGGGAACCACGCTGCAACGATGCGGCTGTTAGCGGGGAACGAGGGCGCTTCTGAAGCGCCGACCATAAAGCGCAGGCAGAACACCACAATTAACGCCGCGCCGCCGGTAACAAAGCCTGCCAGGCCCGTCATTAGAGTAAACAGCGACCAGAAGAAAATACTCAGGCTGTAAATCAATTTTGAGCCGTAGCGATCCAGCAACCAGCCGCCGGGCAGCTGAAACAGCACATACGCCCAGCCAAATGCGGAGAAGATGATCCCCATATCCACCGCATTCAGTCCCAGATCTTTTGCCATGCCAGGCCCGGCAAGGGAGATTGAGGCGCGGTCCGCGTAGTTAATCAGGGTGACAAAGAATAAGGCTGCCACCACCATCCAGCGGATGTTGGTTTTTTTCGCTGTCGTGGCGTGATCAATTGCCAGTGTTTTTTCATTTCCCTGCGACATAAGTAACCTCTCGGGTTGAAGCCAGTCGGGCAGACGCTGCGCCGGGTTAACGGGCAGCAAACACGTCTCTGTATGCTTTGTGGTGCCGTTAAACTCCCCACAAAACGTGGGATGCCGTTTGCATTCGGATTGTATACAACTTAGATACAGCCCCAGCGTGATGCAATCAGGGTTACGCGTAACACGTTGAAAGGATGTTAAATATGTGATCACAATCTTAAGAAGAATGCTTTAACGTAAGCGGAAGATGAAGCTGATTTTTGGCAGGGATAACAAATCTTTTGTGTCAAATAAGCGGGCGGCTGCGTTTTCCGTCAGGAGTAAGTGATTGTCCTTGTTCCATACTTTACAGCGACGGGCAGCGACTTATTTTTAACGCGTGAACCACCAGAGGGAAATCACCGTTGCGTATGCCACGATATGCACCAGGTTTTGCACCGCAAAACTTATCAAAATGTTAATAAAAGCCACTTTTTGTCAGTCTAAAACGATTTATTTAGTTACCTAAAGGATTCATCTGAAATGCGTTTTTTATGGAAAGCCGCATATTTAGTTGATATGGCTATAAATTCTGCGCAATAAGCGATTAATAGGCAATTTTTATCACGTCCATAGGCAATCTGCATTGTTGTCTGCCAGATGGAGGGGGTTATAATTTGGTCTTTGTGCAACCCGGACTGTTCAGGAGGCCGCTATTAATACTACACGCCAGCAACTTAATGCATTCGAAGAGGTTCGTGCAGGGGCGGAAGTTGAGTATCTATACGATCCCCATGAACTAAAACTGGATGGCATGCAAGATTCTGAACCGGAACCAGAGCATATTGAAGGCTTACCGGCTCCGGACGCGCTGACGCCTGCAGATCGCTACCTTGAACTGTTTGAACAGGTTCAGATGTCGCACATCTTTGAGGATAGCAAAACCTTTCCTGACTGTTCGCCAAAATACGATCCACTCGACGTGCTGATGCGTTATCGTCGGCAAAAACGCAGCAAAGATTTCGATCTGTCGCGTTTCGTCGCCGATCACTTCTATTTACCTGGCGTGAACGAGAGTTTTTACGTCTCGAATCCTGACAAAACGCTGAACGAGCACATTGATGAATTATGGCCCGTACTGACCAAAATGCCGCAGCAACATATGCCGCATTCATCACTGTTGCCGCTACCAAAACCGTATGTAGTGCCGGGTGGGCGCTTTGGTGAGACCTATTACTGGGATTCTTATTTCACCATGCTCGGCCTGGCGGAATCCGGCCGCGACGATTTGCTGCGCCATATGGCAGATAACTTTGCCTGGCTTATCGATAATTATGGTCATATTCCCAACGGCAACCGCACCTATTACCTCAGCCGCTCGCAGCCGCCCGTATTTGCGCTAATGGTTGAGCTGTTTGAAGAAGATGGTGTACGGGGTGCAAAACGGTATCTGGAACAGCTGATGAAGGAATATCAGTTCTGGATGGATGGTGCGGGTGAACTGATGCCAAATCAAGCCTATCGCCACGTGGTGCGTATGCCGAATGGTTCCCTGTTGAACCGTTACTGGGATGATCGCGATACACCGCGCGATGAGTCATGGATCGAAGATGTGGAAACCGCGCGTCAGTCAAAACGCCCCGCCAGCGAGGTGTACCGTGACCTGCGCGCGGGTGCGGCTTCTGGTTGGGATTATTCATCACGCTGGCTGCGTAATCCAAAACGTCTGGCAAGCATTCGTACCACACAATTTATTCCCATCGATCTCAATGCGTTTCTTTATAAGCTTGAGTTGATGATTGCTACGCTGTCGCATGCCAAAGGCGAAGAATTAACCGCCCTGGCCTGGCAAAAGAAGGCCGAGGCGCGTAAGCGTGCCATTACGCGTTATTTGTGGGACAGCACCGCGGGTGTTTTCCGCGATTACGACTGGCGTCGTGAGCGTTTTGGCGCCTTTACTGCGGCGGCGGTGGTGCCGCTGTTTGTCGGTCTGGCTACGCCACATCAGGCACATCTGCAAGCTATCGCGCTGCGTCAGCTGCTGCTGAGCAATGGCGGGCTGGTTACCTCCATGGTAGATAGCGGCGAACAATGGGATGCACCAAACGGTTGGGCGCCTATGCAGTGGATGGCCGTTGTCGGCCTGAATAATTACGGCGAAGAGACGCTGGCCAGTGAAATTGCCGTTAACTGGCTGAATACGGTTAATAACTTCTATCAACTGCACCACAAGCTGGTTGAGAAGTATGACATCAGCGGCGATCGAGCCCGTCCTGGTGGCGGCGGTGAATATCCATTGCAGGATGGATTTGGCTGGACGAATGGTGTCACGCGCCGCCTGATGGCGATGTACGGCCATTTAATGGCTGATTAACTACCTGCCACGCAGCGAATATGCGCTGCGTGGCAAAGCTTATGAGAAAACGGCGTTTAGCCGGCGACAGGTGCTCCCCTATTATCGCCAAAGGCTTCATCGTTTAACTCATAAGGATGCATCATGACACGCCTTAAAACTGTTAGCGGCGCCCTGTTGGCCGCCGCTTTGTTTTCGCTTCCGCTTCACGCCGCAGAACAAACTTTACGTATCGGTTATCAAAAATCATCGACCTTGCTGACCCTGATTAAACAGCGCGGCGAGCTGGATAAAACCCTCGCCAGTCAGGGCGTAAAAGTCAGTTGGCATGAGTTCTCCAGCGGCTTGCCATTACTCGAAGCACTTAATTTGAATAACGTTGATTTATCGGCCGATGTCGCTGATACGGTGCCGATTTTTGCCCAGGCGGCGGGCGCAAATCTGACTTATTATGCCCGCGAAACGCCGTCACCGAATGCGCAGGCGATTCTGGTCCCGGCTGATTCGCCGATTAATCGCCTGCAGGACTTAAAAGGAAAAAAGATTGCCGTGACTAAAGCGGCGGGCAGCCATTATTTACTGATTGCGGCGCTAAATAAGGCGGGTTTGAAATTTAGCGATATTACCCCCGCCTGGCTGACGCCTGCTGATGGTCGCGCTGCGCTGGAAAACGGCAGCGTTGCCGCCTGGGTTACCTGGGAGCCATACGTAACCAGTGCGAAAGTGGAAGAGCATGCACGCGTCCTGACGAGCGGCAAAGGCCTGGCAAGTTACCAGCGCTATTATCTGGCCTCAACAGATTATGCTAAAGCGCATCCTGACGTACTGAATGCTGTCTATAAATCGCTGGAATCGCAAGCCGCGTGGCTAAAAACACATCCTGCTGATGCTGCGAAAATACTTTCGCCATTATGGGGAAAACTGCCAACTTCAACGGTTGAGCAAGCCAACGCTCAACGCAGTTATCAAATCAAACCGGTTAAACCGACGGTTCTGGCTGAACAGCAAAAAATTGCTGATGCTTTTTATCAGGCGAAGCTATTACCTAAACCGATCAACGCGCAAGCGGTTAACACCTGGCAACCTGCTTCGCCATAAACGCACTGCCTTGCCAGGAATGGGGTTTAAAAGCATTCCTGGCCGTTATGCCCTATTTCTTCGCTTCTACACCCGGCTGCGATGAACGCTGTAAGAACTGCTGCGTGACTTCTGGCAAATGCGTATAAAGCCATTCAGCCATCGCAATCTCCTGCTCGCGGATTTGGGTCAGAATGGAAACGCCTTCAGCATCACCCACCTGCTCCGCAGCAGCAATCAGGCTTGTATAGCTGGCAATTTCGAAGTTTTCGAATACATAGCCGCTAATACCGCCTTTGACGACTTCGTCCGGTGTGGTCATACCGCCAATTGCCTGTCCAAATGCAGACATTTTTCCCATCGCATCTTTTAGCGCTGACTTGTGTATGTCGTGGCGTTCAAGTAACTGCTTCAGCATGGCCTGCTGCTGCTTAGTTTCTTCAATATGTTGAGTAATACGCTGTTTTAGCGCCGGATAGTGCTCAAGGCGGTCGGCCATTTTATTCAGCATACTTTCAGCCTGCTGTTCCATGGCATGCGCATCACGCAACCAGTCATGATAGTTTTCTTCTGGGGACATAAGGTTTCTCCTTCTCAGGAAGTAACAGTGATGGATTCAGCGACATCAGTCAGCTTTTCATCCGTTTGTTTCTCTTCGCTTAGCGTCTCCGCCAGCAGCTCCGCAGCCCTGGTATAGCCGAGTTTTGTCGCCAGCGCATAAAGCGTGCCGTAGGTGGCTATTTCATAATGCTCAACTTTTTGGGCAGCGCCGATGAGTCCCTGATCGCGAATTTCGCCTTTTTCAACCGAATCGATAATTTCTTGCGCTTCTTCTACCAGTCCTTCCAGCGCATGGCATTTCATGCGTTTCATTTTAACTTCTGGCGTCGCTTCGACAATTTCATCCAGCCGCTCTATTTGCCCTTGTGTTTCCTCAAGGTGCTGCTTAAAGGCGGCGATCAGTTTTTCATCGCTAGCCGCTCGCGCCATTTTTGGCAACGCACGGGTTATTTGTTTCTCAGCACTGTAAATATCCGACAGATCATGGATAAAGAGATCGTTCAATGTCTTAACCGTCATCACTCTCGCCTCATTTTTTGTTTCATTACATTAAGCATTGGTACCGTTTGGCGGTCGTTAGTTAAACCCCTTTAAAACTTTAGCTTATTAATGTCAGCTTGCTAAATAGCTGCGCATAACAGTCGATCGCCTTAAAGAAAAAAGATCAAAATAGGTGATCTGCCGCATCGTCAAAAAAATTATTATCGTCAGCCTGACTAAGCGATACGACTCATAGCCGCAATAAAAAATTCTCGTTTATCTGTCTGCTGAAAAAGCTGAAAGCAACCTGTCTACGAACTGAAATTAACAGGGTCCATTGATAACTCAGTCATTTACAAAAGAAGAGAGCCCTACGCTGGCCGAAGGGAAACGCAAAAACAGACAGCATGTTACATGAGATAATTTCCTGAAAAATAACTGATTTTAGACGGTAATGCCGGGTCTGAGACAACAGTTCCATTTTTGTAGCGCCTCCTTTGCTGATTAGCCCGCACTGCCTCGTTTTTTTTCACAGCTGCCTTCAATTTCAAAAATTACAAAAAAGTAAGATATTTATCCAGAAAAACCTATAGAGCATCAGGTCTGTTTTCCGTACCATCTGTGAGCCTTAACTGTCAGCACAATGAAGCTAAAATGAAAATATATAAATTTGAGGGATTAAATAAATGATAATAGATAAAAAAATACGTATAGCTGTCGCTGATCCTTATCCCATAATCACCAGTGCTTTAATTGAAAAAATCGATAAGTTTGATGAATTTTTTACCGTATTTTATGCCGGTACAGGTGAGGAACTCGTACGTAAAATCAATGCTGAGGTGAGTCAGCTAGATGTTCTGTTAACTGATTTAAACTTTTCTCATGGCGGAAATGATGATGGGTTTCGTCTGATAAAAAAAATTCACAACTCAGGAAAAGTAAAAAAAATTTTTATTTTTAGCGATATGAAAGATACGTTAACGCTCAGCCAGTTACTTGAGCAACCGCTTGCCGGTATTATCAGTAAACGCGACGATCTTAATATCGAACTGCAACGTATTATCAAACAATGTGCTTCAGTACATGACAAAAAGAAATGTTACTTCTCCCCTGCTATTCGGCATATTTTAGGAAATCTGGAGCAGCGTGCTTTCTCGCCCATTCTGACGCCGCGTGAGTTTGAAGTCGTCAAGCTTTATGCTGAAGGCATGCGTCTGAAAGAGATCGCTTCTCGCCTGAAGCGTTCAGTGGGAACCATTGCGGTACATAAATATAATGCCATGAAAAAAATGAATTTTGACAATAATGCTCAGCTTATTGATTTCGCACGTCAGGCGGGTATTTACCGTTTATAGAATGCCTGATGGGAGTAAATATTTTTATCAAAATACGAGACGGGTTCACAGGTTTGACATCTGAAGTAAAGCGCCATACCGGGTTTCCTCTGGTATGGCGCTTATGTTTACCATTCACTATCTTTTAACATTTCATTTTCATCATCCGGGTTGAAGATACTGTTCATAAAATCATCCCGTACTATTTGCATCATCAGTTCTGTTATTAACGTGTCCGGAGCGAGAGCATCTGGCCCGCTATCTGTACTGGCTGCACGTTCCGCATAACGCTGTTCAAGCGGCGTTACTACTCCGACCCCGTCACGATATGCTGTAACCTGTGTATTTAAATCTGCTGGCTTAACCGCGGTCATTATCGTTTCCCTTATCAATTCCTTAGAAACTCTTTATCTGCCTGGTAGAGCGCATCCATTGTTGACGACAGGATTTTTGCCAGATTATTAAAGAGAGTGTTCGCCTGAGAATATTTTTGGCTGACGACTTGCGTATCACTTTCTACCGTACTGTTTGCGCTGTTAATGGTGTTTTGCCATTCATTAAATGCGGCCATTGAAACAGAAATAGTAACGTCCGTAGTATTAGGCCTTTCCCATAACGCGACCAGCATGTCCTCTACCGGACTGGTATTAACAAAAAAAACAAAGCTCCCACCCTGATCTTCCCTTTGGTAATCTAAACCAAGTTGTTCTTTCCAGTATTTTGCGACTTCCTCATTATCAACCTTAAGTAGGATGGTCTTCGTTTTCCACTTATCTCTAAAATCAGTCAGCAACTCCGAAATTGAGCCCCTAGATATAGTAACTTCATCTTTGCCGGCCGTGATTAAGTCAGACATTTTCGTTTTTAGTTGGTTAAATTCACTCATAAACTGCTGGTATTTCTCAGTAACTTCACTGTAAATATCCATATAGTCACTTTGCAATGTATTCAGTTTTTTTACGACATCAGCATAAATTTCCCAGCTGCTGAGGCTGTCTTTCGCCTCTTTCATATCCTGAATATTATTCAGCGCGTCCTCTAACATATCCTGGGCGGGAGAGGCATCGATTTGCAATCCGGCTTCACTACGTTGCAGAGCATCCACATCGGAAAAATAATCGAACAGGTCATGGCTAAATAATTTTATTCTATTTGTATATTCCGTTTCGCACTGCTGTTGATTAAATAATTCACCCTCCGGCACAGAAGATGTATGGGGCGAGGGATTAACAGAAGAAGAGATGACCACAGCCATAGGCCCGTCCTTTTTATGCGTTATTGCTTAAGTGTAATGTCATGATGTTGTATCAATTTATTATGCGATAAGCTTTTTTACATAACTTGCAAAAATTGCCTCTGCGTGGCTCTTCTGCTTTTCAGTGAAGCACTAACTTTTATACTGATAGTGTTGCCAGTGCTTAATTATTTTCCTGATATATTTCTGAGTTTCTTTATAAGGAGGAACATGATTATGATAACGGGCAACGCCTCCTGGCCCGGCGTTATAAGCAGCCAGAATTAACTCCAGGTCATTATTATAGCGCTCAGTCAGCCAGGCGATAAAATAGACACCCAGGTTAATATTTTTTTCCGGGTCGTGCAAATCGTAGAATTCTTCTGGCAAGCCCATTATCTTAACCAGCCACCTTCCCGTTTCAGGCATGATTTGCATCAGACCAATCGCGCCAACGGGTGATTTTGCCTGTGGATTAAAATCAGATTCAACCGCAATAACTGCTTTCACAAGTAAGGGATCCACCCGGTATTTCTTCGCATAACTATGGATAATGCTATCCCAGCGATCCTTGTGGTTAGGCTGCCTGACTGACCGGGAAAGCGTGCTGTTCGGCCTTCTCGTGGTGGGAACAACGATACGATTCCCCTGCTGATAGTGTTGTAATTGCATTCTGATGGCCTGCGGTAATTCAGGTTGCGCAGAGCAATTCTTATATCCACGATGCCGTGGACTATCAGCAACCTGAGTAATACCGTTTGTATCAGTAAAACACCATTTTTTAGCCTGCGCCGCAGGAATAACAGACATTCCTGTAAGAATTGTCATTACATAGATCAACAGCTTAAATTTATCATACCCGCACTGCCACGGATGCTTTATTCTTAATTTAAGCATGCTCATCCTTATTATCTTTTTGTGTCTCACTGCCCGGGTTTCCTGGTTGCTCAGTTTCTTCAACGTCAACATCATGCTGTTGCCATTGCTGTTCAACCTGCTCCAGCCAGGTAAGGATTTGCATGATTTCCAGAATGTTGTCTTGCTCAACAAACTGGTATTGTTTTGCTGTTTTAAAAATTCGGCGTGCCAGTGGAATGTTTCTTATCACAGGTACCCCATGCTTTTCAGCATACCGAATCACTACCACTGCTTTTGCATTTTGCTCAACAAGAGAAACAAAGGGTAAATGGCAGATTTCATCATTAAAATAGATACCAATAGCTATATGCGTTGGGTTTGCCAGAATAAATTTTGAGCTTTTTATATCGGCCTTCGTCTGCTCCGAAAGCAATTCCTGATGAACTCTTCTTCGGTTGCGCTTTATTTCAGGATTACCTTCCATATTCTTGTGTTCCTGTTTGACTTCATGTTGGCTCATCATAAGCTCTTTGATATACATGAAGAATTCAACCAGGGCATCAATTGCGACCACAAACAATACGGGTAATAACATATAAAAAAACAAGACTGGGATAAGCTCCCGCCATTTTTCAATATACTTTTCCAGCTCATAGTTTGGAAGATTGAAAATTTCAGCCTTATGTATATAAGTAAAAATCACCACACCAGACAACGATCCAAGCAGATATAAGATAACTTTTATCGCTTCCTTTAAGGTGCGCATGCTGAATATTTTCTTGAAACCAGCAACAGGATTAAGTTTATTAAAATCGATGCGAATTGCCTCTGTTGCCAGATGGAACCGGGTTTGAATCAATGTCGGCAAAATCGTAAGTGCTAATGATACGCCAATGATGCCAGCAATTAGCTTAAAAAAACTCAAGCATATTAGCCGAATATAATCGCCTAGTGGCATGGAAAACCCATCTGCATTAAAAAAATCAAAGCTAAACATCAGATCGGTGCGGTCTATAGTCAAAAAAACAAAGCCAGAGACGCCGATAAGGATAATCCAGTTAACCAGTTCACGGCTGAAGAATATCTGCCCTTTTTTGGCAGAATCTTTCTTTTTCTTTGTCGTGGGTTTCTCTGTTTTTTGCTGCATTATGGTCGGGCTCTATCGGGCAGCAAAAATAGAATATCTTGCCCTGCCAGCTGAGGTGCCATAATCTGGGTAAGATAGATAAGTAATACCGTAAAAGCGATAAAACTTTTTATACTCAGTGCAACAGAAAAAGCATTAAGCTGTGGCGCAAACCTTGATAATATACCGGTTGCCGTCTCAACCAAAAATAAAGCCAGTAATACCGGACCTACGAGAATAACCGCTTTTAACAGCATTTCACCGATCAGCGATGACAGTTTGATAAGCGTCTCTTTATTGGTGGTTAAGGGAATATTAAGCGGATACAGAATATAGCTCTGGTACAGAAATTTAACTAAATCGATCATGCCACCGCTGAGCATAAAAATGGCGCTGTAAAAAATATTCATAAAATTAGCCATTACTGAGGTTTCGACCCCAACGCCTGGATTCATCGTGCTACTGATGGTTGCGCCTCGTTGGTTATCAATAATTTCACCAATAGCCAGAGCGGTCCAGAATGGCAAGGCAAGGCAGCAGCCACAAAGCAATCCAATAACCAGTTCTTTAAGGATGACAGGAATGACCGGCTGTGACGTTAAATCAACAAATTGCTGATTAAGCAACGGGTAGAGACCCAGTACAATCAAGCAGACGATAACATTTTTGACAATCATTCCTCCCATTAACTGACTGTTAAACCACGGGAGAAACACGAAAGCAGGTAATATTCTGGCCAGACCAATAATAATCAACAGAATGCTATGATTAAATTCGCTATAAATACCCATCGGTCAAATCCTGTCAGGGTGTTCTGAACGCCATATTCAGAACCTCTAGCGAAAAGCCCTTCAAAGTCGAGATAAACCAGGAAGAAGTGAAAAACAGGCAGCTGCAAACAGCCAGTAATTTAATACCAAATGGTAATGTTTGCTCCTGAATATGCGTTACGCCCTGAATAAGCGCTATAACTAAGCCGACAACAGTGGCAACCATAACCGGTACGGCTGAAAGCTGAAGTATCAAATACAATGCTTTGTTCCCGAGGTAAAAAATATTTTCCATGTTATTACCCTGCCGTATTCCACAAAGATGAGTATTGCATCACTATGCCAGTGGCGACTTTTGTCCAGCCATCAATCGCCACAAACAGTATCAATTTAATTGGTAAGGAAATAGTTACCGGGCTCATCATCATCATTCCCAATGCCAGCAGAATATTAGAAACCAACAGGTCGATAACGATAAAAGGCAGATAGATATAAAAACCCAGTATGAAAGCGCTTTTTATTTCACTGAGTGCATAACTTACCAGTAAAGAGAAAATGGATGTGTTTTCAACAGACTGTATTTCCTGTTCGATAAGATCATTGTTTTTACTGTCACTGCGTTGATTGTAAATATTATTGAAAAATGACAGCAATTCTTTATCTGAGAACTGATAAAGATATTTTTTATAGTCCACTAGCCCATTGTTAATGAAACTTTCAACCGACTCCACGCTATCAAACCTGACACCTTCCTCGCGATAATAGTCATATCCCTTATTCGCAACCGGCATCATAATAAAAGCCGTCAGTAATAACGCTATTCCGTTAAGCGTCATCGTTGAGGGCACCTGTTGTAAACCGATAGCGTTCCGAATAAGCGAAAAAACGATTGAGAATTTAATAAAGCAGGTTCCACCCGCAATAATAAATGGCAATAACGTTGCAAGCCCCAATATTCCTATCAGGGAAATATCATTCATCTGCCACATTTGAAATTATTCGCTCGCTGGCGCGCCTTGTACTTGCGTAATTTCGACCGCCAGCTGCCCGTCCAGTAGCACCAGTTCGCCTTCAGCAACGCGTTGATTTTGCACTTTCAGGTAAACCTGTCTCGTTCCCTGATGATCTTTTCGCAGTGATAAAACGTCGCCAGCGGTTAACTGCTGTAATTGCTGCAACGTCATTATCTCTTCGCCCACCATAAAATCGACTTTTACCTGCACCCCGTCCAGAGTAAAACCAGCCGTCAAAAACAGCTCTTCGCTCTGCTCATCGCTTTGGTTAGTATTATCCTCTGACTGTTCGATATACATACCTTCCTCTTCTAATCTGAGTGTACAAATTTCATTCTGGCCAATTCGGGCGACTCCCCGGCTGTTTTGCATCAATACGATGTCGCCAGGTTTTAATTGTGATAATTCATCTGCTGGCAGCATGGTGTAACCCAACTGTAAATCCAGCTTTAGTCTCAATGCCTGCCAGTTCACTGGTGCGGCGGTTTTGCGGTAAGCGGGTAAAGCGAGGGCTGATATATGAAACCATGCCAGATGTAGCCCTTCAGCAAAGCTCACCAGTTCGCCCTCTATTTCTTTCCCCGTAACAATTGCCGTGCACTGAATATGCTTCAGTGCCGCAGTAAAGAAAGGTCCGGCATGGTTATGCAACGTAAAATAACCAACAGCAAGTTCTGCCAACAGCCCTTCATCGACAAGATCGCGCGGAAAAATAGCGGCAGAAAGCTGGCTGGCGTCAAATAACGCCATCTTAGTGCAATAAAACGTCACGACACGTTCATCAACCGTAGCGGTCAGTCGAATATAACGCTGTGTTGGATCTGGCTGCTTAAAAATGACCGGCGTATCAGTCAGGCCACCATACTGAATAATCGCCTGTTTTCTGGCGTTTCTAACTGGCAGCTGCAATGATTGCATTACCTGTCCTCTGTTTCATCGAAATAATCATCGCGGCTTCGTTCCTGACATAGCCGCTTATCTGCAGGCGTGATAACAACCTCTTTCTGTGATTTGTGCTGTTCCAGCATGCGCTGAACCTGCCTGTTAGAAGGCGTAATGGCATAAACCGCATTGTTACCGTAATTTCCATGCGTAATCACCACCCGGGCAGAGTGATCGGCGTTGCTGTTCTTTATATTAAATCGCCATAAAATCTCGGTGCCCTGGTCGGCAGTTGACCTGATTTGAAGGTAAGCGTCTCTGATTGCTTTAACCGTTTCTGATGGCTTTTGCATTTCAGAAAGGGTTTCTTCCGCTGAATCGGTACTGTGCCATTCCGGAGCGGCAGGGCGCATAGCGTGATAAACCGCTTTCTCTTCCTGCTTTTCCTTTGCCTTGGTTCGCGTAGTTTCGTGCAGATCCGCTTCGACAACTCTCTTTTTATCGGACATATCAGCGTAATTACCGGTACCAGCAGGAGTTAAAGTCTGTTTCCCACAGCTCATCGGATGCCCTTCTCCTACTTTTATTTCGCGGGAAACTGTGCTTTTGCCGACACTAGATAGTGATATTCTGTCGATATTTTCTCGGGATCCCGCTGGTGCCAGGCGCTGCCCGGTTACTGCGCTTTTGGCTATTGCGTCTTTGGCCATTTGCCGCTGCTGAGAAGGCAAGCTCTGGGCCTGCCGATGGGATGCTGCTATATTTTTTTCGCTACCAGACGCTGGAGTCGCTAAGCAGTTGTTTTTGGGCTGCTCACTGCAGGCTGTATTTATGCGTCCAGAATGTAATGTTAGCTGGAGCTGCGGAGCATCCTGCGACGATAATAAGTGGGGTGAAATCGCGATATCAGTGCGGTTCCACTTTTCGTGTTGCTCTTTTTCTGCCAGCTTCATTCGCTGATCAAGCGATAATTTTTCATTCCCGGTATTATCATTAACGTTTAAGGCTGGGCTTTTGAACGCTGCGAGAATAATTCCACTTTGCATATTATGTTCTCATTAGCTTGCTGTTCTTCCCGGTTGATATTCTTACTCTTCCGGATTTTCCTCACACGCTTATTCAGCAGTGCCCATTTTTCTTTTTTCTTCGCATAACTGATTTTCTGATAATTAAGTTGTTGCCTCTGGTCTTCAACAGACTTTATCGCTTCAGTTAACTCCTCAAGTATCAATTCGATACGGTTATAGCGCGCCATTAATAAAGACTCTTTTCTTTTCATCACGAAAATAGCTTCTCGCGATAAGGACTGACCGGCTACCTTTTGCCATTGACTGGATATTGACAGGGACAAAGTGGATTGCCGCTCTTTATATTCAGCGATCTCACTTTTCAGCTGATTTATTTTTTGGTCACAGGCATTTTTCTTTAACTGCACCTGGTCATGGTAAAGATGATATAAATTATGAATTTTATTGTATGGCACGGAGCATATCCTTTGTTTCATGCAAAGATGAACCGTACTGTTCTGACTGGCGTAAAAAAGCCATTATCTTCTCTTTTTTACCAATCACTACATCAGTAGCAGCGTTTTCTCCAGCCTGATACTCACCCAGTTCAATCATGAGCTGTAGTTCTTCCAGACGAGCCAATGCCTCCCTGACACTGGCTGCCGCCCGCAGCGTTTCGCTATCTGCCACCGCTGTTGCCAGACGACTGACGCTTCGCAACACATCAATCGCCGGATAATGCCCCTTGTCAGCCAACTTTCGTGAAAGGCAGATATGTCCATCGATAATCGAGCGTATTTCATCGCCAATTGGATCAACATCATCTTCCTCTTCCAGCAGCACGGTATAAAACGCCGTAATGCAGCCGTGTTGGGTATTTCCGCTTCTTTCAAGAATGCGCGGTAGATCATCGAATACCGACGCGGGGAAGCCTCTTCTGGCCGGAACTTCCCCGGCAGAAAGTGCCACATCACGCAACGCGCGGGCATAACGTGTCATTGAATCGATCATTAACACTACATGGTGACCAGCATCACGAAAGTATTCCGCAATGGTCGTCGCCAGCAACGCAGCATTGCGTCGTTCAACAGCCGGACTGTCTGAAGTGGAATACACCACAATCGTTTTGTCACGTTTCTCCTGCGGAATACCGGTTAGCAAAAATTCCGTGACTTCCCGGCCCCTTTCGCCGACCAGGCCGATGACATACACATCGGCCTGAGAATACTTCAGTATCATACTCATCAGCGTTGTTTTACCTGCGCCAGCCGCTGCGAATATTCCTGTGCGTTGCCCTATCCCACAACTCAGCAGTCCATCAATAGCCCGGATACCGGTGACAAAGATGTCTCGCACCGGTGCCCGCTGATCAATATCCGGGGGCGTTCGATTGATAGACCATGACTGCGAGCCAGTCATCTTCTCCACCGGTCTGTCTTTACTAATATATTGCCGCACCTCTCCCTGTGCGTTTATGACCGTACCCAGTAACGCCGGTGATAAAGCCACAGAGAAGGTGCTCCCTTGTGGGACAACAATGTCAGAAGTTGAAATGCCACTCGTTTCGCCGAGCAGACAAAGCACTGCACCGCGATGATCAAAGGCGATGGTTTCTGCGCTGGCAATCACCTCACTTCCCTGTAAACAGGGGTAAAGATGGCACTGCTCGCCAATAAAAGAGTGTCTGAGCGGTGCTGTAATAATCGATCCTTTCACGCCAGTAATTTTGGCACTGTTTCGGAAAAAGTCCGTTAAACTGAGTACATTCATCATTGTAAAGTCTGATAAAAAAGCTGCAGCAAGCGGAAAAAATCGACCAGCGCAACGGCGAATTCCTGGCTATCCTGTAGCACCCGCTCATGTAACGGTGCCCTGAGTTCAAAGAGATGGTCGTTCTCTATTAGCTGGATCTGACCATATTTAGTCCATTCATAAATTCTGGTTAATGGCTCAATAAGCTGCTCTGCACCAGCCAGTAACTTTTGTTGATGATAATCGACTAATTTGCTCCATAGTACGACGTCGTCATCAAGCTGCGTTATGAGCAGATTAGGAAAGCCTTCTAACCCCAACTCGATGGTTGAGTGGTGATCTATATTTCCAATGATAGAGGAATCACAGGCAAGAATGTCTAAAGCTTCTTTTAAAAGTGGCACCAGCTCAATGTTCATTGATTTTCACCATCTTGTTTATACGGTATGTATAACGTTAACTTTTACAGTATTAGAAATTTCTCCGAAGGAAAGCACTTCAAGTTCTGTAAAGTCATTTTCGATAAGTCGTTTGGTATAACGCCGAATATCTACGGCTGTCAGCAAGACAATATCTTTCAGTGACCACAAACTCGAAGCCAGATTTTCCTGGAATGCCTGATGGATAAATTCACTGTCTTCCGGTTCAAGGTTGATGAAGCTACCGGTTGAGGTGTTACGGATTCCTCTACGAATACGCTTCTCAACTTCTGGTGACAAAACAAAGGCTGATATTTTATTATTCACCGCGAATTTATCAGAAATATAGCGCGCCATAGCAGCACGAACATGTTCAACCAGCATAATGGTATCGCGCTCTTTACCGCCCCAAAAAGCAAGGGCCTCCATAACCACCTTCATATTGCGCACGGAAATTTTTTCTTTAATCAGCCTGTGCAATACTTCCGTGATCCTTTGAACCGTCATATGACGGTAAACTTCTTTTAATAATTCAGGGTAATTAGCTTCCATTTTATCCAGGATATGCTTCATTTCCTGGATGCCAAAAAACTCAGCGATATTAAAGGCAACTGCTGACTGGAATGACAGACTGAGTTCGTGCTCCCAGTCACGCAAGATGACATTTGGCAGGTTTACTTGCTCACTGTCCCGTTTAGAAATCCATTGAAAAGATTTATTCCCTTCATTAAGCACTTTAATATTAATATCACAGAGGGACAATGCTTCATTCCAGTACAAGACTTTACAGTGATCAAATACAACAGGAAGCTCGCCAGCAGCGACTTCGTTAATCAGAAGCAACGCGGTATCCGGAGACATATTTGGTTTGGTCAGAATACGAATTTCAGGAAGATGAATACCAAAATTAATGAAGAAATCTTTTTTTAGTCGTAAAGATAAATTTTTCAGCGCTGGCCCGGCTTCGCTCTGTTGTGGAACCAGCAGCATTAATGGAATGGTTTCAGGAATGACATCATGCAGGCTGGCTTCATCAGTTTCACTTTGCTGATAAAAACCACCATATTCCTTACTGTCTTCATCCCCAGTCGCCTTTTCTGCTTTGTCTGCTTTCAGTCTGCGCGAAAAACATAGCGCAAAAATCAGCAGTGAGATCCCGGCAAAAACAACGGTAGGGAAACCCGGTAATAGTCCAATAAGCAAAGAGATCAGTGCCGTTACCAGCAAAACAAAATCACGACGAAAAATTTGTTCAATAATATTTTCACCCAAATTTTTTCCGTCTTCACTTACTCGGGTAACAACAAAACCTGTACCAATAGAGATCAACAAGGCTGGTATCTGCGCCACCAGAGCATCGCCGATAGTAAGGATGGTATAAACTTCGGTGGCATGGGAAAAGTCCATATTATGACGGCCCATGCCGATTGATATTCCTCCAATAAAGTTAACAAAGATAATGACAATACTGGCAATTGCATCTCCTTTAATAAACTTCATTGTCCCATCAAGCGCACCGTATAGCTGACTCTCTTTTTCAAGTGATAAGCGATTTTTTTTCGCTGTCTCAGCATCAAGCGAGCCCGCTTTCAGGTCGGCATCAATACTCATCTGTTTGCCCGGCATAGCATCCAGTGAGAATCGTGCGCAAACTTCCGCTACCCGCTCAGAACCTTTAGTGATAACAATGAACTGAAAAAGCGTAATGATTGCAAAAATAATCAAGCCGATAATAATGTCGCCAGAAATAACAAAATTACCAAAGGTGGTGATAATATGTCCCGCATCCGCTTGTATCAGAATCATTCTGCTGGTGCTGATTGATAAAGCCAGTCGGAAAAGCGTAGTGATCAATAATAAGGATGGGAGCGATGAAAAATCAAGAATCTTCTGGATATAAAAGGTTCCGATAAATATAAGCACTGAAAAAATAATATTGACTGCCAGAAGAAAATCAATCAGCCATGTTGGTAAAGGAATAATCAACATAGCAAGAATTGTTACCATCAGTACGACGATAAAAAGTTCAGGGCGCTGAGAGATGCGCTGTAGCATAATAGTTTTTCCTGAATTAGTGTGCTGCACAATATTTATATATACTTTTAATTCTGGTGGTTAGGTTATCCAGGCATACTTCTTCAAGATAAAGCACATACATAATTTCATTAGCGTTAAGAATGAAATGCTCATCATCCTGAATACTATCCTGCAAGGCGTACAAAAGGCTGGCCAGACGCGAGGGATAAATATCTAGCCTGGTCAGTGAGACGGTATAATCAGCCATCTTTACCACACGTGTACAAATTCCCTCCTGTTCAATAATAATTTCTCCGCCATCAGCGAGCGCTTCGAGCTGGTCAGAAAAATATTCTTTAATATTATCCTTAATCATAATCTTTCCAGCCTTCACTAATACGAATCAATTGATCCAGCATGTCCAGCAAACACCGATCAAGGTCATTTTTTAATCTCTCACCTTCTGTTAATTCATCAGCAAACACCTGGGAAGGAAAGTGAGAAATAATTGACTTGAGGAGCTGAATAAAAGCCACCTTGTCAGCATTAATCTGAAACCTGAGATATTTTTTTATAAACTCCTGCGTATGTTGCGCAATCTTTTCTGGCTCATAAACCAGATTAATAAATAACTCACTCAGTATTTTCTTGTAGCCATTCCCCAAGTGGCTCAAAAATTCACAATATCTCATCCGGTTAATGAATGTTTCACTGGCTGATTTGAGAATACTTAATCGATAATTAGCTTCAAGCAGGCGTCCAAACTCATCCTTCGAACAGGAAGGATCATGGCTGTTAATATCGGAATGTAATGCTAACGTAAAATACTCAAGTCCCAATTTAATTTTATCCGCACCAAAGGTGTTATACATTTCCTGATAAATAATAATCGGCGTCTGGTTCAGGGATATAAATTCATAATACATTTTACGCAGCTTTTTCTCGTCCTGTTGCAGCAACGAAGAATATTGACGCGTTTGTACTTCCGTGTTGAGTCCTGCACGTAATCCTTTTTTTTCAGGCCCCTGCAGCAGAAGTTTGAGCGTATCTTCAAGCAATGATAGCGGTACATCAGGCATCTCATCTTCATCATGATTTTTCAGCCTCTTTTGCCGAATCATTGCCTGTAGCAGCAGAGCAATCTGCATCGCATCGGGAAACTGCTGCTTAAGGAATGCCAGGAAAGTTCTGCTATTCATTCCCGCTGAAAGAGCAAAAGCACGAATTTTACTTATCGCAGACTGTCGCTCAGGCGCCAGGATCGCTTCACAAGCTTTATTAACCGATGGAGGAAGCTCGGAATCTTTTTTCCCCGGAACACGATTTTGCAAAAAGGCGCTAAGCAGAGCCGCCATATCATCTGCCATCGACATAGCAACGGACGAGGCGGTGGAATAAGTGATCTTCACCTCTGCCTTATCCTGCATGGCTTGCAGATTCTCAATAAGATCGTTATTAACCGGTAACGATTGACGAATAGTAATGTCCGGTTTCATATCGTCCCCATTAGCGGTTAATTAACGCATCACGATTAATGCGGCTATTTGTTTCAGCGTAATGCTTTACCGCATCCCACCCTTCATTGATATAACCATCTGTAGACGTATCTGACTGATTATTATCAGTTAATACGCGAGGCTGAATCAAAAAAAGTCGCACTGACTTATGAACGCCGCTGCTTTTTCCTTTAAACAGGTAGCCAAGCACAGGTATATCTCCCAGGAAAGGTATTTTGCTATTACCGACCTGAAGCTGATCACGGGTATAACCCCCAATCAGCAAACTCTGCCCTTCATTAACGCGCGCAACAGTACTTATGGTGGTATTGCCGACTACGGGTAAATTATCAACCTGTTCGACATTACCTTTGCCATCATTTAATGTGCTGCCATCCATAATATTCAGACTCATTTCGACAATTCGATTGTCATCTGAAATCATCGGAGTGACATTAATAGTTGTACCGTAACTTACGGTCTGTAACGCGACTTCACGCTCCCCGGTCAGCTTGACATAAAAACTTCGGGCGTTATCAAACAGCGCAGGCATATTTTCTTGCACCAACAGAACCGGACGCGAGACAACGTTTGCTTTTTGCTGCTTACTCAGCGCCATAATGGTGGCCAGAAACCAGGTTTGCTGTGGTCCGCTAAGAATACTGCCGGTATTCAGCAAGCCCAGCGCATTGCTGCCAAGTTCTATCTGCCCTTTCCAGTCAACGCCCAGTTCGTCGATATCAGATTTATTGATGTCAATAATCCACAACGACAGTTCGATTTGCTTACGTGGTATATCAAGGCTGGCAATCAGATCTTTTATCATATTGACCTGAGCACGCGTGCCTTTAATCACCAGACTGTTACGCGTGGTAAAAGGTAAAATTTTGATACTCTCTTTATCAGCGCTGCCAGTACTTACCAATGCTGAGTGGCTTACGCTACCCGTTTCAGTAATATTTTTTTTACTATCTTCCGTATCACCTTTGATAACTGAAACCGACTGTGAGCGACTGGCAAGGGTGCTGTCATTTAGCAGTTCGCTAATGGTTGAGGCAATGCCTTTAACGGTTATCTGACGGTCGCGGTAGTCGTAAACGCGATCATCAACAAACGCATGACGTAATTTAATCGTTTCAATGACCTGTTTACTCAGCTCATCATGTGGCGTTTCACCCATGAAATTGGCAATAGCACTGATAATATCAACATATTTAGGCGGTCCAGACACGTACAGAGTACTGGCTGGATAATTCATTTTGACCGGATAACGGCTATCGTAAAGATGATTTTCTTTCAGAAAAAGCATCAAATCATTGTAGCTATAGCGAGGAAAGTGAACGATCGCTGTTTTTACTTCAGCTGCTTCATAAACATAATAAATCGATCCATCGTAATACCATATTAAACCGAGGTCATTAGCTATTCTGCTAAGAACTTCAGCAGGGTGATTCAGATTAAAATTGCCTGTTACGCTGTATTTTTTCGCTTTTGTGCTGACAACAACAGGTTTTTTCATCTCAGCAGACAGCGCTTTAAATACATATTCAACGCTTTTATTCCTGGCGATAAACCCATTGGTGACAGGTT
Source organism: Mixta mediterraneensis (assembly GCF_030283135.1). NCBI lineage: Bacteria > Pseudomonadati > Pseudomonadota > Gammaproteobacteria > Enterobacterales > Erwiniaceae > Mixta > Mixta mediterraneensis. The sequence continues at coordinate 10,349 of NZ_JASUAZ010000025.1, read as the reverse complement.
CTACTGCTGACGAGGGACGGTCAACAGGTAAACTCGTTTGTCCTGATGTGGTGATGGTTGCCTCTGCCTGCAACTTACCAGAAGACAACAACATAATAATCAGCAAAAGAACTGATTTATTTTTCAAATGTAAAAACATGTAGGTTTGATTCCATATAAGAGCGGATCGCATGGCAACGCCCTTTTTCATCACTAAATACTCTAAAAAAAACTTCACCTTGTGAAATATGGATTTTACATTGCCCTATATGCGCTAATTTTGTCCACATAGCTGAAAGCAACGCATATTTCTCAATAAAAACATCATCGTAAAAACTGAAAACGTTATAATCAAAAAAATCATCAGCATTATCATTCATTATCTAATCTCATGTTATCATCGAATAGAATTTCTGATGTTTCTTATAGCCAGCGGTTTTAACCCCAGCTGTTTTTTTATGGTTGTAGAAGCATGGGATGAAGATGAAAAACCATTTTGTAACGCAATGTCAGTGATTTTTCCTTTTCCGTCGATAATATCTAACACAGTTTGAGATATACGCCATGACAGCAATTTCTGCTTGGCTGTCATGCCAAAAAACTGGTGTACTACGCGGCGAAAATAAGAATAAGAAAAACCATATTCTTTACTTAATTTAATGATTTTCTCAGGAGAGCAACGATGCGGTAATAAATAGCGCACCAGCCAGTAAGCCTCGTTTTTTCGGAGAAATTCGCAAAATCTGACAAAATCGCTATTAGAGCGATGAGAGAGGTACATTAACGTAAACCAACATCTTGTGCCCTGTTCTGCTAAAAGTAAATTATAGTAATTTCCTGCTTTTGCGGGTAGATCAGGCAACTGGCTGCGACTTTCATCGAAAAATGCCAGCATTTCGCTTAAAGAATAAATAGTTTGTATGCGATACCGGCCTGCTGATGGCAAACAAAAATGACTATTGTGCGTGGTATAAAGTATATCTATCGACTGTTCTGTTTGTGCACAATGCCAGATGTTCATTACGATGATATGAGTATCTGGCGGATATTCCCGCTTTCCCTGGTAATCCAGCAAGCAACATGTGTCAGGTGTTAAAGACACAACCTCATTATCGCACGCTGTCCATTCATTGTTTTCTTCAGACATATCGCTACTCCTGAATGAACTTATCTGCCTGCTATTTCAATTACTCCGCTATCATTCTGCGGTAGAAAAGTGATGATGCCGGAACAAGCGAGCATATAATCACTTAACCCATTATCAGTCGTTTCATAACGAATGCGTTGATCATAAATCCTGTAACCTAATGTCATTTCACTTTGCTGCTGCATCAACATATATTGCGTAGCACAAAGTACCATTCTTCTTTTTAAACCACGCATGTCCTGATATTCTGCAAGCGTATAGGATGCTTCCTTATTCTCAACATTATGATGGTTAACACATCCATATTGCATAAAAACCATAAGCAATAAAATAGCCGTAGGGATTGACTTCCCCACTTTCTTGCTAATCATTTTGCCAACCGGAATCATTTCATTAATCCTTCACCTAATATGCTCCATCATAAAGACAGGTTAACTTACAGACCTATAAATAAATGTTTATTTCCTTTGCGTTACTAAATAAATGAAATTTTATATTTTCTCAGATACACCTTATTTACCATTGCGGTTCATTCATATCAGACAGATAACTTTTATTTTTACCTTATATGTATATTGCTGCTGAAAGATACACCTTAAGGATTCTCTCCGGGCCTATGTATGGAGTTGATCTGACGTTACCGGAAGCAGAGTTGCTCTATATCTGTTTTGCTGATACGGATAAATTTCCTACACAGTCACAGAAAAATAACTTTACTGATGCGTATTTGCATGCAGACAACAGTATTTTTATTCCCGCACCACGCAATATGGAAGAACGTTTTATCTTGCGTTTTTCTAACAGCTCAACCCGGACTGGTGGCGACGCTCTGGAATTTATCGAAGAAAATCCATTAAGTGAGAATAACAGCTCGATCCTTGCACAACGGCTGGCAACGATAACAACAGAAAATAGCGGTGCATGTGAAAGTGAAGACATTCCCGTTGCCTTTAATGAGCCGGTTACTATTGGTTGTATGACGCTGGCGATTAAAAACGTCTCAACCACCTGGAGCGACAGGGTACTTAATTACGCATCCAATAATATTGCTGCCGAACAACAGAATATGGAAGGAAACGAAACTAAACGTTCATCGCTGCTTTCGGGGTGCAAGCGCTGGATGTTAGTTGCTATAGCAGCAATAGTTGTACTGGCAATAATAGGTGCATCTATTGGTTATTCCGTCAGTCACCGTGATCGTACAACATCACTGTATGAAGTACTGAAGGAAGTGGCACCTACGATTGTTAAAATGTCAAATAACCGTTATTACATTATCGTTGATAACGCTCAGAAGAAAAGCTGGGTATATAATGCGCTACGTAAACAGCACCTGCTTGATGAAAAGGTGGAGATTGTTTACACAGATAAGATAGTTGAGAATATTAAGTCTGCATTACGGCAAAAAAGCGTGCCATTTTTTAACGTCCAGCTAACTGATGATGCGAATATAACGATTACGATCAGCCGTGAGCGCTGGCCTGATAATCAATCCAGCAATAATATTCTTAATACAATATTGCATCAAGAAGCTGGCTGGGCTAACAGCATAAATATCCGTAGAAAATCAGATAAAGAATTACAAACAAAAGCTGAAGAGATCATTACATCGTCTGGCTTAATTAGCCAGCGTGACAATGGCGGCCAGTACATTAATTACATTATTCGCGGCGACATTGATGACAGTCATATGCTGGCATTTCGGCGTCAGATAAATGAATTTTATCAACAATATGGAGATGAATACATTAAATTCATCATGGTATTGAATGAAGATCCTCTGCGCGATCAATCGCTCAAAACTGGGCAGAATGGATATATTCTTACCCCCGGAAATCACTGGTTATATTCAGATATAACCATAAACGCTAATCAAAGGAATACACTATGAATCTCAGTCGTGATGAAATTTTATCACCAGCGGATATAGGTGATGACCGCTATCTGGAACAACTCTCAGGTTCTTTTAACAAGGGAGTGGAGACATTGAATGAGAAAATGGCAAGGGCACTTCAAGAATTACAAGAGAACCCCACTAAACCTGAATTACTGGCCAACTATCAGGCTGCACTTGCTTCTTATACGATGTATCGCAATGCGCAATCCAACGTAGTAAAAGCGTTCCGTGATATTGATCAGTCAATTGTTGCTAATTTCAAATAATACGTTTAATCGGGGGGTAATATGAGTAATGGTACAATACCGCTTATTCAGGCGGTTAATGCAGTTAACCGTTCAGGCAGCTTGCGAGAGCTTTCTACTGAATCTCCTCTGGTTTCGCTGGACGAACGTCTCGGTAATGCTATTGCCAGCAAAGCCGTTGAAAGTCAGCAGATGCGCGATCAAATTTATGCTGCGCTCAACGACCCTGGCGTGGCGTCTGATCCTGCACAACTGGTAGAGTGGCAAAAAAAACTGGCTGTTTATACACTGGAGACCAACCTGTGCAGTACCCTGGTACGCAAAGGCGTCTCTGCTATTGAAACATTAATAAAAACATGATCAGAAAACTTGGCTCCGTCTTATTACTGGTGATGATGGTTTTTTTACTGTCAGGTTGTAATAATGAACTTATTAGTCAGCTATCTGAGCGTCAGGCGAATGAAATCATCGCCATGCTGGAAAAACATAATATTGATGCTATAAAAAAATCAGATAAAAAGAGTTTCTCTGTACAGGTAAATCCGGAGTTTCTTAGTGAAGCAACAGAACTATTGATTAGCTATAATCTCCCCTCAGCCGATAATATTGAAATTGCGCAACAGTTTCCTGCAGATGCGATGATCACCACCCCGCTGGGGGAAAAAGCGCGATTAATTTCAGCAATAGAGCAACGCTTAGGACAAACGCTCAGACAACTTGAGCAAGTAAGTTCGGCCCGGGTTCATCTTAGCTATCCTTTGGAAAAGGAAAATAATATTAACTCCGCTTCCGTTTTTATTATTTTTCGCGGAAAATTAAATGAAGATGAATATACATCAAAAATAAAAAGACTCATTAAAAACAGTGTTCCTGACATCAGTTATGAAGATATTTCTGTCATCATGTTTGAACAAAGTGAGCCCGTCAGAATCACGCGTTCGGACAATGGCTTCTTATCGGATGTATATGGCGTAATCGGCTGTCTGCTTGGTGGTATTCTGGTGCTACTGGTAGGATTGCTGCTAATTCAGATAAAGAAAAAACATTATTCGGTGCGTTTCTTTAATAAAAAAACCTCTACAGAAAGTAAATAACATAATCGCTTTAGTTTATTATGGACTTAAGTTAACTATAACAGCCTGTCAGTTTATTTCTAATCAGAGGATAAACTGACAGCATTTTTTCATACAAAAAAGCAACAGAAGACAGATGTGAATAATACTTTAATAGTGATGAACATACTCTATAATCCGGCCAGTTATTACGATTCATCATGGCTACTGCGGCTAACATCAACAGCAAACTGTCGCGATCGATTGCCTGACAATGTAATTAATTATTTGCTGATTAATCATTACTGCTCCACTGTATTCGCCCCGCGAACAGAGAGTATTTCTTCTGCCGGCTGGCTATTGCTTAAGAACTGGCATCAGTTACATGAAGTAGCCTGGCTGCTGGGTTTAAAATGCACTGCGGCCAGCCTTATGCAGTCGCCTGTTTTTATACAGCGCCTCAGTCCGCGTCAACGTTCCTTTTTTTCCAGTCCGCTCTGTTTACCCTCCCGCATGACATTAGAGGCAACAAGTCAGGAGCAGATACTTGAATATGGCGCGCAGATACTGTTTAGCGCCGCCAGCCAGATACTCGCAGCAGATTACCTCCTTCGGCTGCGTTTCATTTTCCCTAATCATTTTAACTGCGAAACACAGGCCGATGAACGGGCATTTCCACTGGCTTTTGCTGCAGTTCAACAGGCGATGCTGTATGTATAAAAAAATCACGTTAATACCCGGCGTTAAAACACCATCTCCACGGATCCCACATGAGGTTGTTGCAACGGCTAAACGTTACCATTCATTGAACGAACAGGCTAAAGCCTGCGCTCGTGATATTGTGCGTAAGGCCAATCATGAAAGCGATGCCATTTATTCTCGCGCCTACCTTAGCGGCTTCGAACAGGGGATAATGTGCAGTATCCAGGACCTTATGTGTTATCTCAGTGCGAGTGAAATGTTAGCGGAAACGATTATCTCGCAAGCAACCCGTTATCTGGAGCAACAACTGAAGGACTTCTTTTCTGAGGATGAGGTAATTTGTTGCTTACTGGAAAAATGGCTGGGTGAATTACATACTATTTCACCGGAAAGCGATAAACTTATTCTCACACTGCCCGCTCAGCATCGAGCTGCTACTGCTCGTTTACAGCGCCTTTTTGCCGAAGCGGGATTAAACGTTGAAATCAGATTTATTCAGACATCACTCATCACCCTTGAGCATTTTAACGTTATCTGGAGCTGCGATATATCTGCCCTCTCCACTACGCTTGGCAAAAATGCACTGGAAGAAATTTTAAACCAGCACGATATTTATGAGGCCTGCCATATCAACAGTATCCATTCTCTCAATCAGCTTAAAGAAACCCTCGAACGCTACTGCCAGTCTGCTGATAATAATGATGAGTGCAAAGAGGCGTAAGTTGAGAGAATAACACGTCAATAAAAATCACTTCTCATCGGCAGGATGATGGACTGCTATAAATTTCTTAATAAAAATTGTCCATAACCTTTCTACGATCCCGGCATTTAACCATCATAAATACCGCCTGCTCCCTATAACACAAGCTGTGATGAGGCTCAGTGCTCAGGCATGAACAAGCTGGCGTGCTCAGCATGAACAAGCTGGCTTCCCAGGTATATGATGAACTAATAATATGCGTCTAAACGAGGTCCCTCTGCTTTCCTGACAGAGGGGCGTTAAAACTACCTGGCAGCTAAAGATGACAAAATACCATGACGCTGGTGCCAGCGTTCGACCAAATGGTGAATTGTACGTACACCTGACAGATCATTTTCCTGAATGACTATTGCATAATCTTCTTCCAGTATAATAATCATCTCCTGCATCTCAAGAGAGTCCATATTAAGGTCATACACCAAGTCGCTTCCTGCATTTATTTTAACGGTTGGTATTGACTTTACTTTACCAATCGCTGCAATAAGACAGTTTTGCAAGTCGTGTCGACTATTACATGTCATGTTTATGATTTTCCTCTGCTGCTATTTGCCATCGCTTAATGCCTTTTCCAGCAGTGCATGCCTGGATATTCTCAGCCCTTGCTGAGACAGAATCACGTGATCGGTGGCCGCTTTCGTTTTTGTCATGCCTTCAGTGGCATAGGCGGGTAGTAGATTCTTAAAGGCTTGAGCTTTATCTTCCGGCAAATTATTTGCCGCAATAACCCGTACAGCAAAACGTTCAACTACTTCTTTGTATTTTTGATGAGCATGAAACTCACTTAGCAAATTTAGAACCTTTTCTTCCGCCCTCCGTTGGCCCGTACTGTGACTATCCGCAGCTATATATAATTCTTTGAGGGTCTGGCGTACAGAAGGATTATAAAAAGTTGGCGCGTTAAAGGTTTTAACAAGGGTTGTTAATAGATCAGCATAGGCAGTTTCTTTATTTTTTTTGCCATAAAGATCGTGGGCCTGACGCCAGGATTCTGCTGCAGGAATAAAATTGAGTCTGACATTACTTTTGACGAATTCGTCTACAACTGTTTTCATGCTATTTTCAGCCTGCCCGTTAGACGGCGAAATATTTGGCTGAGCGATAGTCTGCATGTTATTTTCAGTAACTTTTTCTTTCTCTTCCTTTTCTACTCCCCTTTTAGCATGCAATGCAGACAAAGTTGCCAACTCATTAGCTGGCTGTTTTTTCGCAAAAATGGGTTGCGGCGAAACCTTGCCTGCGGCACCGTATTCAACGGTATCGTGCGTATTCAGTTTTTCTGTGAGTTTCTTTATGTCTAGCCAATTTTTATATTCCTCTGGATGCTCAATAAATTCATCTGCCGCGCTGTTACGTAGCGTCTGCATATCAATTTTATAACCATATAATGCTAACCCTTCGACAAGAGCATGGAAAAAGCAGTTTCCGTCACCAGGGATAGCAATGATTTCATCCATCGGTCCATAGAGGTTATAATGGGGATTCTGTCCATTTCCGCTGTGCTGTAACTTAATGGTTTTTTTATCTTTATCCCCAGCGGTTTCCGGTGGGAAAATTGACATATTATTATATTCATCCACTATGCCGATATTTATATTTTTTGGCCATACTCTGGACTTGGGCAGTATATATACAAAAATATCACCGACATCCGAATTATAAGCACCATCAGCCCGAATCATCCGGTTAGCTATGCTGCGAATAAGTTCATCTGAAAGCTCATCATTGTCTGATTTTATTACCGGCTGGGGCGTGGTGTTCTTTTGCTGTGCAATTATATTATTTTGCTGTGGGATATTCTCTTTACCTGAAATCAATGCCTGCAATCGCTGTATAATATCTCCGTCAAGATGTTTACTGGGAGTTAACAATTGCGCAAATCTTGTAATTCCATTCTCATAGCAAGGCTGGTTTTTTAACGCATCCAGTATATCTAACACCACCTCTCTGACGTATCTTTGCTCCTCACCAGCGTTTTCCAGTTCTTCATACATATCACAGAGCTGCCTCCGTATTTCGCTGAACTGATGGATATCAGACAGGGTATCAGACGGGAGGATACTATCCGAAACCGGGTAGAGATGGCTAATAATGCCTTTTATCAAGACGTTCGAGGATTCTTCAGGTGTATAATTTCCCCGGGTATAAGTGTGCATGTTCTGGTTAAATTGTCTGACAATCGATTCAAAATCGATTATGACAGAATGCTTAGCAAACAGTGCGGCCATTTCATTCACATCAGGAGCAGCACTATGACTGGATCCTGTCCCGCTCAGCGAACTGCTAACCGAGCTCCTTCTTGTGTGATCAAACCCGCGATCCTTTATCTGGTTAGCTAGCGTGTTTAACTGACTGGTTTCAAACTGGCTGGCTTCTGGCCCATTTATTGTGCTGTCTATCGTTTGAGTAGACACCGACTTCATCTCGATCCCGGTAGAGCTCTTGCCGTTAAACGGCTCAGGTTGATTATTAGTGGCACTCTCTGAAAAATATTGCCCGGACGGCGTGGTTGTTGCGACATTAGCCGCTGAGAAATAACCCGCCCCCCCGACTGGCCTGTTTTGTCCCTGAATACTTCGCAGACAATCGCTTAACAGCTTTTGCAGTTCTGGAACTATAACGTGATTTTCTATATGCGGACTCACAGTGATTTCAATATTACCGGGAAGTTTTGAGACAGGCTGACCGTTAACCTTAACAACTACATTGTCATTATCTTTTGTGCCTGGACCTGATGAATGGGGAATCGGTGTAGCTGGTTGCTCAGGTGTAGCAGTCTTCTGCTGGGCTTTTCGGGTGTATACCGGGTAATCGAGTTTAGTTTGGTTCGAATGTACCAGAGTTTGCATAAATTCGTAGCCGCGATTAGACGCTCCACTCTTGACAATATCGCGCATCTGATTAGCAGCATTTAACGGTTTATTATGCAAAAAATCATCCGGGATTTGGTTAATCCCCTGTGATTTAAATTTATCTCTATATAATTCATAAACTTCATCCTTAATTTGATTGCTTACCTCAGACAATATATGCTGGGTTTTGTCTAATTTTATTAAGAACTCCCCTATATCGTTCAGTGTCTTTTTATACTCATCAATAATTTTATTATGTTTTCCTGGCGTGTATGTTTTCGTGGTGAAATTCACCTTTTTATCGATTCCTTTTTTAACAACACTAAGCCATGCTTCTTTTAATGTAGTAAATTCGTCCAACACACTTCCGGGCATATTATTTTTAGTCAGATACGTTCCGACAAGATAAATTGCAGTAGCCTCTCCGGTTAACTGACAGCCCGCCAGTGCCTGCTCGTATACGGGTAATGTTGCTTTATACACATCTACCAGATCGCCTAGTAATTTCTCAGAAGCCTGCTTTCCAAATTCAGAACGGAAGGCCATATCCCCTTTACTCGCCGCACGCGATATTAATACGCTAAGATCGCAAAAATTTTCAGAACTGTTTGTCATACCCGTTAATGGTAAACTATCCATAAGATCAGCGGACGGTTGTTGTTCGATACTGGGTTGCATTTCACCAACGGAAACACTGCGCACCTGCATATTATTAACTCCCTACTTTAATTCTAATCTGGTAAATGGACAGGAATATGCTGCTAAAAGAAAATTTCCGATTCTTTCAATGGATTTTGCATCGTATTTTATTTTCCCTTTCATATCCCATGAAAGGCAATGTTGCGGAGGCGGTATCGTTTCAGCCTCAAGCTGAAACCGCTTTTTTTGATATTCGGAATAATAACAGCGATATTCCAGTACAAGCTTTGGATCTTCCTTAACACCCTGAAAATGAGCAAACTTCACTACATTCCGGATACGCTCACCAATTTCTACTACTTGCTTTAGCAATGCTGAGGTCGTTTTATCTGCCATTTTCTCTGACAAAAGGCATAACCATACATTCCCTATTTTCAACGTCATTTTTTTTACGTTATCAGAAGTGTACGCCAGTAAATATTGTTTCGTTGATTGCTCCAGAAGTTCGGGCTGGCAGTGTCGCCAGGCAGCGAGAAATGCCAGCCCACATGTCAGTTCTGGCTGGAAATGATTATTTTCGATGAGTCGCGTTGCCAACCGCTGGTTTTCCAGCGAGAGCCTGGCAAGGATCTGCTGTTGCGCATATAAGAGACGATAATTATCCCTGTCACGCCATACCTGTCTTTCTGTCATTGAACTTTCAGTTTCGGGCAGGCATGACAGTTCATCAGATGAAAAAAAGGGTTGATTATAAAAATTTGCCGCGACGTTATTCACCCCGGCTAACGTCGCCTGCAAAGAATGATTAACTATGGGTTCCAGCGTCCAGGTTAAGGGTAACGCACCGGCGTGGGGTGTTGTCTGTAAGTCCCCTCCTGTCAGGTCAGAGCGAATGAGAGGCCGACATAAATCGGCGTTCCGAAAATAGGGCATGTAGTCGCTCCCTTAACTAAAATGTACTAGCTCAGACCTGATCTGACAGTTACCGGTTATTTATACAGGTGTCTGTCAGATTAAATCTGGTTCAGATTCTTTTCTGCCCAGACCCGTTTTCCATCAAGTAACGTGGCCATTGGCGT
>NZ_JASUAZ010000024.1:0-56552 GCF_030283135.1 Mixta mediterraneensis | reverse complement strand
GTTTTCCGTCAGGTTGTTGGTAAGCGTAAAGTGAGTGCCGTATTGACGGCTACTTATTGGTGAGATCTACGTTCCATGGCAGACGTTCTGCCACTTTGTTCGACGGCCACTCCGGTAGTACACTCAGGATATAGCGAAGGTAGGCTTCCGGATCGATACCATTGAGCCTGCAAGTCCCGATCAGCCCATACAGCAGGGCTCCACGTTCACCACCATGGTCGCTGCCGAAGAAGATATAGTTCTTTTTACCCAGGCATACTGCCCGTAACGCCCGCTCCGCTGCATTGTTATCAGGCTCTGCAAGGCCGTCACCGCAGTAGTAGCACAGCGCTTCCCACTGATTGAGCACATAAGCGAAACGCCTCGCCCAGCCGGGATTTTTTCGACAGTGTCGTGCTTTTCTCTACCAGCCACTCATGCAGGGATGTCAGCAGCGGTTTGCTCCGGGATTGTCTGACTGCCAGCCGCTCTGCTGACGGGAGACCTCGTATTTCCTCTTCTACCGCGTACAGCTCGCCGATACGTTTCAGGGCTTCCTCTGCTGTCGCCGTTTGCGAGCTTATATAGACGTCGTGGATTTTTCTGCGGGCATGGGCCCAGCATGCGGCTTCTGTCAACGGGCCACCGTCGCGCTCGGCGCTGAACAACCTGTCGTAACCTGCGAAGGCATCGGCCTGCAGCACACCATGATAGTGGCGAAGATGCTGCTGAGGGTGTTTCCCCTGCCGGTCCGGTGAAAAGGCGAACCACGCTGCGGGCGGATCTGACGTTCCTGCGTTCCGGTCATCGCGCACATACGTCCAGATGCGCCCGGTTTTCGTCTTCTTTCTGCCCGGAGCCAGCACCGGCACAGGAGTATCGTCCGTGTGCAGTTTGCGGCAGTTCATCACATAGCGGTAAAGGTCTTCATCCAGCGGAGCCATTAACCGGCAGCAGGCATCCACCCAGTTGGAGAGCAGCGCCCGGCTCAGCTCCACGCCCTGACGGACAAAGATTTCGCACTGGCGATAGAGCGGCAGGTGTTCACAGTATTTCGCGGTTAACACCCGGGCCAGCAGACCCGGCCCCGCGATACCCCGATCGATGGGCCGTGATGGCGCAGGGGCTTCAACGATGCAGTCGCATTGGGTGCAGACCTTTTTCACCCTGACCATGCGGATCACTTTCAGGGCGCTGGAGACCAGTTCCAGCTGCTCCGCGCTGACTTCACTGAGGTACTTCATACCGTTGCCGCATTCCGGACAGCAGGTTTCAGCGGGCTCCAGCCGGTGTATCTCGCGGGGAAGGTTTTCCGGTAAGGGGCGACGATGGCGGGATTGCCGCAACTGGCGAGGTACCAGTGGATCGTCTTCCCGTCCGTTGTAGCGATCACTTTGCTGCTCCTGCTGTTTCAGCAGGGCTTCGGCCTCTTCAACCTGTTGGCGAAGTTTTTCTGAGCGGGTACCGAACAACATCCGGCGCAGTTTTTCTATCTGTGCCCGCAGGTGCTCTATTTCGCGCTCTTCGTTCTCTATTTTCTCTTCAGCGCGGGCCAGCGCCGAACGCAGGAACGACTCAGTCTCTGCAACGAGGCTGAGTTGACTGTCTTTCTGGCGAAGCGCGTCTTCCAGCGCGGCGATACGGGCGAGATAGTCCTGACTCATGACCTCATTTATAATGCGGTCATGTTCTTTTTACAACATTGTCAGTGAGTTAAGGCGTGCTGTTTTTGGCTGACGCCAGTCCAGCTTATCGAGGAGCATGGCAAGCTGTGAGCGGGTGATCGCGATTTTGCCATCGCGTACAGCAGGCCAGATGAACTGGCCTTCTTCAAGACGTTTGGTCAACAGGCACAGGCCATCAGCATCCGCCCAGAGGATTTTTACGGTATCCCCCTTGCGGCCACGGAAGATAAACAGATGGCCGGAGAACGGGTTCTCATCAAGAGCATGCTGTACCAGCTCACCCAGGCCATTGAACGATTTGCGCATATCCGTGACGCCAGCAGCCAGCCAGATACGGGTGCCTGACGGGAGGGATATCATTGGCTTCTCCCGGTCAGCTCACGCAACAGCACTGCAAACAACTCCGGCGAAGGATTTTCCAGGCTTATTTTACCGTGGCGGAACTCCACACTACAGGAGGAAGCGTTCAACGGACTCTGCCCGGAACCGGTATCTGATATTGCCGGGTCAGGTACGATCTCGACAGGCAGCAGTGACAGCTCTGAAGATGAGGTGATGGTAGCTGGCAGGCGACGTGATACCCGCCCCTCGTTTTGCCACATGCGCAGCCACTTAAAAATGAGGTTGTGAGCAACACCGTTTTCGCGGGCGATCTTAGCAACATTGGCATCAGGTTGGGATGCCAGCTCAACGATGCGAAGTTTGAAGTCATTGGAATAAACAGTGCGGGATTCCGTTCGCCAGTCGACAGCATTGTCCATGAATAGAGCTCCTTCTAAATTAGGTGGAGCTCTAAGCTAGCGCTCCCGGAACCAGAATCACAGGCGGCAGTGGCCAGACGCTTACGGTTGCATCTTCCAGATATGCCAGCAGGGCGGACCAGCGCTTCAGTGCATAGTCGATGGCTTTGCGTATTCCTGAGTTGGGAGCCGTCTTCTGCTGTTTTATCAGTAGCCAGCTTTCAAAAGCCGCCAGTCGTGGTCTGGCATAACGTTGCCGCCATCGTCGTCGCTGTTCCGGGGGACGTTTTTTTATCCGTCGCTCCAGTTTATACAGCTCGCGGATTGTCTGCAGGGCTTCCGCTGCCACTGGACTGCCGCTGGCTTTATACTGGTCGAAGAACTTACGCCGCACATGGGCCCAGCATCCCGCTTCCTTCACTCCACCTTCATCGAACAGGGCACGGTACCCGGCATAACCATCCACGACCAGCGTGCCCTGCCAGCCTGCCAGTATCGCACGGGCATACTCCCCGCTACGGCCGGGCTGGCAGTCATACACCACGATACTGCGTTCTGACCCGCTGGCGCTGGTATATGCCCACAGGTATCCCTTCTGGCTTTTACCCTTTTCCGGGTTGAGCAGCAGCAACGGCGTTTCGTCTGCCTGCAGCACAGGTTGCTGCCGTAGATCCTGGCGCAGGGCATCTGCCAGATGTTTTAAGGCGCCCCCGACTGCGCCGAACCACCCGCCCAGCGTGCTGCAGGGGATATCGACACCACTGCGCAGGTATATTTTCTGCTGACGGTACAGCGGCAGGTGGTCACAGGCTTTGGCTATAGTGACCTGAGCCAGCAGTCCCGGACCGGGCTGGCCTTTTTCGATAAGTTGTGGCGGTAACGGAACAGCGTGGACTGTCTCACAGCAGGGGCAGCTGTAGTGCGGGCGCACCGTGCGGTGTACCGCCACCCGGGCCGGGATATACTCCAGCCGTTCGCTGACCTCATCGCGCAGGGGGCGCAGGATATGACCACACTCAGGGCAGTCGTGGCAGTCCAGGTCCAGCCTGACCTCTTCACGGGGAACCTCTGCGGGCAAAGGCTGGCGTTTTGGGGAGGCAGGAGATTTTTCAGACTCTTCCGGTAACAGTGTGGCCAGCTGTTGTTCAAGGTCGGCCGTATCGGCGTCAACATCTTCTTCGGCCAGACTTCGCTCTTCTCCCCGGAAGGTTTCACTCTTACGGCCAAATCGCCAGCGACGACTGGTCTTCAGGGCGTCTTCCAGAGACTGGATTTTTTGTTGCAGCGCCTGATTTTTTTCGCGTTCACGTGTCAGCTCCGCGAGTAACCACTGTGCCATCTGGCGCAGTTCGTCGGGGCTCTGCTCAACCGGTAATGTGCTGATATCCATACGATGAGCATGGCATAATCACGACCAGCAATCACGCTATATCCGCAGATTAATGCCCGTGGCTCAGGTTTCCCAGCCCGACGGGCTGTGCCCGTCAACCTGACGTCAGTCCACGCCTTTAGTCAGCCAGGCAAACTGCTCAGCGGTGAGGCTCCATGTGGTTTCGCCCTCCCGTGGCCAGGTGAAGTGGCCCTGATGCAGACGACGGGTACAAAGCCAGACACCGTGCCGGTCCCACTGGAGAACCCGGATACGCGAGCGGGCTTTATTGCAGAAGACTACGGCGGTGCCGGTATCCCGGGTCACAGCCAGACGGGCGTCGACCAGACGGGTCAGGGTATCAATACCCTGACGCATATCAACGGGGTCGCGTGCCAGCCAGAGAGTTTCAGGAGTCAGCACAGGTTGAGCACCTCCATGATAGCCGGTAGTTGACCGGGCAGGCAGGTAACGGAACAGCATTTCAGGTTCAGGGTGACGCTGGCGGTACCGGGAGAAGGCCCCGGGATGATAACGGCGGGAATAAGCGGGCCCGAAGCTGGCAGTGCAGGGGGAGACCATCGGGCTATCCAGCGGGTAAGGGTTTTGGTGCAAATCTGATGCTGACGGGCATATTGTGCGCGGGAAAGCCCGCTGTTTTTCCACTGAGTGACGTGCTGTTGCTGCTGTTGTCGGGAAGCATATTGCATGGCAGAGCCCCATTTTCAGTTACTGTCCGATAGTGATGAGGTTGCCGAATGGCGGGAAATTCAACAAGGTGAGTTCACCGCGCGTTTACCCCACAAACTGACTTAGAGCCTATCTCAATAGGCGATAAAAATAGACTTTCAAACAACTGTGATTGACAGTCAAGGACTGTAGAAACTAAATTGCTGCAAAGACCTGAGTTCCTGACTCACTTAGTGCTTATTACCTGTTACCTATTGAGGTTGGCTCTTAGCCTCTTCATGTTAGAAGGACTCTATAATAATTTACATGCCCTTCCACTATTCGTCTTAGCCAATGACCGTTTCTCCCGGACTGAATTGCATGAAACCCTTAAGGTGGTCACATAGATTTGGCTTGGCACACAACCACCGCCTGACGTACTAATTTATCCTCCAGATACAGAATGCTCAATGTTTTTTCTGGAGCTAAAAACTCTCGGCTGAAGCCGATGGTTTCAACATTAATGCTATGATGGATAATATCAACACCAACCAACTCAAGTTTTATTGACAATCTTTACAAAAATGTAGAGTTATGTTGTCAGAATGGTATACGAGAATACCAAACAGCAGTTTTGGTATTAATACAGCCGCGCTTTAATCAAGGGCCGTAGTAAATAATTCAGGACGCTACGCTTACCACTGATAATGTCCACTTCAGCAACCATTCCCGGAATGATAGGAAGTGTTTTATCGCCACGTTTTAACTGACTAGCATCAGTTTTTATCAATACCTGGTAAAAAGATTCTTTACCATGAGCGGTGTCTTCTTCAATAGTGTCAGCACTGATTTGCTCAAGCGTACCTTGCAAATCGCCGTAGATAGAATAATCGTAAGCCGTAATTTTAACTCTTGCTGGCATCCCCGGGACCAGGAAGGCCACATCGCGTGGTTTTATCCTGGCCTCAATCAATAACGTGTCTTCAACAGGAGTGATTTCCATTATGGGTTCACCTGGCTGGATAACACCGCCTCTGGTGTTGATTAAGATGGTATTCACCCGACCACGTACCGGGGAAGTTATATCCGTTCGCTGCAGCTGGTCACGTCTTTGTAGCACTATGGGTTCAAGGGCGCTGAGTTCGGCCTTTCTTTGCGAGCGTTCAGTGTAGGCATCCTGAGAGTAGGTGTTCTTAAGCTCGGATAATTTCCCCTGTAGGGTGGTGATATCCTGGCTGAGTCTTAATGCTTCCATTTGACTCACAGCATGTTTGGTCACCAGCGGACGAATGAGGTTTAGCTGTTGCTTTGCAAGGTGAATTTGTTGCGCTATTGCTTGTGCATTTTCCATTAATTTATCCCGACGCGATCTGAATAGCTCATTTTCAGAGCGTGCCAGCGGGCCCCTGGGATCGATGGTGTGTGGAAAATCAATTTCCTTTTTTTCCAGTACTTCTGCGTCAAGACGTGCAATGGTGGCTTGCAGAGCTTTAGCATGATTGGCCGACTCTTGAAAACTTGTTAAAAAATGCGTATTATCAAGGCGTAAGAGCTGCTGGTCGGCCTCAACCAAATCGCCTTCCTTAACCATTAGTTCTTTTAAAATTCCTCCCTCAAGGCTTTGAATTTTCTGGGTACGGCTAAAAGGCACAACCCGTCCTTCCCCTCGGGTCGTTTCATCAAGCTCGGCCAGGGCGGCCCACGCTACAGCCAGTAAAACGACACTCATCACAACCCACAGCAAGGGACGATAAACAGGGTGTGTTGTGGCAAGCATCGGATCGTCTAATTGGCGTCGAAGACGGGAGGTTTTCATTTCAGCGCTGACCTCCCTGTTGGGCGCACGGGGCATTTACCTGATTGCCCTGAACAACTTGCGAAAGACTACCATCCATGATTATTTTCCCGTGACGCAAAACAACGGCTCTGTCGGCGAGGTCAAGTACCTGTTTTTTGTGTGTTGTGATAATCAAGGTTCGTTTTCCCAACCATTGTTGTAAAAACATAATGGCCTGGTTTTCACTGTTTTGGTCCAGCGCCGCGGTGGGTTCATCAAGTAATAAGATGGCTGGATCTTGCAGGATGATACGGGCAAGGCCTACCGCCTGACGTTGCCCGCCTGAAAGGCTTGAATTGCCCTGAAGTGGCATATCAAGACCCAACGGATGCTGCCTGACAAACTCACCTAATCCCACGCCATCGATCGCTTCTAACATCTCATCGTCCTGTATGGCGTTGTTCGCAAGATTGAGATTTTCGCGAAGTGTGCCGAAAAAGAGGGCAACATCCTGAGGCAGGTAGCCGATGTTACGTTGCCTGTCTGCGGGGTCAATTTGATACAAATTCACGCCATCTAATAATAAACGCCCGGACTGCCCATCAAGTAAGCCTGTAAGCAACCGCAGCAACGTGGATTTCCCCGCACCGTTACCGCCTAAGAGTGCCACACGTTCGCCGGGCATAATGGTCAAGGTGTTGATATCCACCACCGGGGGATTATCCCCATGACTTAGCTTCACATTCTGTAGATCATAATGCCCGCTGAGACGTTCACGATGGATAAACTGCTTACCGGGTTCCCTTTCCTGGGGGGCTGCCATTAACTGATTTAAGCCTTCCATCGCCACACGAGTGTGCTGCCAGCGTCCTAAAATGCCCGCTACCTGAGACAGAGGAGCTATCGCGCGCGAAGAAAGAATCGAACAGGCAATCAGGGAACCCACCGTCATTGCCCCCTCGCTGATTTGATAAACCCCAATAACCACCACGCCGACGTAGCAAATTTGTTGCACCATGCTTGCCAGATAACTGAGCGTTGATGTGAGCGCATAGGTTTTTAGCGCCGTATTAGAAAGTTTGCCGGTAAGCCTCTCCCAGTGAAACAGGCAACGTCCTTCAGCCCGCGTACTTTTCACCGTTTCCAGATGTTCAAAGGCTTCAAGCAGGACGCTATTTTTCATCGCCCCTTCCCGAAGATTTTGCCGCGATAAATTGGCAAGGCGCCGCTGAGTCAAGAGCCCGGGCAACACCATTAACGCCCCTGCAAAGAGAGGAACCCAGACTACAGGCCCACCAATGAGCGCGATCAACAATAAAAAAATCAACACGAACGGGAGATCGCTTATAAGGGCGGCACTTGATGAGGTGAAAAACTCTCTCACCGATTCAAATTCTCGCACTTGCGTGCTAAATGCGCCCATGGAGACCGGTTTGGCAGCAAGCCTTGTGCCCAAGACTCTGGAGAACAGCAATGTCGAGAGCTGTAAATCAAGACGCTTGCCCATCACATTTAGCAGGTACCCACGCATAATGCGAAGTACCCCGTCAAACACGATAGCAAGTACCACGCCACTGGTCAGAAGCCATAGGGTATCAAAGGCATTATTGGGCACAACTTTGTCATAAACCTGCATCGCAAACAGCGCTGATACGGTGGCTAACACATTCGCCGTCAATGCCGCGATTGCCACTTCAAGATAAGAGCGCCACAGCCCTTTTAATGGGCCAAAAAACCAGTGTTCGGGCAGGGGTTTGGCGAAATCACCCACTCTGTCATCTGCGCGGTATTGACACTTTGCGAAAATAACTTTTCCACTGTAGTGCTGTTCAAGCTGCTCTAAAACTACGCGTTCGAGGCCACCTTGTGCCTGTGGGAGTAAAACATCAGCATGTGCTTTGTCCACTTTTACCAATATCACCGACTTACCATCATTCATAACCAATAAAGCAGGCAGTAAATACGCGTCTATTTGCCGCAAGGGGTGGAGAATCACTTTTGCATTAATGTTTAAGCGGCGTAGCGCCCGGGGGGCGAGTTGCAAAGGAAGCTTACCCTTTTCAAGGGGCAATCCTTCAATAAGACCTGCCAGACTTACCTCTTTTCCCAGCTGGTGGCACAAAAGATGTAGTCCTTGAGATAAGGGGCAACCCTGTTCATTTGAAACCCGGCTCATCTCATTTTCCCTCTACAAATCGTGAAAGGCTTCTATCCATGTGTTTTATATCTCCATCTTTACGGTTTTCTTCCAGCAAATACGGCAAGAAACCAATTTGGGCGGCAGCACGGTAATCGAGGCGTTTTTGCTCAATCTGCAAATTGATTAATTGTCGTTCAACCTCAAACCGCTCTCGCTGAACATTCAGTAAATCAATAACATCCCGGTGGCCTACTTCAAATTGCGATTTATATAACTCAATAACCTCGTGCGCCGTTTTCATTTGCTGAGTAAGTGATTTAATGCGGATTTTCAGGGTGTTGGAGTTATCTAATAATGTCTGTAGTTGCCTTCTGATATCACGATGAGTGGTATCACGTTGCCACTGCGAGGCTTCAAGTTGCCGGGCTGCGGCCAGGGGTCTTTGGAAATTAGAGAGTCCCTGGAGTGTGTCCATACGGAATCGCAGAGACACGACGGTATCGTTATCCATTCGACCGCCCGTCTCACGGCGAAGCGCAGTGGCTTCTAAATTAAGTTGCGGCAAAAGGGCGGCCTTTGTTTTCTGAAGGGCGGCTTTTGACACATCGACTTCCGCTTTTGCTTTTTTAAGCAACGGAGAATTATCGATGACTTGATTTAAGTCTTTTGACGCTAAGCTTTTTTTTAATGACGGAGGGTGAGGCATGATGAGGTCTCGTGCAGGCTGACCGACCAGGATGTGGTATTGCTCATCGGCCTCCTGCAAACTACCTTCTTCAATAGCCAGTTGCTCTTGTGCACGAGAAAGCTCAAGCCGAGTGCGCTCCAGCTCACTTCGGTCAGAATAGCCTTGTGCATCGCGTACAGTTGTTAATTGCTCGATATCATTCAGGGCGTGAATATGCGCTTTGACGGTTTTAATCCGTTCCCGGGAAGCTAATACATCCAAATAAATCTCAATGATGTTTAACGCACTGTCGTCTTGAGCAACCAGCAGAGCGTGTAAATATTTTCGATGGGTTGCATTGGCGCTCTCAACTTCACTTGCAACCCGCCCCCAGTCATAGAGCATTTGCGAGGCAGTAATATCATAACCAGGCTGCGTCATACGAGACAGCTCAGGGCCTGCAGACACCGTTAAGCTGGGCAGATAGCCGCTTTTTGACATACTGACTTCAATGCCCGCGCGCTCTGCCTCTGCAAGCGCTAAGCGAACTTTTGGGTTTATACTCAGCCCTGCCATGACGGCTTGTGCAAGGGGCGTGGCCTGCCCGGAAAGCGGCAGGCAAGCTGACAGGAGCAAGATTACCCCTGTCAGACCCCGTTTACTGTGGGGAACAGATGGCATCAAGCTTCAACCTTAACGGTGTTTTCTTCGATAAGCAGCGTTGCATTGCCAAAGGAATAAACGTCGTAGGTAATACCCTCAATTTGTTGTGTTGCGCCTGTATTCACCGCCCCCGCCACATGCAAGGTATCGTTGGCTTCACCGGTAATCTGCAGAGTGTCGTTGCCATCCGTGATGGCGACAACCTCTGACGCAGTTAATGTCAGGTTGCTGCCGGTATCCCCTGTCCCCATATCAATGCGTTCGATATTCGCCAGGGTGCCTTTACCGGGGCTGTTGTAATCAAGATTGATGCCATCAGCCAGGAGCAGGGTATCAAATCCCATCCCGCCATCGATGCTGGTGAAATTGGTTTGTACAATCTCAATGGTGTCATTTCCATCGCCCGCACTCACCTGGTCCCCGGTACCAACATGTAAAATTAGGTCGTCACCTGCGCCCGCACTAATGTGCTCAGACATGCCATCCGCACCTGACAAAACGTCATTACCCGCCGTGCCATTGATTTCAATTTCACCCAGGCTGACCGTCACGCCACTTGCACTAAGCCCGATACCATAATCTGCACTACTGTTGCCGTTAGTGTCGGTTGCAGTGAGGTCAAAGGAGAGTTGATCGCCAAGATTTAAAATCTCCTGAATGGTCAAATTCAATTCATTCAATACATCCGGGCTGAGTATATTGAGCGAGAAATGTCCGTTTGCATCGGCCGTCAAGGACAACGACACATCACCTGCTGGCGTCTTAACGGTCAGGGCGATAATTGCGTTAGGGGAAGTGGTACCACTAAAGCCAAAGGTAGGAGGGAAGAGTTCAAAATCCAACCCGAAGTTGCCAATCGTAACGGGTTGAGGGATGTTTTCACCGACTCCGATGGAGGCGACGTTACTGTTATTGCCCGCCGGATCGGTTCCGGTAACGGAAAGCTGTGCATTAAGTAATTGATCCCATGTAAGCGTTGAATCAAAACCTGTCAGTAAATCAAGGGAGCCTTTTCCACTGCCATCTGCCGTAACCGTTGCGGTATGCGTCACACCACCAAACTTGAGTGTGACAGTGAACGTTGATCCGGCATCACCGAGGATCCCAAGTTCAGTTCCTATAACGGATAATACGGGCGTCGCCGGTGGAAGGGTGTCAACGGTTGCATCAACGGCGGCTGAAGCCGGGCCTCCATCTATGTTGGCAGAAATGCTGCTGGCCCCCTGGGGAAACGGTCCCATCTCAGCAGGCGGTATTACCGTTATCGTTACGCTGCCTGCGGCAATATCCTCCGCAGTAACAGTATGAGGAGTGGTGATTTCATAACCATTTTGACCTGAGAAGGTGACATTAATGACTTGCCCCACTGTCATGCCAGGGCGAACGGTGACGTTGACTTGAATGCCATCACTTAGCTCTTGCGCATTTAACCATCCATCAGAGGCTTCAGGCACCGTAATCGTTGGAGCAAGCAGCACAGTAACGGTTGATGGTGGACTGATGTTACCTGAGGCATCCTTTGCCACCGCCACAACTTGCGTTCCCTCTAAAAGCGGTGTTGACGGGGTGAACGTCCAGTTGCCTTCAGCATCGGCCGTTGTCTGGCCTATAGGGTTATTGTTTGTATCGGTTAAAACAACCGTTGAGTTCGCTTCCGCAGTGCCACTGAGGGTATGACCCTCTGTCGGATTAATCACCGGAGCACCCGGGGCGATGGCATCCACGGTGACGCTGGCCACCGGACTCTGGTTACCTGAGGCATCTTTTGCCACTACGTTAACGACGGTGCTGTCCGCCAGCGGCGTAGCCGGGGTAAAGCTCCAGCTGCCGTCAGCGTCGGCGGTTGTCTGGCCAATAGGATTATCGTTGCCATCAGTCAGGATAACCGTGGCGCCCGGTTCGGCAGTGCCATGGAGTGACGTACCGTTGCTGGGGTCAATGACCGGACTCGCCGGAGGAATGGTATCCACAGTCACGCTGGCGACCGGGCTCTGGTTACCTGAAGCATCTTTTGCCACCACGTTCACCACCGTGCTGTCCGGCAGCGGCGTAGCCGGGGTAAAGCTCCAGCTGCCGTCAGCGTCGGCGGTTGTCTGGCCAATAGGATTATCGTTGCCATCAGTCAGGATAACCGTGGCGCCCGGTTCGGCAGTGCCATGGAGTGCCATACCGTTGCTGGGCTCGATGACCGGGGTATTTGGAGCGATAGCATCCACGGTGGCGCTGGCCGCCGGACTCTGGTTACCTGAGGTATCTTTTGCCACCACGTTCACCACCGTGCTGTCCGCCAGCGGTATGGTTGGTGTAAAAGTCCAGTTACCGTTAGCATCCGAGGTGGTTTGGCCCAGAGGGTTGTTATCGCCATCCGTTAAGATGATAGTCATGCCTGCTTCAGCGCTGCCACTGATGGTTGCGCCATTGGTAGGATTAATTATAGGGGTTTCAACGAAATCAGGTGCCTGAATACTTGTCTCTGGACTCACATTACCAGCCGGATCAGTAACGATTACCCCAACTGTTTGCCCGTTTGTGAGTGGCGGGTTAAGAGATGTATTAAAACTTCCATCCAGACCAGCTGTAACATTAATATCTGCCCGGCCGTCGCCATTAGTATCAATGCCAACGGTTGCGCCAGGCTCGGCTTTACCGCTGATAGCGCTGCCGTCGGGGGAAATTTGTAAATCAGTTACCGGATCTGGTGGCGTAGTATCTGGTGCCTGCGTTGAAATCATCGGGCTGTTGTTGCCAGCCGGATCAGTGACGGTTACCCCGACTGTTTGCCCGTTTGTGAGTGACGGGTTAAGTGGTGCACTAAAGCTCCCATCCGGACCGGCTGTAACAGTTATATCTTGCCGGCCGTCGCCATTGGTATCAATGCCAACGGTTGCGCCCGGCTCGGCTTTGCCGCTAATAACGCTGCCGTCGGGGGAAATTTGTAAATCAGTTACCGGATCTGGCGGCGTAGTGTCTGGTGCCTGCGTTGAAATCACCGGGCTGGTGTTGCCAGCCGGATCAGTGACGGTCACCCCAACTGTTTGTCCGTTTGTGAGTGGCGGGTTAAATGATGCACTAAAGCTCCCATCCGGACCGGCTGTAACAGCAATATCTGGCTGGCCATCACCGTTAGTATCAATGCCAACGATTGCACCCGGCTCGGCCTTACCGCTGATACTGCTGCCGTCGGAGGCAATTTTTAAATCAGAGACAGCTTCAGGTGGCGTGTTAACTTCTGATGGTGGGGGAGAGGCTGAGTTGTCTGAATCGCTGCTGCCAGAATGATGGGCAGCGATTGCAATTCCTCCACCTACCGCTGCGATGCCCAGCAGTGCAGCCATCGCGCCAGGCGTACCCTCTTTTCCCTCACTTTCGGTTAATGACAAAAAGCCCGCACTGTTGTTTTGAGGTGTATAGCTTGCTACTAATGGACCATCTGAAGCTGTAGCTGGGAAATCTACCGCAACCAACTTATCTTCATCATTGATTAAGAAGAGATGGCTTGCCGGGGCATTTTCAGGGTAGAAATTGATGATTTTAATTGTTTCACCCGATTTAAGGATGATAGTGAGATCTGCCCCCTCTTTCGCATAACCCGATACCATTTCAGGATGGATATTAAGTGCAACATTACTACTTTGAGTGAGGGTCAATGTACCATTAGTAATGACTTGATGGGAGGCACTCCCGATAGCCTCGTTAGCACTTTCAGGCGTCACTTTTGCTTCTATTGACATATCAATTATCCTTCATTGTTTAATAAAAGCCAAAACAAGTTAGTGAAATGGTTGCTTATTTGTAAATTCCCTCGCGACCATTTGGTAGAAACTGATGCAATTAGCACTTGCCACAACTATACTTAAGCATAGTTGTTATGTGAAAGAAGACCAACAAGCTCCGTTGAAATCATGCAAGGATTGCCAATATGTTAAAGAACAACGAACAGGCTTACGTTCGCGGACAAAAAGCAGCCATAATTTTCAAACACTTGAAAAGGGTTGTGTTAACGTGGGATCAGCGATGTATGGCTTGGGTGAAACACCACAAACTGCCAACATGGCTTGGCCATATGCCGGTAGTTATTGCTGTTTTGGGATCTCTCGCAGGGATTTTATTGGGAGGAGTGGTGATTGCTGGTTGCCTGATTTTCATCTGGGCAATTGCGTTCATACTACAGCAAATTGGCCAGTCAACCAGAGTGCACATAACTAATTGGGATAAACACCCCAAGAGTAGTCATGAGCGTTTTTCACGGGAAAATAACAAAGATAAAAGTACCAACAATGGTATGTTCGAGCCTTATGATCCAGAACCTTATACATATGACGAATACGACAATCGGCATTAGTTATTTCGAGAGGGAGTATAATCTCCCTCTATAGTATTAAAAACTACAACCCTGCGCTTTTCTTCAGGGAATCGACTGCTTGTCCACCTGTATCATGAGCCTTCCTACTACCGGCAGCAATAGCCTTTTCTAATCCCCCCCAGTAGATATACCAGCCCAAGATAACGCACCAACCCAGAAAGCTGGCAAAACAATAAACATCGTCCCCATCACTAGATTCATAATCAGATCATCAGCGCTGTTCTGGAATCCGGCTACATTCCAGCGACTGTGTGAGTCCGAGCTGAACAGTGCCGTCAGCAGCCAGCTGTCCAGCCAGCGCGCCAGCTCCCACCAGAACGTCAGGAAGTTCAGCGCGAATATCACGAACGTCACGGTGATCACGGTTTTGTACTCGTAGGCCGCAAACGCCAGGATAAGCGGCAGCATGACGTATACCGCCATCAGCAGGATGGCCTGCACCATTGGCAACGCCTGGCGCATCGCATCAAACGCCGGATATGCGGCCAGGCTGCCCAGGGCGGTGCCGCCAATGGCGGCCACGCGTGCGGCGGCGTTATCCAGCGTAAAGTCTGCGTTGCCACCATAGCCGGCATAGGCGTGGCCGCCCTGAGAGACCGTCAGGTTAGCCGGGCTCACCAGACGTCGTACCACCGCCTCCTTATAATCCGTGTCGTGCTGTCCCAGCATTTTCAGCGCTGCCGACATACGCAGCATCACGCCCGGCTCAACCTGTTTTACCACACGGGCTTCCAGGCCGGTATCGGCGGCTGACCACCATTCACTGCAGTAAGGATAGCCGCCCCGTCCGGTATTCGGTCGTCCGCTGTCCCGCGCCTCATTCCACGGGAAACTGGCGCGTGGCGTTTTCGACTGCAGGCTGCCGTAGTCGCCCCTCAGGAAGGTTTTCGACCCCAGCCACTCGATATCGCGCAGCGTGCCCTTATCGGTGGTCTGCCCCTGGTCGCGGTTTTTCCAGGTGTACAGCGCCAGCGCGTAGCAGTCACTGGTGAAGTCCTGCAGCTCAGCGGCCAGCGCCGGATTGTTAACCCGGCTGTGCTGCACCTCAAAGCGCACCTGCCTCAGGTCGGGACGGCACGGAATGGTGGCCACCGCCGCCTGGGTTATACCTTTGGATAGCTTATGCACCACCATCCACCACACCGGTACTTTTGCCGTCTGCCCGTTCAGGCTGGAGACGATATTTGCGTATCCGGTGTCTTCAGGCGGTTTCGGCGTCCAGCTGCCGCAGACTGCCGCCCGGCTGCCGTCATACTTAAGCGTGTCCAGGCTGACGTTCAGCAGCGGCACGCAGCAGGCAATCATCACAAAGAACGCGCCGTACAGCAGGTTCTCGATGCGCGGCAGCGACAGCATGCCTTTATTGCCTTCGTCGTCACCTTCCTCCCGCACCTTCAGCCAGATACCCGCCACCTTAAACACCAGTGGCAGTACAAACAGCCCGGTGCTCAGCAGCACGCTCCACAGGCCATTACTCACCACCCAGCCGAGCAGCGTCAGAAAATATTCCAGATAGCTGTTGGTCATCATGACGGCCTTCCTCCGTCGCTCAGCAGCGCGTATTCACACGCCAGGATAAACAGCGCGCTGGCGATGGCCATGCGTCGCAGCGGCGCTTTATACTCCGGCCGGCAGTCCGGGGACTGCCAGATTTTCCTGAAACCCCAGACCAGTGCGGCATAGAGTGCAAACCGCCAGGCCAGCCAGCCGTGGCGGGTACTGTGCATCCAGTCGCGCAGCGCGGCGCTCTCCTGCGGATGACCAATACCCCAGTGGGCGATGGCCAGCGTAATGACCATCATGGCGACGAGCAGGGCAGACAGCTTCAGCACTCGCCCGGCTCTGTAACCGAACCATCTGGCCCGGCGGGACGGGTGCTGTTTGCAGCCTGTTTTTGATTTACTCATTTCAGTTATCCCTGTCATTCTTTGTCACCTTCAGGCACGGCAAGCTGATTAAACCGGGCGTCCGCGTTGTCGGTTGCCTGGCGCTGCGGGTTCATGTCAGCGCGGTTGTTCTCCCGCTCGATAATGGTCAGCACCGCGTTACGGGATATTTCACGCTTCATCTCCATCTCGTTCTTCAGCGCGGTAATTTCCCGGTCCAGCGCCTCAATGCGGCGGGCGCCTTCTTCGGTGGCTGACTTCAGCGCCGCGGCGTTTGGCTCTGACATGCCGGTGGTTATCATCCGTCGCATGATCAACGCCGTTTCAATGGTATCGGCCAGCGCCAGCTCGCTGGCCAGGCGGGCAACCAGCGCGGCGTTGTCCGGGTCGCGCTGCAGGGCGCGGATAACCCCGGCGGTAACGCCCAGGCTGCCGGTTTTCAGCTTCGCCAGGTTAGCGGCGGTCGGCTTCTCAGCGCCGTTGACCAGCCGGGCCAGCTGCTCGTTGTTAACTTTCGTTGCCTCTTCCAGCATCGGGGCAAAGCCGGTGCCGGCCACGGTGCTGCCCGCCTGCTCGGTGCCGTCACCGCTGGTGCACTGCGCCGCGTCCTTACAGGTGCGCAGCGAGGTGTCACCCAGCACCTTCACCACGGCGGCAGCCGCCGCTTCGCTGCTGGGGTATTTCGCGCAGGCACCGCCGGTACAGCTGTCGCCGGTGACGCTGGCGGTGCTGGTCACCGGCTGGCTGTTCATCATGTTGTAGCCGGCGGCCACCAGGTCGTGAGTGGGTTTGATGGCGGGCTGACCGGCACCGCCGCGCTTCTGCCCGCCGGTCCAGGTCTGGCCCGACTGCCCGGTGACCTTTTCCGTGGCGTTCATCGAGCGCACCGCGTCCGTGTCGCCGCTGTTCACCAGGCTTTTCACCTCCTCCATCGCCGCCGCCTGGCTCCAGCCGGCGCTGTCGCTCATCGCCACCATGCGTTTCGACAGGTTCTGGCAGTTGAGCTGCGCCTTGTCGAAGGCGATGCCGCTCTGCAGCACCCCGTTGCTGAGCATTTCATACAGGCCGGGGTTGGCGCGCTGGATAATCATCGCGGGCAGGCTGGCCACCGCCCCGGTCGCCCCCTGAATCACGTTGCCCATCAGGCTCTTAAATCCGTCCGTCACCCCGTTGAGCTGATTGCCGACAGTGGTTTTCAGGTCGAAG
The DNA here is from genome assembly GCF_030283135.1 of Mixta mediterraneensis. NCBI lineage: Bacteria > Pseudomonadati > Pseudomonadota > Gammaproteobacteria > Enterobacterales > Erwiniaceae > Mixta > Mixta mediterraneensis. The sequence goes on along the minus strand of NZ_JASUAZ010000024.1, from coordinate 39,408 downwards.
TTGCCGCACATCAAATCCGAGCTCCAGCCGAGGTTCATGCCGAGGCGCTGCATATTGCTGCGCCTCGGCGGCTGGGAAATCACCGAGCCGCCGCCCAGCGAATAAAACAGCTTGTCCGACACCGCACCGCTGGCGTTTTTCCCGTAGCCGATATTGCTGTCGTTCACCTGCGGTAACGACACGTCAAACAGCCTGCCGCTCCCCTCATTGTTATCTGCAAATGCGCCACTGCTGATTACAGTGAACAGCAGACCGCTTATCACAACAGCCCGGGGCGACAGGCTGCATCGCTCCCGGTATACCCCATCATTTGTGTTTTTCATCACCATCGTTTATGACTCCGTTAATAATCGGTGTTGTAGAGGAAGCGCTGCCCGCGGCGCTGGCAGCAGCTGTAGGGCTGCCACAGGGCAAAGGCGGCGTTCGCATCGGCAGCAGCCGGATGTTCGCCATCAGGAAATACCGCGCAGGAGGAGCTGAGCTGCGGCGACAGGCGCTGCCATTGGTGGTTGCGGGTCCCGGTGTTCTCTTTAACTGCATCCGGCGGCCAGTAGCCTTCTGAACGCTGACCCGTCAGCGGCTGATAGACGTGGGGCTGACCGGTACGCGTAATAATGTCAGCCACGCGCTGCGCCACCAGGGCCCCCGCCTTGTCATCATCAACCTGAGTAACAAACCCCGAGCGGGGATAAACGTTGCCCCACATGTTCGCAGCAGCCTGACTACCCAGCTCGCGCTGCCCCGGAATCAGCGCCTCGGGATAAAGCGACTCCGGCATGCCGCTGCGCCAGACCAGGCTGTCCAGCGTGCTGAGGAAATAGGGAACAAACGGCGTTGCCGCACTGCGGCACGAGTAGCCGGAGATGCTGCCGCCGATTAAAGAGGTCGCCGGATGGCCGAAGGCATCGGCATATTTGAAATGCAGGTTGGTTTGGCGCTGGCCGGGCAGTTTCAGCGCGCTGTTGCCGCCGCCGGCAGACACGCCCGCCAGCGCACCGGTGATGCCGTTCTCCAGGCCGCCCGTGCTCTGGCTGACCATCGCCATTTCCTGCCAGGGATTGCCGCCCGGCGTGTGGTAGACCGACACCACCGCCTGCGGAATAAAGTGGGTCACTTTGACCGAGGTGCGCACCTTGCAGCCAAATGGCGTGCAGAACAGCCAGTAGCAGATGCCGCTGACGCGCCAGCTGATGCAGGCCTGCGATACCGCGCTGGCGACAATCTGCGCGCTGTTCAGTGCCGCCGTCGCGGCCGGTACGCTGGCCGCTGACAGCATAATGGCTACACTAAGGGATGTGAGGTTAAGGCGTGACTGCCGCTGGATCACCCGATATGAAGGGGGTTGCTGCATCTCACCGTCCTCCCTGCGCGCGCAGCGCAGCGGCCTGCGCCACGTCGGCCGTGCCGTACACCACATCCTGGTCATCGAACACCACCGCCGGCACTTTTTTAATCCCCAGCTCCCGGGCGCGGACCACGGCTCGCCAGGCGGTTGTCAGTTGCTGTTCGTGCTCCCGCCACTGCGGTGAGCGGATAATGGCTTTCGCCTGACGCGCTGCCTCATCCGGGTCAGAAGGCAGCGCCCCGAATATCTGCGCCTGCAGCTGCTCCGGACCGTCGAGATAAATGACGGCCACTGACGCATCCGCGTTGCGCGGGGGATGGTGAGAATCGGTATAGAGTACCGTACCGGCGTAAACCGATGCCGGCATCAGCAGAGGGAATAGCGTCAGCAACAAAGGGATTTTCATGACCTGCACTCCTGCGTGGACTGGAGCCACACAGGGTGCAACGTTCAGATTTTCAGCACAGCAAAGAACTCTTTACCGGATTGTGATAATTTAATTCCCTGCACAATAAATGGATAATGCCCGCAAATATCAATGGAGATGGCAGTTGCGTATGAAAAAAATACTTTCCCTTCCCCTCGTACTGGCAGTTGCTGGCTGCCCCCTCACAGAGGCCGTGGCAAAAAACCAGAGCTGTGAGCAGAGAAAGGAGGCCATCCAGCGTCAGATGAGCTATGCGAAAAAATACAATAACGCACATGAGCTTGCAGGTCTGGAACGCGCCTTATCAGAGGTAAAAAGGAACTGCAGGGATCCATCCTGGCGATACAGCGATGAAGATGACATACGACAAAAAGAGCGCAAGGTTAAGGAGCTTCGCAAAAAGCTGGAGCGTGCAGAGGACGATCTTGACAATGCCCGTGATGATTAGTTTTCCCGGCAGGGGTAATCACAGGAATGATGCAAATAATGAAACGACGTTATTTATTTTCCCTGCTTCCCGTGCTGTTCATCATTGGGTGTGCGCAGAGAAACACTGCACCTGAAGCTTTTCAGAAAAAACCACTTATGCAGGTTCAGGTCGATTTATCGCCTCAGGCCAGAGAGGCCCTGCTACGCGGAAATGAAAGTATTATTGTTTCTGCAAGCTGGTACGGATGGCCACTCCCGGGAAAAGAAAATGCCGCAGATGATGTCGGACAAATTGATCTCGGTCGCCCGCAAATTCTTCTGCCCGCCAGCGCTGGAGTAGCCCGGTTTGCCCCGTCGAGCCTGAAGTCAGAGAGGCTTGACTGGATTAAAGAAGGCGTACAGGTGGACGTCAACGTGTATTCGGCACGACACCACTGGCCTGATAATATTCTCGCCTGTGACGCTATCGATGGCGCTCTGTCCGAAGTTAACCGCCAGACTGTCATGCTGAATTGCTCACTCATCAGCGAGCAACAGCCTGGACGGGTGGGTGGGCGGCAATACGAACCACGGAAAACTATTCTGGCCGAATAAACAGGACATTAAACTCACATCTATAATGAGATCATGTATTCAATGTATGTATCGCCATGTGGATGAGCAAAAAAGTGAACGGTTTAAGCCCCCTGAAATGTAGGCATGTAACACTAACATTTTCGTTGTTTGCTTAATGCTCGATCAACGCATTGAATACATGCGCTTTTTCTTGATGCGAGATAAAACATGAAAATAAAAGTCCTCCCTCTGGTCCCTGTTTGCCTTGCTGGTTTAAGCGGTTCGCTGCCGTTAGCCACCATCGCAGCCTGTTCATCCACTTCTCCTGTAAGTGGCGCCACCATCACTTGTACCGGGGTGACAACTGCCGGCGTGGTGGCAGCAACCGGCAGTAACAATGTCACGATTAATATCGATTCAACGGCATCCGGCAGTTTTTCTCATTCCGGTACACCGACACCCTTTTCCGTAGACACCTCCAGTTCCATCACTAATAACGGCTCATTGGGCTTATCTGGCGACGGAAGCGGCGTTGCCAACCGTGGCGCTGTGCTCATCGGCACAGCCAGCGGCAACACGCTGACTAATGGCACGTCGGGCAAGCTGAGTACCACCGGTGCCTACAACGACGGTATGGCGGCCAACGGTAATAATAACACCCTGATAAATAATGGAGCGATTACCACCACAGGCAACAACTCCTACGGCATGAACGCCGCCTGGGGGCAAAGCAATCCGGGCGCGTCGGGAAATACGATGACCAATACCGGAACGGTAACGACCTCGGGCAGCAACGCCAGAGCGATTTCATTACTGGGGGGGAGCGGCACGGTTAACAACAGTGGCAAGCTGACCACTACAGGCAGAGATGCGCCGACGGTTTATATGCAGGGGAATAACGCCACGCTGAATAACAGTGGCTTAATTCAGTCTACCGGGACGGCGACGTCGAGCGGCAGCGTTGATGGGGTGGTGTCGAATACCCTTGGGAGCAGTTTTACTGCCACCATTAATAACCTGGCTGGCGGGCAAATTATCAGTAATAACGGCATCGGGATCCGCTCCGCCAACGGCAAGACGGCTATCACTAATGCCGGATTGATTAAGGGGGGAGGCGGCATCGCCATTCAGGGCGGCAACGGCGATGTTGCCCTGACGCTCCAGACCGGCTCGCAAATTATCGGCCTCGCTGACGGCGGACGGGGCAATAGCGCCGTCACGTTAGAGGGAACGGGTACAGCGTCTAACGCTTTTACTCACTTCAGGACGCTAACCATGAAGGGCAGCGACTGGACTTGGGCCGGCACCGGCGCGTTCACCACCGCCCTGGTGCAAAGCGGAACGCTTGATCTCACCGGCACGCTAGGCACCAGCACCGGTTCGGTGACGGCTTCGGTAAGCAGCGGCGCGACGCTTCAGGCGAATTCAACCAACCTGCCGCTGTCGGTGAACAACAGCGGATGGGTTCGCTTCCTGCAAAACAGTGATGGCGACTATTCGGGGGTTATCACAGGGAGCGGTGCCGTTGAGAAAAGCGGTAGCGGCGCGCTACGGGTTACGGGGGTCAACAGCCACAGCGGCGGGACGACGCTTACCGGTGGGATGCTTCAGGCTGCCGCAGATAGTGCACTTGGGGCGGCTGCGGGCGGGCTTATTTTTAATGGCGGTACGCTTCAGTTCGGCAGCGCTTTTGACCTTGCGCCATCCCGTGCGGTGTCGATAACGGCCAATAGCGGGACCATTGATACCCAGGGTTTCACCTCAACTATAGGGCAGGGGATAACCGGTGCGGGGGGGTTAACCAAACTGGGCAGTGGTACGCTGGTACTTAATGGTGTCAACAGCTATGCAGGCATCACAGGGGTATATGCCGGTACGCTAGTGGTCGGGGAGAGTACCCACGCTTCAGCGGCTATTGCTGGTGGCGCAATGGTCGCTTCCGGTGCCGTGCTCGGGGGTTACGGCTCGGTAACTGGCGACGTCACAAATAGCGGAACGCTCGGGGTGGCCAATGCGCTGCCGTATCTTTCTGCTGGCCCTGTGGGCAACTTCAACATCAATGGCAATCTAACCAACCCGGGGCTGATTCAGCTCGGCGGCAGCAGTGTAGGCAATACCCTGACTGTTGCAGGCAACTACAGCGGTCAGAACGCCACGATTGCGCTGAACTCTGTACTGGCGGGTGACGGTGCGGCTTCGGACAGATTAATCCTCAACGGCGGCAGCGCAACGGGCAGCAGCACGCTGGCCGTGACCAACAGCGGAGGCGGTGGGGCGCAAACGCATGCGGACGGGATCCAGGTTGTGCAAGCCATCAACGGCGCGACCAGCTCGGCGAATACCTTTCGTCTGTCCGGCAGCACCCTTAGCGCCGGGGCTTATTCATACTATCTGGCGAAGGGCGGAGTGTCGGACGGCAGCAATAACAGCTGGTATCTGCGTAATACCGTTGTCGTCCAGCCTGTCGTGCCGGTTCCACCGGATGAAGGGACGCCAACGCCTCCGGTTACGCCGGGAGAAGGGGCGCCAACGCCTCCGGAAAGCGTGACTCCGGTTACACCGGCGGAAGGAACGCCAGACTCCATCGTCGAGGCAGGCAGGGGCGGTCAGGTTTCGGGCGGCAGCGAGACGATAAATGTTTACCGCCCAGAGGTGGCGCTTTACGCAGAAGCACCTGCGGTTGTCCGCCAGCTTAATCTCCAGCAGATCGACACTTTCCACGACCGTCAGGGTGAGCAGAGCCTGCTCACCGGCGATAGCAAAGCCCCGGCATTCTGGGCCAGAAGCTGGGGAAGTCACGCGGATATTCACCAGCGCGGTGATGTTAATCCTTCCTTCAACGGCACGCTGTGGGGGCTGCAGCTGGGGCAGGATTTGTATACCGCTACGCAGGACGGCGGTGCGACCCACCATGTTGGCGTGCTGTTCGGTTTCTCCAGAGCCACCGGTGATGTCGACGGGTTTGCACTGGCAAAGCAAGGGATGCGGGTTGGGAAATTACAGCTTAATAACTACAACTATGGGGCGTACTGGACCCGGGTTGCGTCTTCCGGCTGGTATACGGACACGGTATTAATGGGCAGCGCGCTGCGGCTGAGTACGAATTCGGTGAACGGCGTGGGCGCGTCCTCCAGTGGCAATGCGATTACCGGCTCTATTGAAACGGGGCTTCCTGTCAGCTTAAGCGAAGGGCTAACCCTGGAACCCCAGGCGCAGCTGGTCTGGCAGAGAACCTCGCTGGGTTCGCTGAATGACGGGGTTTCCGACGTTCGCTGGAACAACGGCAATACCCTACAGGGGCGAGTCGGCGCGCGTTTGCAATGGGCGCTCGAGGCAAACGGCGTTAACTGGAAGCCTTATTTGCGTGCCAACGTTCTGCGGTCATTCGGGCAGGATGATGAAACGGCTTTCGATGGCAGTACCACCATAGCGAACAGCATCGGACAAACTGCCGGGCAGGTGGGGGCGGGACTGGTGGCGCAGGTTAGCCAGAACGGCAGCCTGTATGCCACGACGGGTTACCTGGCTAATCTTGGCGGCGAGCATCAGCGCGTGGTCACCGGGAATGTCGGCGTGCGCTGGACATGGTAGGGGCACAGTGGAAGCCACCCAAAATATTTTCCTGAGAGTCAGGCATCACTGGGTATGAGCCTTGTAACTACCATTGTCTCAGAAGCAGCATGGAAGATGTGGGAACCTACAGGGATAATGCGGTAAATGGAACGCTTCAGGAGCAGCCTGAAACACTTGACCAGTCCCCTGTCAACGTAAAATCCCGGTAAAAGCCAGCGCGCAAAACGCCATAACTTATTCCTGCGATCAGGCTGCCACCAGAGGCCGGTGCAGAACATTATTCAGATACAGCAGCAGATACACCACGTCCGCCGCATCCGGTACCGTGATATACCAGCGGGGATGCGCGTAATGCTCCGGCAGTAGCCACAGAGTGTTGCCTGTCACCGTTACCAGCAAATCGATGCAGCGCCCCAGTCGTCCCTGCAGATGCAGGGCCACGCTGTTGCGGCTGCCATTCCGGTGTGGGTGAACCGTCAGTGTGACCGGCCCGGACAGCCGCGCCGTGATGGCGCGGTACAGCGTATCCAGTGCCTGCCCGTGCATGACGCTGACCGTTGCCGGGCCCTGTGGCGGCAGTGAAAACAGCGAGGGGCTGCTGCCAGTATGATGAGCACAGACAACTGGCTCCGGGTACTTCAGGGCCATCATGCCGCAGCCTCCCCCGCAGACCGGGCCGGAATGCCCCGTTTTCTGTCCATGCTTTCCGCCACTTTATACGCGGCGTCCAGCTCACTGCAGCCGTACTCGTCCATCAGTGCACGGCGGGCGGCCTTCTCCTCTTTTTCCGTCTGCCCCAGCGCCAGGTACAGGCTGGGGGGCACCGCCCGAAACAGCGCTTCGAGCTTTTTCGACAGCACCACGCCTTCGGTATAGCAGCCGGACAGCTTGCCGGCCGATAACAGCACGACTTTCTGCTCGTCAGTCAGCGCCTTAAAGCGGGCAATCTCATTCACCTCTTCCGGCGGCATGGTGAGACAAATCCACCACTCCGCCATGTTCAGCATCTTCGCGGCGATGTCCGGGAAGTCCTGCAGGTTCTGCGTCGCCAGCCACAGCCAGGCGCCCAGCTTGCGCCACATTTTGACGATTTTGGTCATGTACGGTGCCAGCAGCGGGTTCACCGTCACGATATGCGCCTCATCCACCGTAAACACGATATCCCGTGCAGAGTACTGGTCACGTTCGGCAATGTTGTTGATGGTGTTGGTCAGGCTCACCATGGTCAGCGCCATCTGCGCCTCATACCCTTCGCGCGCCAGGTGACCGAGATCAATCATCGTCACGTCCGCCTCCGGCCACAGGCTGCCCTCGCGGTTAAACAGCTCCGCTTCAAAGCTCCCGGCCTGGGTAAACATCCCCAGCGACTCCGCCATCTCCGCCGCTCTGGCCCGTCGCTGCGCGTTGCGGATCTCGCTGCCGTCGTCCCGGGAAATGACATACAGCGCCTTCTGCAGATCGGAGGGCAACATCTGCCGCCCCTCGTCATACGTCTGACGCGCCGCCATCAGCAGCGCTTCGCGGATCATCGCGCGGTCGGCGCGTTTCAGCCCGGCCTCTTCCCCCGCATCACCGCCGGTGATCATCATGCGCGCCGAAATTTCCATTTCGCCGAGGTAATCGCGTTTGTCGCCATCTTCGTCATCATCAGCATCGATATCCGGCAGGCTGTTTTCATCCAGCGCCAGAGCGGTCTGCGGGTCCTCAACCAGTTTGTGCGCATACGAGAACGGCGGCAGCGAGACGCCGCTGCCCGGTTTGATACTCACCTTATTGACGGTAAGCCCCTGACTGGCAAAGTAATCGGCCAGCAGACCAAACGAGTTCCCCGCTTCGGCAATAAACAGCCGCGGGCGGTGCACCGCCATCACCTGCGACAGTGCCGCGCACAGCGTCGCCGACTTGCCCGCCCCGGTCGGCCCGAACAGCAGTAAATGAGCATTCTGGCTGCGATCGAGCCTGTTGAGCGGGTCAACCGTCAGCGTATCCCCGCCGCGGTTGAAAAAGCTTAAGCCCGGGTTACCGGTGCCGGTCTCCCGCCCGGTCACCGGCAATAAGCCCGCCAGGTGCTGCACCCAGGTCAGGCGCGTGTACCAGTGTTTTTTGTCGGTCTCGGGGTTAAAGCACATCGGCAGCGCCCGCAGGTACGTATTGAGCGGTGCCACGTCAAACTCCGGACGTACCGGCTGCAGACCGGCACCGAGCAGGATGTTAGTCAGGGCAACACGCCTGTGGTTCAGTGTGGTCAGGTCAGCGGCGCGCAGCAGGAAGGTGATGCCAGCCCGGTACAGCTTGTGGCGGTTGCCAAGGTATTCCTTTACCTGAGCCACGTCCTGGCGCACGCGGCCGGATTCGGTATTCTCGCCAACCGCGTTTTTTGACAGCCGGTTGAAATCATTCTCGAGCCGGTCCTGTGGCTGCACCACGACAGTCATGCACACCATCGTCCCTTCCGGGAACGCATCCATCAGCGCGCTGATTTTCTTCTCACCGCGCTTCATTTCCCCGGTCAGGGTGCCCGGCTCCGGGGGGTGGCGCAGTTTTTCAACCGGAATGGCGCAGTGCGCCTGGTTATCGAACCACCACACGCCGTGCTGCGGATCGGACTGCGGCGGGGTAAACCACAGCGTCTCGGCAAAGTCGTTCATTACTGGCATCGCGCCATCCGGCGTATCACGGCTGTCAAAATACGCTGCCTCGCGGTACAGCGCCTCTTTATCCACCCACTCAGGTTCGGGGTTAAAGTGACGCAGCAGCCAGTCATGCACCTGCGCCCCGTTCTGGCGGACACAGATAATGCCCGCTCCGGCCAGCGCGCCGGTGACGCGCTCACAGGTCTGGTTCAGCATGGCCACCGGCGGCATCGGGTCAGCGTTGCTTTTACCGATCCGGCGGTACACCACCATGCGGGTCCTGCGCTGCTGCCCGCGCCACGGCTGGTCGGTGATCAGCGTGTCTTTAAACAGCCCCTCCTGCCGCGCGACGCCGCGCAGGTGACGCTCCGTTTCTTTTAACCAGTCTTCCGTGAACGCGCTGCCCCGGGCATGGGGTTTGACGTAGTTTCTCAGCCGGTCGATATACGCATCAACGTTGTTCTCATCCTGGCAAAAGAACTGCACCACCCAGGGGTTTTCGTCATGCTCGTCAAACGAATCCTGCAGCGCGTCTTCCACCGTGTCGCGCATCTGCTCCAGGCGGTCGGCGGTACGGCCCTCGGTGGCCGCCGGCGTGATGTCAAAAACGGCACCCACCGAGACGCCGTCGTCCAGCAGAATGCACTGTTCCCGGTCAAGAAACTCCGCCCATGGCAGGTAATCAATGATGGAGGGACTGGCGTGATACAGCTGCTGTTCGTCCTTTACCGTCATTTTCCCCGGACGCGTCAGGGCTGCGCGTCCGGCCACCGTCAGCGGCACACCCTCACCGGTGACCATCATGGCTTCAGGGGTAACGTCGACAGAGGTCGCCGGCTTCCGGCGCGTCAGGCGCTTTTTATCAAACAGGGAAAATCGCATCAGTACGCCTCCGTCCGTTCGCCCGGCATCGCGTATTGCACCTGGCTGTAGAACGGAAACACGGTGCTGTAGCCCGGCACCGGCGTGTTGCCGTTGGCCAGATGGGGAAACACGTACATCACCAGGTCAGGATTGGGCAGGCGCGGAAACTGCTGGCTGATTTCGCTTTCCTGCGTGCGGCTGTAGCTGCTATCGGCAGCGGTCGCCGACTGCTGTTCCCCGTCAGTGAGCGGCCTGCGCAGGCTGTCACGGGCGGCTACAGCATTGCGCGCGGAGCCGCCGCCGTCTTTACCCTGCCACAGTTCCAGCATGGTATTATCACCGGCTGGCAACATATCTTCTTTTGATGTCGAGCAGCCGCTCAGCAATGTGGCAATCAGAACAGCGGCCATCGTCACCTCTGTTTTTTTCATCATCATGAAATATTTCCCCTGTGTTCAGTCCAGACCGCCGGTGCTGCCGTCAGCGTCCGGCAGGCTGAAGTCGTCATAACGCACTTTGCGGCCCCTGTCCTCGTAATCCAGCGCCAGCTGGCGGGTAATATGCACCGCCAGCGTCTGGCCTGGCGGCACGTACACGGCGTCAAACATCATGCCGTAACGTTCACGCACCCAGTCGACTGTCTCTTTCATTCCGCCGGACAGCGCCTTGCCCAGCATCGCCTGGCCGGCACTGCCGGTCATGGTCGAGGTGATGCCGTTGACGTTGTTCTGCGTGGTGTACTGCCCCTGGCTGATACCCTCGCCGGCGGCGCTGGCGGCAGACAGGGCGGCAATGGTTGGCAGATAGGTCGAGGCATTGGATTTGCGCTCGCCGCCGATGCACGGAATACCGTTGTCATCCGAAATCCAGCCGATACCGGCGCTGGTGCTGACGTCCTTCGCATTGCCGCCAGAATTCGTGTTATTTCCATTGGCATTCATGTTGGTGTTGGGTTTTGGCAACGTGCGCACGGTGCCGTCGGCAAACACAAAGGTGATGCTGTTGACCTGGCCGCGCACGCACGACAGCGTCCAGTCGCCACTGGCGGTGCCGGAGACAATCGCCCCCTCAACATCCGGTAATTCAATGCCGTTGGCCGTCAGGTTGTCTTTGCCAATCATCAGTTTGAACGGATAGGGGTCAGTTACGGTGCCATTAACCGGTACGCGGCCCAGCAGTGCGGTCATCGAGCGGCTGCCGACCAGCGTCGAGTTCTCGGGCAGCGTGAACACCGGCTCAGCATGCTCTTCAGCCCCTTTTTCATTGGTGTGACCTTTCACCTGCTGCTCATACGCGGCTTTCTGGCGGGTCAGCGCGTTATCGGCCAGAAACGACGTCGGGAACTGCGGCCCGTCTTTCGCGCTGCCTGCCTGGCGCGGGTCGGGTTCTTTCTGGTCCTTCGGCCCCACCCACATCAGGCCATCGCTGCCCGCTGTGGCACTGCTTTCGCCGGCACCCATGCCATCCAGGCCAAGCCCCAGCGGGATATCGCTGTCGCTTCTGGCTTTGTCCTTATTCAGGGCAAGCTGGTCGGTCAGGCTCTGGATTTTACCCATCAGCGTCTGCTGTTCCTGCTCGAGCTGCTGCTGGCGCTGTTGCGCCTGCTTCCCGAAGTCAGCCATCGCGTTGCTCACCTGACCGGAGACATTCTGGTCGCGTCGTCGAAGTGCCTCGTTCTCTTTGAGCACCTTATCAATATTTTTCTGCAGCTCTGCCTGCCGGGTCCTGGTGGTGCGCAACGTACCAATCAGCGTGCGCAGCGTATCTTCCGGCGTATCGCCTTCGACACCGAGCGCATGCAGTTCCTCCTGCGACAGGCTACCCAGCACCGGGTGGCCCGGTGATGACGACTCCGTCGTTCTGCCACCACCACAGCTTTTCAGCCCAACCGCAATGGCGGCGGCCAGCACGCCTGCAACAACCACCTTCGGCAACAGATTGGATTTAACGCCTGCCATGGTTGCCCCCTTGTTTCGCCGCTTTCACTGTTTTGGGTGTTACCGCAGGCTCAGCGATGAAGGCACCGTCCGGGCGACCGGCCGTCACCAGATACAGGGTGGTGGTGTCTTCCGGCGTCCCCACGGGCCCAAGATAACGGTGCTGGAAGGTGGCGGTGACGAACTGCCCCTGCAGCAGGCGCGGGTCGAGGGTGATTTTGCGACTGGCGGTGTTCTGCACCTTCAGGGCCACCACGTTACGGCTGCCAGTGCCCCAGCCTGCCAGCGGCGTGATAGTCAGCGGCTCGGACGGGTACAGCGTGGTGATACGCACGGGCAGGTGGTGGTTAACCGGACGAATACCGTGAACGGCTTCAACCGTCCGCACCGGCCCGTACAGGCTCTGTGCCGCATAGCGGGCCAGCACCACCGGCAACGGCGCGCTGTATTTGATTTTCCTGCGTTTCGCCTGTGACTCGCCATCAGATCCGGATGTGGCGCTACTGCCGCCCGATGGGCCGGGAGCGTCATTGCTGCTGACCGACGTCACCTCACCGCTATAGACGATGCGCACCGGCTCGGCAGAGCCTTTGTCAGACGCGGTAACATCGAGGAGAATGACCTCCCCGTTCTCCACATCCTGCAGCTGCAGGCGGGTCTGCGGGAAGGCGCTGTCGGCTTTAAGATAGACTGCGCCGCCGCTGCTCTGCACCCGCAGCTTACCGTTGAGCGCCGGCGGGAAGCCGACGCGCACATTTTTATCGGCAAACAGCACCCGCTCCTGGCCGACGGCCAGCGGGATTTGTAATGGAATACGCTCCCATTTCATCAGCTCCTCTGCCTGGGCAGGCTGCGTTGTGAACATCAGGACCGGTGGCAGTAAACTCAGGGAAAGCGCCAGTACAGGTAATTTCATCACTGGAATACTCCTTTTTTCTCCGGGGTCGGTGTTTCCGGGGCGGCGGCAAGACGCAGCGGCATGCTGTCGTAACAGTCCAGTGCAAGCCCGAACTCATTGCGCTCCGCATCGCCTTCGGCACGCACCACTTTAAGCGGGTAGCGGGTCAGCGCGCGCTTGACCGGCTCGCCGGCAAAGGCCTCGTCCGCCACCAGGTCAAGGCGCACCACCCAGTTATCCCGGCCCTTCACCGTCACCGGACTCGGGTTATAACGGCCGCCATAACCGTGCTCGGGGATTTCGAACACCACGCGCGTCCTGCCGGCCAGCTCGCCGCTGTCGCTGCGCTTTTTCGCCTCCGCCTGCAGGACGGTCTGACATGAGGGCGTCAGGTAGGGTGACAGAGCGCTGATTTTTGCCGGGTAGTCTGCTTCGCCGTTTTTCGGCCAGGCGTTAAGCTGCTGGAAGATATAGAAGGCAAAGCTGTACACCGTGGATGGCGGCACTTCCCACCAGGCTCGCGTTGAGCCGCTGCGCAGGTCCGGCGGATTGTGGATGGTGAGGTTAGCCGGTGCCCGCATCCAGCCGATGCTGGTGACCAGCAGAAAAAGGACCAGCACGCCGCAGGCAATACGCAGGGTAAGAATATGCTGGTCGCGGTTTTTTACCGCGTGTCGGAAACGACTCATGCGCCCCCCTTAACGTAGCGGCTGCGACGCAATGACCAGCCCTGTTTATCGATAATCAGGGCGGAGTCGCCCCAGCCGATGCGGCGCTTACGCATCTCAAGACGCTGCCAGATGTAGTTCTCCGGCTTGCCGCGCTTAAGTCGCGTCAGCCGGCTGCCGCCAAACCAGATAACCAGTAGGGGCATCACCAGCATGCCGGTGGGCACCACCACCCAGCCGGCAAGCGGAAGAAACGGCAGCGAGGCGAGCAGGCCGAGCCCCGTGCCTGCCATCGCGGCCAGTCCCATCTCCGGGGTGGTAAATCCGCGGAACACCACCGGCTCGGCGTTGAGGCGGTCGGGCAGAAAACGAATAGTCTGCATGGCGGGTATCCTTACACCAGGATTTCAGCAGATTTGCCGACCAGCCAGATAACGGCAACCAGCAGCACGACGCCGACCACGATAATGGCGCCAAATTTACCCCAGTTGGATTTTCCCTCACGCACCTCGTGGAAAGTAGTGATTGCCGCATTCGCCACCACCAGGAACGCGGCGGCCGCCGCAACCAAGCCCAGGATGACCAGCCCGTCCTGGAGATATCCCTTCAGCGTGTTCATCAGACCGCCACCGCCGCCTGATGACGGCGGTTCAACATTGGGCAGTCCCGCAAGGGCTGGCTGAGTGACCAGCCAGGCCAGGGAAAGTATCAGCGCCGTGCGCGGTGAAAAACAGCGTAAACGTTGTACAACAGGGTTCATAACAGGTCCTTACAGACAGAAAATGAAGATGAAAAAGAGAAAAGCGCATTCCGGACCGGCGTCCCGGGACGCCGCTTGCCTTAGCTGGCAAACATCCAGATGCAGAACAGCAGCAGAACGACCAGCCTGACGGCAAAATGCACCAGCGCAGCGTTGCGGACTTTTTCGTTGCCCCAGCCCTTCCAGACATCCGTCAGCGCCCAGGCCGCCCACACCAGCAGCGTCGCCAGCAACCCACCGATACAAATCAGCGACAGGAGACTGACTTCAACGCCCCCGCTGGCCGCCTTAAAAGCCAGCTCCTGTGCAGGATTCATCAGGGGCGCTCCCTGCGGTAATTGCCCGCGACAGAACCCGCATCACGGGGCTGCGCCCGCGAAGGTGCCAGATAACGGTCAATGCCGGTATCAATGGTGCTGAGGTCAGCGGTCGCACGGCGGTAGTCGAAAAAGAAACGACCGCGCTCTGCCGGGTCGGCCTGGACCGCCGCCACGCGGGCGCGCTCCAGTGCGGCCTGCACCTGAACCAGCAGGCGCTGAGCGGAAGCCAGCTCGTCTTTTTCAGCCGCGCAGGCGGGCTGTCCCGCCAGTAAAGCCAGCGCCATCAGGCTGCTGGCAACGAAGGGGATTTGCATTCACGAACACTCCTTAGACATTCAGAGCGTCCATGATGCGACAAGGGGGAAGGCGGGGCAGCGGATAACTCTTTATGATTTTTTGATAATTTTGCCGTACCACGGAGTGATGCTGCTATTAACGGGGAATAACGGTTATCCTGAGAAAGAGAGTGGTGTCGTCGCTAATCCATAATCTGTCGGAGTCTGTGGGCATGGTTCCAGCGATGGACAAGCTCAACATCGCCTTTCATCTTGTTACAGGAGCAAAGAAAATATGCTTAAGCTGATTGTTATTACCGCATCGTTAACATCGATTTTCTTAAGCTCGTCGGCATTCGCCTCTCGCCTTCCCACCCCGGTCTATCGCTATGATGCTGAAGATGACAGCGTAGCGCTGCATCATAAAACTGCTAAAGATATTATTCCGCGAATAACCCTCGATGGACGCACATATCGATTCGAAGAAAATACGCTTGTTGATATTCAACGCGCCCTGGGAGGTGAAATACATCACACGCAGCGAACGGAATGGATCTGCTTTTATAACCGGGCGGACCAGCAGACCTTGTGGTTCCTGTCGAATAAAGTGATGCAGCATGGACGTTTGTCCGGTGTCGCCATTTCCCAGAATGGCTCCTCTGCGGACTGTACTAAAACGGATAAACCGCTATCAGTTAGTTATTCTGTTCCTGGTCCCGGCGCGCAGCACCAGACGCTTTCCCGTTATTTTGACACCCCTCCTGGCGCAGGTAGCCCGGACAGTTTTTACTGCGAACACGCCCTTGATAAAGGGGCAACCCAGCTTAACGGCCTACAGTATTATTTTACGGGAGATAAAGTGTCTGAAATACTTTTCAGTCAGGTCACCACGATGTAGCCGGGGGTGACTCTACGTCAGTAGTTTTAACCGATGCCAACTACTCAGTGGAGCAAACGGCTGATAGCGGCGAATACCCAACATTGGGGATATGACGGAGAGTCTGACCCGCATGCTCGCTGCACAGATCCCTTTAGAACTCAGTTTTACGTCAGTGCTCAACATCACTGAAGAACGTCAGACAAAAGGTTTGAAATACATGGAAAATGCACGGAAAAATCTGGATATCGGGCTTACCGACGACGAAGCGATTTCGCTGGTTTTACTTCTTGAACGCCTCAGGGAGAACGGGGTTGGTCCATATGCCTGTAACCTGTCAGAGTCTGAGGATATGGTTACAGCAATAGATAAGCTCACCATCGCCCTTCATCTTGACGGTTACGTTATCGGGGGAAATCCCGACGTTACCCCTGACGGTTGCGGATAACTGACGCGCCGTAAATGTTTTTACATCGCTTGTCTGCTGACTACCGCGTACAAAAAACAGTTTTGTACGCGGTAGTTCAGCCTGTTGTTTAATGTATTGATAACTAGAGATATTTTTTGAATGAGGCTGTCGTTACCGTTACTGCAACTCCCAGCAGAACAGCGGCCGGCAACAGCAGCAGATTAGGCCAGACTGCTGCTGGCCAGGACAGGTACAGCATGCAGGGAATATAAATAGCCAGCTTTACCATCCGTTTGGCATGGTGATACACAAAGCTTGATTCATAGCCGGCACCGTAGCGCCGGACATCACGCCGTCCCAGCCCCTCGGTCAGCGCAACCAGCACTACCAGAACAAACAGCGGAATAGAGAGCACCAGAATGGTTACCCGTACCAGGGTAATGACGGTGACATAAACCGTTGCCACCAGGTACTCTTTGAGCGTGATGGCCAACCAACCGCTCCAGCTGTTCAGCTCCCTGGCAACCACATTCTGGCTATAAGCCTGCGTATCATAAGTACGTTGGAGCCAGTCCAAAAATCCGCTATCCACGAAGGTCCATTGATACGCCACCATAATCCAGCGGGTGACGGTCACCGAAGGCTCAGACAGCAACAGGCTGCGGGTAAATTCTGATGACAGGTAACCGAGCTCCGTGTGCATCACCGCTTCGCTGTGCGCGGCCCCTGCTCAGTCCAGAAAAACGCCATGCCCGCATACTCAATCACCAGGCTCACCAGCAGTGAGGCCAGCAACATCCCGACCAGCATCCAGGGCCAGCCCCACAGCAGGTTGTAAAGCAGGCCGTGTTTTCGCGGTGGTGCCGGCTGCCGTGGCTGATTACTGACCGCCTGTGACATCAGCCCCTCCTTTAACTGCGGCATCCGGCATCACCGTACTTGCCGACCACCAGGCTTCGCTGGTGCGGTAGTTGCGCCGCATCTCCTCGGCGATTTTCTGCAGATTTGCCGGCATTAGCGCATCATCCGTGTCACCGCCGGGCAGAGGCATGCGGATTTTCCACAGCTGGCCCCCTTCCAGCAGCGCGAACGCCTGCCCTTTTGGCAGGCTGATAATATCTGCCTGCGTGAGTAATGGCGTTTTCACCGTGCCCACGCGGTCCTGGGTGCTGGAGGTAAAGTCCTGCCCCTTCTCAACGTCAGCGGTGTCGGCATGCCCGGAGACCAGCGTTTTGGTATAGATATCCACCTCCGGCAGCTGCGTTGTCAGCAGCTGTGCCGTGCGGTTCTCACGCACGCGCAGCATAATCAGCGTGTTGAAGTTGCCGGTGACCTGCGCCGCTTTGGCACTGCTGCCGGTGCGCACCTCGATATCCGATTCGGTCTGCGTGTAGGCGGTGACCTGCATACCGGCACCACCGCCTTTGTTAATCAGAGGAATAAACTCATCGCCCATCAGCTCACTGAACTCGTCGCAGTGCAGGTTAATCGGCAGTTTGCCGTCGGCGCGGGTCGGCAGACCGCCGTGCATACCGTGCTTGTAGATATGACCGGCCATCGACACCAGGTCGGCGAACATGCTGTTACCCACCGCCGAGGCCACCACGCCATCAGACAGCGCATCCAGTCCCACGTAGACGATACCGCGTTTACGAATCACCTGCTCCCAGTCAAAAATAGGGCGGACATCGGTCATGTCCATATAATCCGGTGCCAGCAGCTCCGCCGTTTTGCCGGTGGTGAGTTTTTCAAGCAAAGGCAGCAGCGAGGCGACAATTTTGTCAAAGTAGGTGCGGTCGTAGCGCACCGCGCTGCGGGGCCATCAAGAATCGGGTCGTACAGCTGTTTACCGGCCTCCGAACTCAGGGCCATCTCCACCGCCATAATTTTCACCGCGTTGGGCTGCCCCTGCATCGTGCGCGGCACGTCGTCATCGGTCAGCACCTGCAGGCTGTTCTCGATTTGTTGCTGCAGTGCCGGCATCCGCTTCTCAATCACCTTTTTAGCGTAAGTCTCGTACAGCTCGCTGATGTTGTTCACATAGCGGGTGATGAGCTGGTAGTCCGGGCGCTGCCCCAGCGCAACCAGCGCGCGGGCGACGATGTTGACGAAGCGCCAGGCAAACTCGCGAAACGCGGCGCTGTTACCTTCACCGCTCAGCTGACCGGAGATACGGCCCGCCACCTCCGACACGCGTTCAAACCGGCCGACCGCGTTGTAACGGGCCGAGATATCCGGCCAGCCCAGATGAAAGATAAACAGCTCGTCGCCACGCCCGGCACGGTGCGCCTCTGCCCAGACGCGGCGCAGCAGGCCGGCATCGCCTTTAGGGTCAAACACGATAGTGATGTCTCCGCGCCGGATATCCTGGGCAATCAGCAGCTCGGCAAGCCGCGTTTTGCCGACACGGGTAGTGCCCAGCACCAGGGTATGCCCCACGCGCTCGCGCAGGTCCATCGACACGTCCAGCTCATCCGGTTCAATGCCGTGAATCGCCGGATTGCCACCCACCGGCGGCAGGGGGCGCACCGGATTCAGGGGCGAATCGGTGCGCAGCAACCGGGACAGCCAGGGCAGCCGGTACTCGGTCTGCAGTTCCAGACGCCGTGCCATCTGGTACAGTCGTGGTGGCTGGACGTACTTCTCCACCTCCGGCCGCCGCGTGTCCATCAGGCGCTGGGTATGCTTCTGCTGCCAGCGAAACCCTCTTCCCAGGAACAGGCGCTGATGGCTGACCGGGATTTGCGCGCTGGTCATCACGTAGCGGGGCAGGCGGCGCAGGTTGCGGCGGTAACGGATGATCTTCATGCCCTGGCGGGCGCGCACGGCGGCCATAACGGCAAAGCCTCCGGCGGTGACACAGCTTACCGACGGTGCCAGCGCCACGGACCAGGGGGCGACAGCACAAATGACGGCCGCCGCACCGGCAACGGCGGCGGTATTGAGCTCAACGGCGGGGCGCAGCAGCGCCTCCATGACGTGGCGGTTACTCATCACCAGCCCCTTGTCTCAGCGCCGCCGTGGTGACTTCTGCCAGGAAACCGGTGAAGACCAGATTCTGCCAGAGCGCCCGCAGCATGGCGTGCTTCAGCGTCAGGGCGCTCCCGCTTTCGGGCGACGTAAGCAGGGTCAGCAAGGCCAGCGTGGCCAGTACGAGGCCGGGCCAGTAAAACAGGATGCGGAACGCGGTGCGCAGTAAAAACCACCCCAACGTTAGCGTGTATTCAAAACTGTGAGGCATCAGAGACACTCCATCCGGATTTAACCGGGAAAGGTATTGAGGAAAGCCAGGCCGCATCGCCGGCCAGTAAATTCAGCAGGCGCTGTCCGCTTATCAGCCGTACCTGAGGATACGCGTGCAGCAGCAACCGGCTGAGGTTGCCGGTGCGCCCGGTATGAATAAAGAAGCCGCCACAGCGTTCACGCAGCAGCAGGGTGCCAAAATTCCGGATATGGGCAGGGGTGATGGTTTTGCCGTAGCGCTTAGCCTGAATCAGCCAGCGATGACCGTCGATAAACACCTGCCCATCCAGACCACCATCACCGCTGTACGACGCATTACGCTGAACCGGATGGCCCTGACGCTCTAGGGCCAGCAACAGCAGTTCTTCAAACGCGTAGGGGTTGATTCTGCGCAGATAAACCAGCCGCTGCGCGTCGCCGGCCAGTTGCGGTAACCGCTGAAGAACCCGCTCCGCCGTTGCACGGTAACGGCGGTGACAGCGCTGGCTTGACGTCACCCGTCCACGACCGTTCAACGCCAGCATAACGGCAACAAACAGCCCAATCAGCACCACCGCCAGTAACGGGTTCATCATCAGCGCGGCGGCGATATGCTGCGCTGACATCACGGGCTCACCTGCTGCGATAAACCGGTGTCGGTGATGAGAACCGGGTAATGCGACAGCTGCAGGCGACGCGCCAGCTCGCTGCCGGACGCCGCTACCATCGGTACTCCCGGTGCCAGCTCACGCAGCTGCTGCAGCGCCGGTAAATCGCTGACGTTCACTACCAGGCCAGCCGCGTGGCGGGATTTGAGTTGCTCTGCATTCACCTGCAGCCAGGCGCGTGAGGCCTCATCATTGCCCACGATAAACAGGGTACCGAGACCCGGCAGCTGCAGGGGACGCGCAGCCACGTCGCCCGGGCTGAGTTCCGGCGTTGTCACCGGCAATACCGCCGCTTCGGCTTCGCCCTGAGACAGGGGTACCGGTGGCAGCACCGGCGAAACAGCGGGCTCATCCTGCCGGTTAATTCCCTCAAAATACGGTGAGGCATCTTCCCCGCCGATATCGGCGATAACATTCAGGCTGGCCAGTGCGGTAGTTGTTACCAGGCACAGACCGAACAACACGTAATTGAATTTATTCATCACTGTTGGCTCCGTGGCTCAATCCAGGTCAGCGCGATAGTTTTTGCAAGTACTGCCGCTGGCGTGGGGGTTGTACCCGTCATCCTGGCTGGGGTTGTCGCCACGCCGCTGATACGGGCCAGCTTTATTTTCACAATGGACTTATACCGGGCGGCGGGTGCACCACCTGCGGGATGGTGATAACAGCCTGCTGCGGCCAGCCAGCTACCCGGATGGCGGTCATAACATTCGCGCAAAATGGCCGCTGCTGCGCTGAGATTGATATAGGGGTCGAAGGCTTCCCAGGTTGAGGTAAAGTGATGGCCGTTCCAGCCCAGGTTCACCTGGGCAATCCCGACATCGATGCGCTTACGCGGGTACGTTTTCAGAAAACCCTGCAGCGCATTCCAGGCCTGCAGGCGGGTGGCGTAGCGGTAGCCCCTGCCTGCCACGTTGAGGGTCCAGGGCCAGGGGCGCTCAGTGGAAGGAACAGCACCGATTCCCCGCGTCACTGCGGAGATGCTTTTCGGTGCCAGCGAGGTTTCGGCCAGCGCGACCGAATACAGCGATTCCGGCGGTATGCCGTGGCGCATGGCCTCACTCAGTAGCGCGAATACCAGTAACATCACGCGGGTCAGAACGTGGCGACGGTCCATCCTTTTTCTCCCTGTTGCAGCACCACCGGCATCAGGCCGCTGCCGAACTTCATCCAGCGCCCGCCGTCATGATTGAGCGTAATCTGACGCGAGCGAACCCTGTCGGCCGGAATACGGTGCGCCCTGGCCCAGTCGCGTAGCAGGCTGTCACTGCCTTTGCTGTCAACGAGGTAAATATCGACCGGACGGTTATCCGCCAGCACCGCTGCCAGCCGTGCGTCACACTGACCACAGTTCTTCGCCTTCACAAACAGCGCCAGCCGACCGCCGGTATCGTGCGCAATACCCGCGGCATTCCCCATGCTGACCGGCAGCACGCCGAGACGCTGCCAGGCCGCATCCACCTCGCGCTGAAACCTCAGCTCTTTCTCCGTGCGGGCGAACTCCTGTTTAACCCACTGTTCGGCATACTTTTTGCGCTCGGCGTCGCTCCGGGCCTCAATGCCCAGCGCGGTAAGCGGGTCAAGTCCGGGGGACTGCGTGCCGCGCAGCCCTTCCATCAGCTGCCGGTAGCGCTGATAGTCTTCACCGCTCAGCCCCCACTGCTGCCCCTGCTCAGCGGTTTTGCTGACCTGGCTTTGCTGAAGCTGGTCTGCCACAGCCTGGCTGTTGTTCACTGTGGTCTGTTCTGCCGCCCGGGTTAACGGACTCATCAGCAACAGGGCAAACAGGCTAAATTTCAGTTTCATCATTGCCCCTCACTGCACGCTGACCGTCTGCAGACGGCCATTAACCCGAAACGTGGCCTGGCCGGCACCGATGCTGACCAGCTGCCAGCCCGCTACCGACTCCCCGACGCCGGTTAGCGTCACCTGCGATAAATCACTGAACCCCGGCGGGGCCACCGCAGCGAACGTGGCGGTACCCCGCCGTTCAGTGCCGGTCAGCACAAAGGGCACCTTAAGCGCTGTCCGGCTAGCCGCTTTAGCCGGTGCAGCCTTAACAGGCGTGGATTTGTGTTTTTGAGGGATACTGTTGCTGGCGGGTAGTGCAGGGACCACCGGCGCAACAGGAGAAGGTGCCGCCGTTTTTTTCAGGGCATCCAGGTGGTCTTTCAGAGCAGTCAGCTCCGTCTGCTGCGCCGTTAACTGCGCCTGCAGCTGCTGCAAAGTGGTAGCGTCCTGGCCAGTTAACGTCAGCTGACGCTGATATTCAGCCTGCCTCTCTTCCAGGGCAGTCAGCTGTTTTTGCTGCGTCAACACCGTCCCGCGCAGAGTCGCCACGTCATCCTGTGACGTCATGGTTTTCTGCGACCGCTCCAGCTGGTCAATACGCTGCTTAAGTCCCCGGGAAACGTGGATATCGACCATCCCCGACACAAGAACAATCAGCACGCTGCCGGTAAACATCCAGGTGGCACGACTGCGCAGCCGGTTTTTTTTAACCGGCGCCGCAGGTATTTTTTGTTCGTCTGGCCCGGTCATTTTTTCAGCCACCCTCCGGTTGCAGGTACCGCTTTCACTGCGGGCGGCGCAATGGCTGTTGGGGTACCCGCCGCTACTGGCTGGACTCGTGATGCGGGAACAGGCGGCAGTTGCGTGGCCGGCAGCTGATAGCCATCCCGCAGGCTGTGACATACCACGCGCTGCACGTCATCGACTTCTGGCTGCCAGGCTGGCCCCGCCAGCACCTGCAGGGCAGTACGCAGACGCATCGGCCCCAGCTGATACTGCACCGCTGGCAGCGCCTGGCGGTACAGCACGCCATTGGCCGGTCCGGTGGCGCACAGCGTGTAGCCTGACTGGCGCAGCGCATAACGCAGCGCATCCGCAACCGTCGGTTTCACCGAAGCCGGAATGCGGATATCGATGATCTGCGAGAGCGGATCGTGCTGGACGGCTGCCGGGTCGGTGCTGACCAGTAAATAACGGTCATAGCGCACCACTTCCGGTGCCTGCGCATACGCATCGGGCCTGACCGGCTGGACATTACGGGTGACAGCGACAGAGGGGGTGACGGGTGAAACATCACGCTGCTGCAGGGATTGCTGAGGGGTGCACCCGACCAGCATGAGAGCCGCGAGGGCAGAGATAACGAGCGTTTTTTTCATCCGGAGGACTCCAGCAGTGACAAATAGAAAGGTGTCACTGTGCGGCGACCGTCCCGCGGCCTCAATTAACAACTCTTTATCGCAAAATAAAAAAAAGCGCCAACCAAAGGTCAGCGCTCATATTTCCTGTCCTGATCTACAGTTCCGGGTAGAAGTCTTCATCCAGTATCTGAGCAGAAGACCAGACACAGTTTTCAGGGAAACCATCGAGACCGGTCTCTTCTGCAGCACTTGCCACAGCATCTGACCAGACCTCTTCGAACCACCCAGGATCTGCCAGGCAGCCCTTCAGGCTTGGGGTTTTACGTATACGCAGGCGAACTGATTTACGCTGCTCTTTTATTGTCCTTTGCCAGCTTGATCCACGACGCCCGGGCTGGAACTGCCATTTCAGAAGGTGAGCCAGTAACACCGCCATCCGGCTGGCCAGTTCGCGTTTTTCACTTTTGCCCACGTCCTCGATCTCCTCGGCAATGTTCTCAATATCCAGCTGACTGAGTTTACCGGCACGCAGTAATGCCGCCTGTTCATTCGCCCAGGCGACCACGTCGGTATTGTAACGAGTTCCCATGAGAGCCTCCGGTAAGTAGAAAGAAAAAACTGCACGCAGCAGACGCTGTGTGCAGTATGTCAATGAAGGCTGACCACGTCAAAGCGCATGAATTGCTGATTTCGCTATGCCGTAACCGTGGCCACTAAACGGAATATCGTCCTCCCACGATAATGCGTCACCACCGGCGGAGGCCGGAGACGATCCGCTGTGAGCCGGGGCTGATGGCTGCTGTGGCTGCCTCTGGCTTGCCGCAGCACGCTGGCCCGGCGAAGTATCCTGAGCGCGACCACCCAGCATCTGCATACTCCCCTGCTGACCGACCACGATTTCGGTTGTAAAGCGATCGGTACCGTTACTTTCGTCAAACCACTTGCGGGTCCGCAGCTGGCCCTCGATATAAACCTGAGAACCTTTGCGCAGATATTCGCCGGCGACCTCAGCAAGCTTGCCAAACAACACCACGCGGTGCCATTCGGTTTTTTCTTTCTGTTCGCCAGACTGTTTATCACGCCAGGTCTCGGAGGTGGCCAGCGACAGCGTCGCCACTGCACCACCCGCAGGCAGATAACGGATTTCAGGGTCCTGCCCCAGAAACCCGACGAGTATCACTTTATTGATTCCACGGGAAGCCATGTGCGTATCCTTGTTAAAGAAAAACACGCCCCGTAAAACTACGGGGCGAGAGACGCGCTCAGAAAGAGTTGTCCGCGTATTGCTGCTGTGCGGAACCCTGCTGAGGCGGCATAGAGTCGGATTTCTCAGCCTGGAACACCTTTTCCTGACCGATTTTGATCCAGTCGACCTTGATAAGGCGGGCTTTCAGGCTGACACGTTGTTCGCCGGCATGCTCACCGCTGTTAAGCGTGAAGATGTCCGTTTTGGGATTGCTGAGCACAAAGCCAATCAGAACTTTTTTGTCTTCATCTGCCGCTTTCTGGCAGCGATTGATCAGGCTGCTGGCCTCTTTGCCGGCGACCGTCACATCGAAACGCGTGTAGCTGGCGTTATCGGTGGGACCGGAGAGTCCGTTGACGACACAGCTGATAAAGGTACCATTCGGGCCATTGACCTGACGAATGTTGCTGAGGTACCCCATGCCTTTAATGGTCAGGTTGAAGTATTCAGTTTTGTTGGACGCTTGTTGAGTTTGAACAGACATGATGTTTTCTCCAGGAGTGTAGATTCGGTGACGGAGAAATACACCTTCCCCGACGGGAAAAGTGTTTCCCGTCGGGGTGTCTGCAAAATCGTACGTCAGTGCAGACTGTCTTGATTGTGAAATGGACCTTCATCACCGTTAAGTGATCCCCGTTCTCAAAGGCTAAACGGAGTTACCGCCACGTGGGCTTCCTCTTTCAGGCTACAAGGCTGTTGGCGATCGCCCGAAGGCGTTTCTCACAGATCGCTGAAACTTTGGCTGGCACTCACCCGAAGGCGCTTCTCACAGAGTGCTGAAGCATTGGCTGGTTGTCGTGAGACAACAAGTAAGCCTGTTCATTTTTAATGCAGGCACCGGGAGTGTCAACCGTAATGTTCCGTTTTGAGAGCCATAAATAAAAACGGCGCTGATCCGAAAATCAGCGCCGCACGGCCGGTACCTGAGCCTTATGTGAATTCTGTCTCACTCCGGGGAAGGAACCTGATCTCCCGACGCGTTTTTCACGGAGTTGCATGCGTCTTGCCAGCCAGCCTGAGTGTGGAGGCCGCTGACCGAACTGAAGCAGAAAAAAAACTATGGAAGAATTTTCCCACCACCGCAGTTACGGGGTACCCTGCATCAAAGCCCGCTCACCTTAGCAAAACTTTCCGCGATAAACATCAGACAATCTCTTACTCCGATCCGGTTGCTTTATTTTTAGCCGGTGATTTTCCTTTATAGCGCTTACCCTTACGGCTGCTTTTGACCTCAATATTGACGATGCCCTGGCAGGTGGGGTAGTTGAGGCATCCCCAGAAGGCACTCCCGCCTTTCTTGCCGGCACGCCGGCGCATCATCTCACCGCATGCCGGGCAGGGCGGCGAAGGCGGCGCGGTAAACTTCACCGCCTGCGTTTTCCCTTTCTCGACCAGGTGCCCCGTCCACTGTGCCTGGCGGCTCATGAACGAGTCGAGTGTCATCTGGCCCTGGGCAATCTCGTCCAGCGCCTGCTCCCACAGTGCCGTCATACCCGGGTTTGTCAGCGCAGTCGGTATCGCATCGATCAGTTCGCCGGCGATCGGGGTGGAAATGAGATATTTGCCCTTCTTCTCCAGGTAGCCCCGTTTAAACAGCGTCTCCAGGATACCCGCGCGCGTCGCCTCGGTACCGAGGCCGGCGTTCTCTTTCAAAACCTTCTTTAATTGCGGATCACTGACGAACGCTGCGGCATTTTTCATGGCGGCGATCAATGTCCCGTCAGTGAAATGCCCAAGAGGCTTCGTCTGGAGCGTTTTAAGCTCCGCGCCTGCGACTGCAACGGTTTCCCCTTTGACCAGGGGCAGTAGCCTGACATTATCCGCATCGGCCTGCTCATCTTTCACCTCACGCGCGTCATGCTGGAACAGCGCTTTCCACCCGGCCACCACCTCGGCCCTGCCCCGTGTGCAGAACAGCTGTCCGCCGATGTTAAAGGTGGCGTCGGTGACATCTGATTCATGCAGCGGCAGGAACTGTGCCAGGTAGTGCTGACGGACCAGCTGATAGACCTTCAGCTCATCGGCAGACAGCTTGCTCAGATCGAAGGCTTGCTTCGTCGGGATAATACCGTGGTGGGCAGTGATTTTTTTGTCGTTCCAGATACGGGAAACAAATGCCCTGTCGAGCGTTGCCGTTCTCTCGTTCAGCGTCGGGTCCGTGCGGGTGACGGCATTCAGCACATCGGCAATGTCTTCCCGCATAGAAGTCGGCAGATAGCCGCAATCCGTCCGCGGATAAGTGGTTGCCTTGTGTGTTTCATACAGCGCCTGAGCAATGCTCAGGACCTGACTGGCACTCATCCCCCACTTGCGGGAACAGGCCTGCTGCAGCGACCCCAGATCGAATGCCAGAGGCGCAGATTCTTTCCTGCGCTCAGTCCCCACCTCAAGCACTACGGCGTGACCCGTTTGCTGGCACAACTGCACGACGGCCTGCGCAACATTCTGCTGAATACAACGCTTTTCTTCATCACAGTAGCTGGCGGCTGGTACCCAGTTTGCAGGGAAGTTAATATCCTCTTTCTGCAGCGTCGCCCTGACTTGCCAGTGGGGTTTGGATATGAAGCTGGCGATTTCACGGTCACGGTTGACGACCAGTGCCAGCGTGGGGGTCTGCACCCGGCCTATCGACAACACCTCCCCGTATCCCTGCTCCCGGGCTTTGAGCGTGTAAAGCCGGGTTAAATTCATCCCGGTCATCCAGTCAGCCCGTGCCCGGGCCAGGCCAGCTTCATACAGAGGCGCAGTCTTCTCCCCCGGGAGCTTGTTCGCCAGGGCATGCCGGATACTGGCCTCGTCCAGCGCCGACAACCAGAGCCGCTGAACCGGGCCGGTAAAGTGGCAATGCTCCAGTAATTCCCTCGCGATAACCTCCCCCTCACGGTCCGCATCCGTCGCAATCACCACAGAATCAACCTGTTTGAGCAACCCACGGATGACAGCGAACTGATCGGCGGTGTCTTTTTTTACCACCATTTTCCACCGGGTGGGCACGACAGGCAGTACGGACTCCCGCCAGGGGCTGCCAAACTGCTCGCCGTAGGTCTCTGGCTGGGCCTGCTCCAGCAGATGCCCGATGGCCCAGGTGACAATCACGCCGGCACCCGCCAGATAACCCTGTTTACGCTGGGTTGCCCCCAGAATGGCGCCAATATCTTTACCCTGGCTGGGTTTCTCGCACAGGTAGAGTTGCATCAGTCAGCCTCCGGCCGTATCTGACCTTTGGCGACCTGCTGCAGCTGCGTCATCAGACGTCCCAGATAAGTATCGGTCAGATGCGGTGCCTCCGGGGAGCTGTAAGTCACTTTTAAACGGCTGCCGGCGCCGGATTTAACCACTTCAAGCTCGAGACGATCATTCCCTTTCCATTCCTGCCCCATCCTGTAGTAGCTGCCTTTGTTCGCTGACCAGACCGGACGCGCTTCATCAATCGCGCTGGCGCTCCAGTCACCATGCTGGTCACGCCAGCGCAGACTTTCCAGTTCATCGGAGGAAATAAACTGATAATGGCTTTTCAGGCGAGCCGCGGCGGTATCAACATCCACCGGGAGCGTATACGTATGACGGACATCCTGACGAGGTCCGGTATTACCGGCTCTGGTCATCCAGGGCATCCCTCCGTCACCTGAGCCACTTCCGCTCCTGCCTGCCAGTGAATGTGCGGCGTCACTGATTTTTTGATTCCACTCGCCCAAACCGGCGCCCGCACACCCTGCTAACAGCAACGTGGCGCAAAGTACACCCGGCATCAAAAGATGATTAACCTGTCGATTCATGCTTTGGCCCCTTTATTGTCGATACCGGGTAGCGCTGACACCGACGTTTTACTGAGTGGCGGAGAAAAAGAGGAACGCGACGTGCCAGACATAATGTCTTCAGCAGGCTCACCCAGACGTTTTACCGCATCAATCCCGACCTGAGTCTGGAGACGAATATCATCACGCGTAACGGCAGCGGACCGATACTGTTGCACCACCCCATAGACCTGACGGACCCAGTGTCCCCCCTGGCTCAGTAAGTCATCCCGCTTTTGCCGTGAAATTAATCCGTAATGCCATGCCTGGAACGCTTTCATCGCCAGCTGATCGAAGCCGACGAGTAACCAGACGCAGCGATACCCAAGCGGGGTACGACTGAAGACACCGATATTCAGCGGAGAGACCGAAGATACCTCAGACATCGTTATCTGGCCTGGCAAGCTGGATAAGACGGTATCAAGCTCTGCTACCGCGATTTGCAATCGCGTGGTGCCACGTTCAATGACCTGCTCCAGTAACAACATCGCGCCATCGGCGTACGGATTACCAGCATTTGAATCAGCATTAATTTTTCCCGCCCGGGCAATGACCTGAGGCATGCTGACTATTTGAGGTTTATTTGACTCTTTCTCTCGCTGGCGTCCTTCCCATAACAAAATTGCATACTGTGTATGTAACTGAACGGTTAACGTCGATTTGAGAGCACCTGCACGGGCTGGAGAGGGCTTGTTTTCTTTACTGCTCGCTGAATCAAC
This sequence comes from Mixta mediterraneensis, assembly GCF_030283135.1. Taxonomy (NCBI): domain Bacteria; kingdom Pseudomonadati; phylum Pseudomonadota; class Gammaproteobacteria; order Enterobacterales; family Erwiniaceae; genus Mixta; species Mixta mediterraneensis. The sequence goes on along the minus strand of NZ_JASUAZ010000024.1, from coordinate 10,640 downwards.
CATTTGAAGCATCCTTTCGGGATTATGTGTGGCTTGAAATAGTTGCGCCGGCCTGTTTTGACAACAATCCAAAACTCTTTTTTGCGCTGTAAACAAAAACGAAAACACAATAGCGTTCACTTTTTGACCTGTGCTGCCAGTGGCAGCACAGTACGTTTTTTAACCTCTGCTGCCACTGGCAGCAAAGTACATATTTTGAACAACCCGCAGACTCTGTTCTCGCGGCTATTTTTTATCTGCATCATTTCTATGCTTACTTTTCAACCTGTGCTACCAGTGGCAGCGCAGTACGTTTTTTGACCTCTGCTGCCACTGGCAGCAAAGTACATATTTTGAACAATCCGCATAGTCTGCTCTCAGGGCTGTTGTTTTGCCCGCGTCATTTGCTGGCGCAATTTGGCCACAACGGTGCTCACATGTTCCCGGGATGCCACGAGCTGACGAACCGGGCCTGTTGATTTTACCCGCGAGGGGCGAGGCGTGGGGTCCGTCGCAGCAGGACTCGCAGACCCAGAGGACTTAGCTAACGCATACGGCTCGCCGTTCCGGGCACGTTTGATCACCGTAAGCAGCCAGCCAGTGGGGTTATTCAGGCTGCCTCTGGCCATCGTCTGGCCAAGACTCTCCAGCACCTGACGGGCGGCGTCGTCAGGTAATGCCTGAAGCTGGGCGGCTATCTGCCGCTGATCGTCTTCCGCCATGCTGCGCTGCAGTTCGGCAGGCAGCTCGGGTACGTACGTTTTTTTATTCACACTCTGTGTGAAAGAACGTACGTTACAGTTCGGTTGGGTTGAGGTGCCGTAAGTTGCTGATTTCAGGCTGAGTTCGGAAAGCGAACCCGGTGTTTTGCAACCCGGTTTTACACTGAGTTCGGTAGCCGAACCGGGTGATTTTTTACTGGGTTCGGTAACCGAACTGCGGAGATGTTCTGCCCGAAGAGAGACCCGCGCCGCCATCTGCTGAGGCGTTTGCGGTGCGCCCAACCGTTCGGCGATGGCCGCCATTTGGGAATGCTGATGGCGCATCGTCGGGTCGTTTTGAATATCGGACAGTACCGACCAGGCCGTCTGGCTGATGGTTCGGTTCCTGTGCGCGCAGCCCATTGCGACCGTATCAAGCCAGGTCGGATCCAACGTCTCCGCATCACGGGCCGAAAGCGGTTCATCGTGTTGTGCATAGATGTTCCCCCTCACGCGTCCCTTGTCGTCACGCATGCGCCGGCACAGACTGAGCCAGCCGGTCAGACGTAGCATCAGCAACACGCGGCTGACCGTCTCGCGGGACGCTTTACCGTTAAACGGGGAGGCTAACTGCAGCTGCAGCTCGTCATAGGTCGGAAACACGGCGCCCTGATTCTGTTGGGCGTACAGGCGGATCATTATCCACGCCGTTTTATCCAGCGGTGACAGACGGGCGTCCAGGAGTAACCGGCGGGGAATGGAATCGTGCACATTGCCCATATACAAGAGGCCGCTGCGCAGATTAGTGACATCAGTAGCACCTGTGTGCTTTTCAGCCCCTGTTCGTTCTGCCAGTCGGGCGTTCATTTGTCCGAGCGTAAAAGCGATCAGGCTGTCATCAGGTGTTCTGTTTATGCTCATCGATTTTGCGCATCCTTATTACGCTGCCTCTGCCCGCAGGGCGAAGACATCAGGGGGTTGTCGTGCAGACGTTGCTGCATCCGGCTGAAGGCACTCAGGCCTGTACCCGACCATCGGATACAGGATGAATGTCATCACTTCCATAACGCGTTGTTGTAGCGTTCGTGGGTCAACAGCTCCCAGTCATCACCACTGTTGCGGCTCAGCAGGCGCCAGCGGATGCCGATATCAATCTTCATCCAGGCACATCCGGGGGCGTGTTTACCTTTGACATGGAGATATTTGTAGTTTCGTTCACCGCGGCGGAAGCGTCTGACCTGCTCCTTAGCCTTTTTCTGACAAGATGGCGGGGCCGAACGGGGGACCTGCAACCCCGGCATTAACATCATGGGTTTCATGCCCGCCTCCTGGCGTTTCCTCCCCGCGCACCACGCTGCGTACGCACGGCCTGAATGGCTTTCCGGGCGGTAGCGGTCTGAGGGGCATCAAAGCCGCGGACAGCGTGCCAGACGGCTGTCAGGGAAATATCCATTTGCTCAGCAGCCAGCATCATGACGTCCAGTCCATCCGCACTGGCGGGGTCAGCGACGTCCGCCTTTTGCCACTGACGGCACAATGCGGCGTTCTCGTCGTCGCTGAGCGCAGCACAGCGCCCCTGGCGAATGTTGATACCGGTCATACGCCGACGCGCGGCAACTTCAACGGTGGAGAGGCCAAAGTAGTGCTGCATCATTTCGATAGAACCGCCCAGCGCCAGTGCACGGTCGATCCGCTGCATCCGCTGTTGCTCGCGGCGCGCGTGTTGCAGCATTAATGAGAAATTCTCGTGATGGATTTGAAAGGTCAGCACCGATACCGGGCTGTTCATCAGATAATGTAGATCCTCGACGGTCAAACCGTGTAGCAGCTGCATCTCTTCCGTTGTCAGCCCCAGCGACTCACAGCGACGGATATAGCCCGATTTCAACTCCATCACCAACTGCGTGAGCAGGCTGTTGGTTGCCTGCGATAAACTGTTACTCATTGTTCAGTTCTCCCAGTCTGCAGTAAGTCACGCTGCAGTTCACGCAGACGGCGCAGAACGCGAATAAGGCGCATTAACTTCACGGCATGAATGTCATCAAGCAAAGGCCAGTCAGCAGGATTTTCCGAACCAATAAGGGCCTCATTGAGCGAGCAGGCGTCGGTACTGACCGGGTTGCTGCCGGCAAGGGTAAGAAGTAAAGCAGTGAAACGAGATGGGCGCCCGGCAGACAATGCGTAGCCGGCAGCCTGCAGGTCCGCTTTATCGGCTTTGATTTCAGCTTCACAACCCGCCACTTCGGCCAGTTCGAATGCCAGCCGGAAAGTGATCACCTGCAGGTGTTCGATATCATCCTGCAGGTCAGGAATGGCCCAAATGGAGGCCACAGGTTCAAGACCCACCTCAGCGAAAGCCACGTCTGAAGTGAGGATTACATCGGATTGTGGCTTTTCCCCGGTATTGAGGTGGAGTTCAATCGGCTCATGCGGGCCAGGCAGGGTATTTTCATTGATGGTGGAATCATCACCGTCTAAAACTTTTTCAGTCTCGCCAGACAACACTGAAGGTGCACCGTATAAATCAGGCTGAGTTTCAACACGCGATTCAGTTCGGGTTGGCGGAGTTTCCTCGTTCTGAGAACCCTTTGATGTATGGTCAGACGAGCTCGCTGACTCAGGCAAAGCGCTGTCCAGCGCCAGAGGAGAACCGCCTGCTGGCCCCGGCACTTCAGGTGCCGTTGAGGGTAACCCACCGGTTTCTTCATGCTGCAGCTCAGATGCCGGCGCTGCATTATCACCCCCACCTGACGGTTCAGGCGTTGAGGTCGGCTCGCCGAGGTGTTTACGCCGGTTTTGCTCTTTAGGATCGAGCTCCAGTAACCAGCGGTCATAATTGAACAAAGGGTGTGGCAATGCGTTGATAAGTGCCCCAATCAACTCATCACGGAACATATCCAGCGAATAGACCTCAGGCGAATCAAAACGGCGGCATACGTCACCGAAAACGATATCAAATGGCTGAGTTGTATCCTGGGCAATACAGTGCTTCTGCCACGTGGTTTCCGCATGAGATCGCATCGCCAGTAATTGCAGAATTTGCGAACGTCCCAAACCAGTCTCCAGCAAATGAGGCATATAGGGATACAGGTACCGGACCGCGTCTTCCATCCGGCTGATACTGGAATTATGGACCGGGTAACCTTCAGCAGAAAGGAGGGTCGAGAGTTCCCGCAATGTGACGGACTTACCCAACTGCGCTTCATAAAGCTCCCGGGCCTGGCGTATACCAAAGGCTTTTTCAATGAAGTTCAGGTCACCGCGAACCTCATTCTCAGCGAGGTGACCTATCACGCAGGACAAACGTCCCGGCCAGGGTTTGAACACACAGGAGAAACGGTAAAATCGCTCTTCACCTGTCTCCTGCCACAGTTCTGACAAAATGACATAGCGCGTATTGCCACCGTCACTGAAAAAGTACCCCAACTCAGGGCGATCCGGGTCACGCGTCACCTTCGGTACCGTATCCAGGCCCCGGGCACGGATTGATGCTTTTATTTCATCATATTTGGGGTTGCGGGAGGTGCGGGGGTTATCCGGGAACGGGTTCACTTCGTCCAGTGTCAAAACCAGAGGCATTTCAGTGACGGGGATCTCCATCACCGCTGGAACCAATGGCTGTGTGCCGGCCGCTGTTTTACCCTGTTGCAACAAGGCGCTGCTCAGATCGAAAATTTTGGTTTTTGAACGCGCCATGCTTACGCCCTCCCTGAGCTGTAGTCATACTGACCGTCGTGGAGGTCACTGAACGCGGTGAACTGTCCTTCAAACCTGACGCGGACGGTGCCCGTCGCGCCCTGACGCTGTTTACCAATGATAATTTCGGCCGTGCCGGCATCAGCAGAATCCGCGCAATAGACTTCATCACGATAGATGAACGCGATCACATCGGCATCCTGCTCCAGTGCACCGGAATCACGCAGGTCACCATTGACGGGGCGTTTGTCAGCACGACTTTCAAGCTGGCGATTCAGCTGAGACAGTGCCACTACAGGACAATCGAGTTCTTTAGCCAACGCTTTCAGGCTACGGGAAATTTCCGCAATTTCCTGCGTACGATTTTCCTGACCAGGGCAACTCATCAGCTGCAGGTAATCGACCATAATCACGCTGGGTTTACCGTACAGTCGGGTGTAGCGCCGTGCCCGCGAACGCAACAGTGCGGGGGTCATGAGTGACTCATCATCAATAATCAGACGGTCATTCCACGGCACCATTTGCTCTGTCGCGTTGAAAATTCGCGCCCAGTCTTCATCATTCAGTTGACCATTTCGCAGCAGCGAGAGCTCAAGGCGTCCCTCCATCGCCAGCAGTCGCTGCAGCAGCTGCGCGCGCGGCATCTCCAGGCTGAAAAAGAATGCCGGCTTGTCAGCGCCGCGAAGTGCTCCCGTATAGCACGACAGCGCAAACGCGGTTTTTCCCATGGAAGGACGTGCGGCGATAAGGATAAGGTCACCGGGCTGCAGGCCACAGGTCATTTCATCAAGCCCGGCGAAGCCGGTGGGGGTACCGGTAATACCGTTACCGCCGGTCACTGTCTCCAGATGGTTAATCACGGAATTCAGCCCATCAATCAGGCTGACATTTTGCTGTAATTGCGTGTGCTCCGACAGCTGGAGTAACTGCTGTTCAGCCCGCGCTGTCAGCGCTGCTGATTCAGCCCGGGGATTTGCAGCTTCAGCGCTTAACTCACGCCCCAGAAACAACAGCCCACGCAGGCGACTGCGCTCAGCGACAATGTGGGTATAGGCGACAATGTTCGCCGCACTCGGTGTGTTTTTTGAGAGTTCGGCCAGGTATGCAAAACCGCCAACCAGCTCAATAGCATCACTCTGCTGGAACGATTCAGACAACGTGATAAGATCAATTGGCTGCTGGATAGCCATGAGTTGCCCCATTGCCTGAAAAATTCGACGATGCGCCGGCAAATAGAAATCGGTGTCCCGGATCAGGGGTAACACATCGTCCCACCGCGCGTTATCCAGCATCAAACCACCGAGGACGGCCTGCTCGGCATCAGAGGAGTAAGGAACATTCACGATTGCCTGGCTCATGGTTGCACCTCCGCATTACCATTACGGAACCGGTCAAAAACTGCCTTCCATCCAGGGAACAGTTCACAAGCAAGCATGTACATGGTGTCAGCGGCTGCCGGTGTCGATGTGCGAGTCGTCGTTTTTTCGAGGCGGTGAACGGGTTGACCGGAGGCATGCCCCATTTTGTAAATTTCAAGCCTGGGTATGATGGTGTCGAGAAGAGAGACATCGAAGGCATCTGCACGCAGATATTGGCCATTAGTGATGATACTGCGCAGACTTTCCAGCGTCTGCCAGTCCAGATTGGTGTACTCCATACAGTTCGTCAGAATGCGCACTGCGGGTAACTGAATGCCGAAACCGGTCAAGGGTAACAACCCTTCCAGTACCCCGAGCGTGCCACGCAGAAACTCACGCGTATCCGGCAGTATCGGCTTGATAACCCCGAGGGTGAACTCCGTAGCAGCAAGCAGGATGAGCTCCAGCATCACCGACGCGGCCCCTTTTGAATCAACAATAATGACGTCGTACTGAGTAAACAGGGCGTGCTGCAAAACATTACGCAAACGCAAACGGCCATCAGGAGCATGCAACATCGCGACCGGTAGCCGGTCATGGGGGTCATTGGAAATAATGACATCAAGATTGGGGATGAAAGAGCGGGAGATTATCTGTTCTGGCTGGCAGAGGTCGACCGATTGCATCAGCAGTTCGTAAAGACCGCAGGGAGCCTCATATTTAAGGGCAAAGATGCTGCTGGCCGTTGGCTGAGAGTGGTCGCCGTCGATGAGGAGCGTTCTAAGGCCGGCATCCGCAAGAAAACCTGCAAGATTTCCGGCCTGAGTAGATTTTCCCTCGCCACCTTTTGTGGACGTGACGGGAACAATCTGGGGTTTAGCACTGACTGAGACCTCAGCGGTTTTTGTGAAGATATTTTCCATGTGTACACTCGAATAAAGTATTCGATGAGTACAAATACGATGAAAAAACTATTTTCACACCGTGATAATTCAACTTGCTAGCGAAGAGAGGATTGAAAATCCCCGTGTCCCTGGTTCGATTCCGGGTTCGGGCACCACTATTTAAAGAACCCGCCGCAAGGCGGGTTTTTGCGTTCAGGAGGCCGTACCCGTCCCCGAACGTTCGATGCCCTCGCCACCTCCTGTGGCTCGCCCTGGCGTTCCTTTCTCGATAGCTGGCAATAATTCACAGCGAATCCCTCTGAATGTCCGTATTCATAGATGAAGCAAGCCTCTGTTCGAGCGCCTTTCTTTGGTTACTGTATCGGAAAGAGGGTAAGCGCAGCTTGGAGGATAGAGCGGTAGAGGCAATGTAATATTTTGAAGCAGTACTGGCTTAGCAGCACTGCTTGTGTCATTGGCTGTGCGTATTTACATGCCAACGAGTACTACAATGTATTGATTTGACGTAAGATATTCTGCTTCAGAATTAGCTTTTTCTTCTCGTCCTTCATCAGTTCTGGTTGCTGTTTCAACGCATCGTCCAGCTTATCACCCAGGGTTGGTGTTCCCTCAATCCAGGCATTAGTCGCTTCATCTCCGATGGCTTTCGCCACAATTGAAGCCGCTTTTTCATATGTTTGTATATCAATCCACGGCGTTTCAAAGGAGAAGGCTGGTGTCGATGAGGTGACAGTAAGAGGAACCTCTGTATGGATGTCCCGCGAAGAGCTGCCGATACGCAATGTGAATCGGCCCGGTTCAAGTACCCAGTCATTCCTGTCCTCGTCAAAATATGAGAAGGCACGCTTGTCAAGATTCAGCGTCACCTGCTTCTCTGCTCCCGCAGCCAGGCTGACCTTTTCAAAAGCTTTCAGCTCCTGTTCCGGTCTGTCGAGACGCGAAGCGTTGTCGTGCACATAGAGCTGAACCACTTCTTTTGTCTCTCTCTGAGAAAGATTGTGCAATTGAACGCTAATCTTAATACTTTCCTGCTTATCGAGATTAAATACCGGTTTTTCAGGACGGGCTTTCCCATACTTTACGCTGGAATACGAAAGCCCATAGCCAAACGGGTACATCGGAGCGATACGTCGGGTGTCAAAATAACGGTAGCCGACATAAATCCCTTCACCATAGATAACCGTTTTGGCGCTGCCTGGATAGTTGCCAAAGCCTGGTGAATCTTCCAGGCGTTTGGGGAAGGTTAACGGCAGTTTGCCTGAAGGATTCACTTTACCGGTAAGAATGTCTGCTACAGCGTTCCCTGCCTGTTCACCAGGCTGCCAGGCAAGAAGAATAGCGTCAGCGTTGCTCTCCCATGACGCCATCTCGATAGGCGAACCTATGTTGAGCACGACCACTACCTTTTTATTTTGCTGATGGAATAGTGCGGATACCCTTTCAATCATTGCTACTTCGTCTGCGTGCATGGTCATCGAATAGCGATCGGCCCCCTCTGTAGAACTGCGTCCTACTGAAATCAGGGCGATATCACTCTGCTGCGCCGCACGGGTGATGGCAGCATCGTTGGCCTGCTCATTGAGCGGTTGTCCCTCAATGGTATCGATAAGAGTTAATCCGGCATTTTTCATTCCCTGAGACAAGGTCACCAGCCGTTTGGGATCAATATTGACTTCCGCGCTACCGCCCCCGATAACAAAAAAGTTGTTAACGTTGTGACCGAAAGCCGCAATGCGAAAGGAAGAGGGCATCGGCAGGGTCGCTGAATCATTTTTTAGCAATACCATGGAATCAGCTGCAACCTGACGCGCCAGTGAAGAGTGATCGATAGGTTCCGATCTTCCGGCAGCGCCTGCATCTTTGAAACGGTGTGTTTTAATCACTCCATTAAGGATATTGCGGATATTTTCGTCGATCTGATGCTGGGTTAACTCACCGGACTTCAATGCCGCGAGAATAACGTCTTTCGGGTCAGTATTACGACGCAGGAAAGGCGTCTCTTTTTCTGACAGGCCGCCGGGCATGTTGAGATCATTACCGTTCTGCAGCGCCCTGACAGGGTCACTGACGCCATACCAGTCAGACATCACAAAGCCATTGAACTTCCACTGATGACGCAACACGTCCTTTAGCAACCACGAGTTTTGTGAGGAGGGGGTTCCGTTAATGGCAGGATAGGAACTCATTACCGCCCAGGGCTGTGCCTTTTCCATTGCATATTCAAAACCGGGGAAATAGATTTCCCGCAAGGCACGGGGAGAAATAATTTCATTAACCGTCTGTCGGCGCGTTTCCTGATTATTAGCGGCAAAGTGTTTGAGTACCGCACCAACCCCCTGAGCCTGCATGCCATTAATATAACCAACGGTAATCATGGCATTTAGCCACGGATCTTCCGAGAAGTGCTCGAAGTTTCGGCCATTTAGCACATTGCGCTGTATGTTAATTGCCGGACCAAGCATGAGATCAACGCCATACTGCCTGGCCTCATTACCTATCGCTCCACCCACTTGTTGGATCAACTGCGGGTCCCAGGTCGCGGCCATCGCGACGGAAACCGGAAAGCCGGTAGCAAAACGTTTCTCACCGCCGGTTGGGCCAGCCCCTAACCTGACGCCTACCGGTCCGTCTGCAAAGACAATTTGAGGGATCCCCAGCCTCGGGATGGCCACCGTCGAACCGGCAGCACCCGCCACTTTTTCTGCATTGTTCATGCCGGTGCCAGAGACCAGTGAGGCTTTCTCTTCGGGCGTCATAGCAGCGATAACGGCAGGTATCGAATCAGTTCCCTTTAGCTGCGGAACCGCCCAGGCAGGCATTGAAAGGAAGATAGCGGCAGCAGACAGCCCTGCTTTATGTAGTTTCATACTCATCCCTTAGTTTTTTATGAGCGCTTTCGTCCGTTCTGTGCGAAAGCGGTAAGGTACAGATAGCAAGCGCGTCTGGCCTGCTATCTGCACCTTACAGGAGCACAAAGCGAAGCTCTCCTGACTTTCATCAATGAAAACGATAATAGGCAAATATCTTTAAATTTTAGTGGGATGGATAACGATTTTCATTGGCGTAAAATGGCCGGGAGTGATTTAAATAACGCTAATAAACTCGCTGCGCGAAAGGGGGATCTGCTTTTGGCTAGCCCTTTCAGGACAGGGGGAAGGATTTTCGTAGCCGGACGACGCTGTATCATGTTCAGTCATTACGGATAGCTTTTCGCCGGAAAGTGAAATCAATCAGGTACGACTGCCAGCCCGTCGAGGGTAGGCCACCGTCAGCGTGCGGAAATTTTCCGGATTCGATGTCCTCGCCATCTTCTGTGCTCACTCTGTCGGACCGGTTTTTCCTGGAGAATTTGCAACTCCACACCCTTAGTGATTACGCATCCGAAAAATAAAGTCATACGGTGAACAAGACATTTGACACAATTATGCTTTGTTGCGACGAACCCTCGGACAAAGGAAACGGCGATGATTGCGCTGTGCTGGTTTAAACGTTTCATGCCACTTAATATCCTGTGCCGGACACAATTATCCGTTGCTAATCGCGTTTTATGGTGCTCTATTTACAGATAAAAACTGGCAGGCAAAATACCCTTTTTATACTTATACATAATTGCCATGTCTGACGAAGCGCTGCATCAGCAGATACAAAATCTGAAAAAGCATAATGCGCGGCTCAAGCGTATAGCGCACGACGCACGTAACAAATTAAATGCAGCGCTGGATGGCACAGGTTTATGCTTATGGCAGCTAGAAATTCCCAGCGGTAAGCTGGTGATTTTTAATCGTCGCTGGGGAGCCATGCTCGGTTTCCAGCCCAGGGAAACCGCCGCCAATTTTGAATCGTGGAAAGAATGTTTACATCCTGACGATGCAGACGAGGTATTAAAAGCTTTTTACGATCATATTGAAGGCGTTGCGCCCTATTACGAAGCCTTGCACCGCATGATCGGTAAAAATGGCAAAATCACCTGGGTATTGGATCGTGGCCGGATCAGCGAATGG
>NZ_JASUAZ010000023.1:0-57631 GCF_030283135.1 Mixta mediterraneensis | reverse complement strand
ACGCCAGGGGAAAATGTGCTGCGGGCGTACGCCAATGGCCACGTTACTTGATGGAAAACGGGTCTGGGCAGAAAAGAATCTGAACCAGATTTAATCTGACAGACACCTGTATAAATAACCGGTAACTGTCAGATCAGGTCTGAGCTAGTACAGCTTAGGGTTCAGTAATTTGCGTAACGTGCAGCTGCGTTTTCTCGCCTTTGCCCTGTACCTTTCCGCTGACGCGAACCTGATCGTCTGCCTGATAGGTTTTTCCTTTAAAGGCTTTTTCCGGTGCGATAATGGTGATATTGCCGGTACTGTCACGGAACAGATAATTATCGCCCTGCTCTTTTTTCACAATATAGCCTTCAAGCGTGACGTAACCGCCCGGCCGGAAATCGCGTATCTGATTAATATGCGTTTGTCCGGTATCTTCCGAACCTTTATAGCCCGCATCCTGCTTTGATTGCGGTTGCGGCGCTTCACCGCCTTCAAAGCCCCCCTTCTTCTCAGCGTAAACGCCGGTACTCAACATCACTAACAGCGTGGTTAAAATGATTTTCTTCATTACGCGCTCCTTTATTCAGAAGTATCCATTTCGCCTTAGCAGGATTAAGCCTGGCACAATAATCGGGACGCGGTTTATTTCGCCTTCTTTACTCTCACCTTTTTCGCTTTATGGCCGATAACCTTGTCACACCCTATTCATCACCTGCGCCGCTGCAGAGGCAATAATGGATAATTTTCAGAAAGAGATAGATGAGAGAGCGAACCTTGCGTTATCAAATAAATTTGAGCTACTGCTGTTTCGCTTAGGTTCCGATAAACAGAAAGGCCGGTCAGAACTGTTCGGCATTAATGTGTTTAAGCTGCGTGAGATTGTGCCGATGCCAGCCATAACCAAAGCGGCCGGCATGAAATCGCCGCTACTTGGCATGGCGAATATTCGCGATCAGTTTATTCCCGTTATTGATCTACCTGCGGTCGCGGGTTGCGTGCCGGAAACCGGCCTGAATCTGTTACTGGTAACGGAATATGCACGAAATACGCAGGCGTTTGCGGTGGAATCGGTGGAAAACATTGTGCGCCTCGACTGGAGCCAGGTGCATACCGCCGAGGCCGGTATTGGCGGGCGCAATATCACCAGCATTGCCTGCCTGGATAATGACAGGCAAAGCAATAATCTGGCAATGGTACTGGATGTTGAACAGATCCTGTATGACATCATTCCCTCAGTGCGCGGTGTCGAGCCAGAAGCGACCAGGCCGCGTGCGTTTAACTATCAGCCGGGCGCCGTGGCGATTGTGGCTGAGGACTCCAGGGTGGCGCGTCAGCTGCTGGAACAAGGTCTGAAAAGCATGGGCATTCCTGCCTTGATGTTCAATACCGGTTTAGAGGCATGGGAAAAGATTAAACAGATGAGCCAGGAGGCACAGACAGCGGGCGAATCGATCCATAACAAAATTGCGCTGGTGCTCACCGATCTCGAAATGCCAGAAATGGACGGTTTTACCCTGACGCGCAATATCAAGCGCGACGACATTCTCAAATCTGTTCCGGTGGTGATTCACTCTTCCCTGTCCGGCAGCGCCAATGAGGATCACGTGCGTAAAGTCGGCGCAGATGGTTACGTGGCCAAATTTGAGCTGAATGAACTCTCTGAGTTGATTTTTAACGTGCTGGAAGCGGCACGTTAACCGGCAGCCCTATGCTGGGCTGAATGCTGAGCTGTTGCTGAACCTCTGATTTAACTCGCTGTTATCCCCGCATGCAGGTCATCACTATCATGACGATCTGCTTTGTCACGACTTCACTCTCTGCTTCCCTTTGAATTTCATTAAAAAGTTAAAGTTAGCGTGGAAACTTCCGATAACTGCGTGCGCTGGATCACCATTTCACGTGTACACGCAGCCTCTTATGCAATGACAACGGTAAGCAGATTCGCGGTGAATATTAGCTATCGAAATAACGCTATTTTTATAAAAACGGGGAGAGAGATTTGTTCAGAATTAAAAATATGAAGGTGGGTTTCCGGCTCGCTGCCGCCTTCGGTATTGTGGTCGCACTGCTAATTGTGATTGGTGTGACATCCATAACCAAAATTAACAGTATTAAAAGCGGCATCTCTTCGATCGTTGATGATCGTTATGTGAAAGTGCGTCTGGCATTTGACGTACGCGATGGTGTTAATGATCAGATCAAATACCTGCGCGGCATAGTGATTGACACCAATCGTCCGGGCGCTAACGCTAAGCGCTATGGTCAGCTGGAAGAAGCCACGCAACGCACCAACACGGCAATGAAAAAAATTGCTGATATTCAGGTGACAGCAATCGGCAAGAAGAAGATTGCGGGCCTGCTTGCATCCGGCGAAGCCTTTGAAAAGGTGAAAAGTGAATTAATTGCCCTGGTGCAGGCCAATGATTTTGACGCAGCCAGCACCTACGCGCTAAAAACCATGACGCCGACACAGAATCAGTTTCTTGACGACGCCGTAAGATTCGCCAATTCACAAGATTCACAACTGCGTGCTGAAGGACAAGGAATCGTCGACGATGGCACCTCCGCCATTACCATTACGCTTATCTTCTCCGCGCTCGCCATTGTCGCTTCCATCCTGCTCGGTTATTTCCTCACACGCTCAATCGTGCGGCCACTAAATGCAGCCGTTAAGGTGGCAGAAAGCGTAGCAGCTGGCGACCTCCGCTCGAAAATTCAGGTAACGACGCGTGATGAAACAGGCATACTGATGCAGGCATTGCAGCGCATGAATGATAACCTGCTGTCTATCGTCACCGAGGTGCGCACAGGCTCTGACACTATCGCCGTAGCCTCTAACCAAATATCCAGTGGTAATCTCGATCTTTCATCACGTACCGAGCAGCAGGCCAGCTCGCTGGAAGAAACTGCCTCAGCGATGGATCAAATGACGGCCACGGTGAAACATAACGCCAGTAATGCACGTGAAGCTAACCAGCTGGTTGCCTCTACCTCAAGCGTGGCGCGTGAAGGCGGTGAAGTGATGGAACAGGTGATCGAAAAAATGGAGGCGATCGCGCTGTCATCGAAAAAGATTGTCGATATTATCAGCGTGATCGACTCCATTGCTTTCCAGACCAATATTCTGTCGCTTAACGCTGCCGTGGAAGCCGCTCGCGCTGGCGAGCAAGGACGCGGTTTTGCCGTGGTTGCGACCGAAGTACGTAATCTGGCACAGCGTTCCGCTTCCGCCGCTAAAGAGATCAAAGTACTGATTGAAGACTCAGTAGCGAAAGTTGATGAAGGCAACAAACTGGTGACCCATGCCGGATCGACGATTAGCGAAGTGGTTAACAGCGTGAAGAGCGTGGCGAATATTATGAGTGAAATCACTATCGCCAGCAGCGAGCAGAGTAGCGGCATCAGCGAGATTAATCTGGCGATTACCCAGATGGAAGCGGTGACGCAGCAAAACGCAGCGCTGGTGCAGGAAGCTTCCGCCGCGTCACAGGCTTTGCAGGATCAGGCTGAACGTATGGCGCAGGCGATGAGCGTGTTCAACGTCGGCCAGATGTCAGTGAATCCATCCAGCTACGCTTAAATACTTTCCCGGTGGGCAAACCTGCCGGGAGATTTAACGCTTTTTTAGCGTCTGTCTGGACGCTTGCTATCTGAGCAATGAATGCCGCAGGGTAGAACATCAACGCGCTGAAAACTAAAAAGGCCGCCCACTGGCAGCCTTTTAAATTATCGTTAATGCAACAACGCTATAAAGCTCACTTAGCCTTTATCAGAACGCGCGTGACGGGCTCTGATGTGCAGTCCTTGTCGTGTTGATTTGTACAACGACAGATTTGCAGAAAATGCATTTCGCTCCAAGCGGGTTGGCTCTCGTCACATCATAATGTGATGTGCGGTACTGTGAGCCATTACAGTGTGGACATTTAAAACGAGTAATTTTGTAATCCTTAGAGACCAACAACGTTCGCAGCAGACGGGCCTTTCGCGCCGTTTTCTACTGTAAACTCAACTTGCTGACCTTCATCCAGTGAACGGAAATCAGTACCCTGGATTGCAGAGAAATGGACGAATACGTCTTTGCTGCCATCCTGTGGAGAGATGAAACCGAAACCTTTCTCTGCGTTAAACCATTTTACGGTGCCGCGGATTTTGTTAGACATGTTTAATTCCTTAATATTTGAGCCTTCCGGCATAAATGGCCTGAGAACAGATTTTAATCAGAACGTAAGAGAAGACTCAAAAAGAAGGGATGTCTCACGACAAACTTAGAGATGAGAACTGCTTTGGATGCTTACTTTGATAGTGTCTGTTAATCAAACCGACGATGCATTAGCTCATATTCCGCGAAGTGATGCAAGCTCTTTCTCAGATTAAATGCATTAAGTAAGAAGAAACGCGGAAAGCTAAAAGGATTAACGCCGTTGATAACCCGATGATTTCATTTTTTCAGAATAAAAACGGAATAAAATCAGAAAATTATAATTAAACGATTTTCCTGATAAATCGCTAACACTCCCTTCCGTTAGATAAAAAATCGTGTCATCAGCACCTTTGCGTACTAAGCGGTGACAGTCTGCCAATAGCTATTTTATTTAAAGGGAAAATGCGGTTTTGAGTGGTGCCGGTAAGAGGAGTCGAACCTCCGACCTTCGCGTTACGAGTGCGCTGCTCTACCAACTGAGCTATACCGGCTTTGAGGTGGGATACTGCGGGGCTGTACGTTAGAAAAAATCAGAAAACGAGTCAAGGCTTGCCGGGATCGTATGCCGGTTTTATCAGCACTTACCGGACGCATTGTTTAAACCTTCATCAATATAAAATATAAAGCGCCTTTTCAGGTGTTATTACCGACTTTATCCATGCCTGACGATAGACACCCACTCCACAAACAAAAAAGGCGAGGCTATTGCCTCGCCCACAACGTGCCAGTCATCAATCGTAGTAAGCGACCTTGCGATCTACTCCGTTGATATTGACCAACACGAAACCCGTTGGCGTGGTTTTATTTGTCGGTGTCCCTGCGGTCGTCGCGAGCGTAAGCACACCTTTCTCATTGGCGCCTATTCCCGCCAACCCATTATGTAAGCCAAAACGTGCCGCCGGTTTCAGCGTTCCCATCTTGGTGGTGTCAGTGACAACTGACATATCGGACTGGAATAGCGAACACGAGCCGGTATCGAAGCGCGTCGGTCCGGTATTCTTCAGGTTAAACATGGTGTCGCCACTGTTGGCCTTCAGCTTCACCCACACTACCGCATAGGTGGTGCCGACGCGGCTATAGCGAATATCCTGTACCGCTGGCTGCCCCATGTGGCAGGCGTCTGCCCATACCGTTTCCAGCCGTTGCAAATTGATCCACGTTTTACCCGTCCCGGTCAGATTCACCGGCGAACCGGCAGTATCTGAAGGGGTTGTCGCGTCAGCTTTACCAATTAATTCGATCACCCACTGCTGGTTCGCGTTTGGGAAGAAGAGCTGTCCCAGACGATACCAGTTATCAGTAGCGGTATTATTAGTCACTTTATAACCACTAAAGTACCCTGCTCGCAGCGAACCGGTCAGATAACTGCCATAGTTTTCATCACGGCGATAGCCATATTCAAAGGTCGATAACCATTTACCCGCGACCAAATCATTACTGATTTTTGCACCGGATTGCAGATTAATATGGCGCATCAAAACACGCGCATTATTGAGGTTGAACGCAGAGCCACAATCCTCAATGTTTAAGGTATCCACTGTCCAGCCGCCATCTGATAAATCACCTGGGTTACGCGTATGCTCAATCCATACATTGCGCAGCACACCCTGGGTGACACGCGGCATATACAGCGTGGCATCGCCATAACCGGTCTGGAAGTTAGCGTTACACAACTCAATGGCGGTTGAGTGATCCCAGACGCCGTTCGGCGAGTTTGACCAGCCGACATCGAAAACACGCGAATAGGTGTTCAGCGTATAGATCTGATCGAATTTGCTGTCGAGCGTATCGAGAATTTTGATGACCGTGCCGCCGGTACTTTGTGCACGGAAACAGCTGATATTCACGGTTTCCCCTTCTATACAGGTGTTTTCGAAGAAGGGCTGTACGTTGCTGCACATCTCGGCGGTAATGGTGCCGGTATTGGTGGTTACGTCGGCGCTGGCCTGACCATTCCAGAGAATGCCTTTGATCGCGGTACGTCGCGCCTTTACTTTGAACACCGGGCTGGCACTTTTATCCGATATGATGGTGGTACGCGGCAGTGAACCCAGCTCCAGGTCATCCCCTAACAGGCCGAAGAAGGGGATCTCTGAGGCGCTGAGATCGACAGGTGAAATCAGAAATTTACCGCCAGGAAAACGGATCGGCAGATCTTTCACGTTAGTGTTGTAGCTTGTCGTCCAGGTCAACATACGGTTAAAAGCGTCGGTATCATTGGTCGTACCATCGCCTTTGGCACCAAAGTGCAGGATATTCACTTCCGTAGGATCGTTGATAATCCGCTTCCAGTAGAATCCGCTACCCACGGCAACAATACCGCCGTCATCCTTCAGGGTAGTGGTGCCGGTAAAACCGACAAAATCGCCGCCGCCCCGGAAACTGGAATCTTTATCGTAGTAACGTTTAAGACTCGCAATATCGCCGGATTTGGTGGGAGCCGTGGTACGTAGTTCTGCAAATGAGTTCACTTCGATCATGGTATCCTCCTCAGGATGGCTTTGATATATCGCTGTTTATCAGCGGATTACTTCGATTTGGCCGAGTGGCCGCACAGGGAATCCCACATGTCGTTGTGGGTATTAATGGCGCGCACGGTACGAATATCCATGTTCTGAGCATCGTTGCCGTGGGTGTAAATCGGGGAAAAAAATACGCAGGCAGAATCGGTGATCGCCACCGGTTTAGGGCTGGTTGTATTTCGACTGCTGCAACTTATCGCGAGCAGCAGCGTCATCAAGGTTACTGTTGTCAGCTTCCACACGTTTAGCCTCCTCGCGATTCTGCTGTTGTTGATGGGCAATATCCGCTGCGCGCCCGGCTTCTTTATGCGCGCTGTCGACATCGGCTTTAGCTTGCTGCTGCACCTTGCCGATCTTTTTGCCGCCAAAGTAACTAGCGCCTAATGCGGCGATAACGGCACCCAACGCCGCCAGCCAGTGCCAACCGCCACCCAGCAGCGTGGAAAGAAAAGTCATGATTTCCCCTCCTCTGCCTGCTGTTTCACATTCAGTAGATTTTTTTGCCGGACAAATTGGGCAATGACCCCCATCGCCACCATAAAAGCGCCGACCAGACCAAGGTAGTTGTGGGGCAAAATGGATTTAACGTCCTCTGGCAAGGTATTCCACGCCTCCAGCGCAGACGAAGGGAAGGATTGCACCCATGCACTGAGTATTGAACCGAGCGAAGCCAGCCAGACTGACCATGTTCTGAATAGCAGACGCGCATGAGAGACAAACTGAAGCGTGGTAAATCTTTGTAAAATCAATACGATGATGATCGCCGTCAGTACAGCGGTCAGGAAAAATAGCCATTTCATAGCAGCCCCCTGTATACGTCGTAAGTACCGGTACGCATCACTTCAGCATGGCGACGGGCGCGCCCTGGCGTTTGACGCGCCCACAGGCTGGTCAGCATGGCATTAGCCGCCTCCGGAAAGTTCTCCTCAGTAATAGCGCTGAGCATATTTTTAAACTGTCCGACTCCTTCCACGCCCAACTGATAAGCCATGCTCAGCAACACGTCTGTGCGCGCGTCATTGTACCTGGTTAAGGCATGGCTGATAGGCTCTCGCGCCTGCATCTCCTGGAGCTTGCTTTCCAGGATGCATTGCTTCCAGACATCGCCAACGCGACGCGGAACACGAAAAACATAGTTGCTGAGTGAGGCACCTTTTGGTCCGATGCGGATGCCACCCGCCACGGTGGGATAGCCGAGCGTGTCCAGATAAGGCGTATCAACGTAACCTTCTTCAAAATTCAGCATTGCAATAATCTGACTCATAAAAATTCCTCAATGACGGCACAGACAATTCAGGCTCTGTGGAAATAAATACATAACGCTCACTGATCAGTACCAGGCTAAGTGCAGTCATCGATATGGCTGAAGCTGCAACAGAACTGAAGAGTGAGCCGAAAAGTTGCATCCAGAAAAAACTGGAAAAATAACTGAAAAGCTGGCGTTAAAAAGACGCGCTTTTTGCTGCTCAGCTTACGGCGTAGAGATGGACATGTGGCAGGCAGCAATTATCGAAAGAAGAGGCTTCCTGGGTTTGTGAACGCGGCGCGGTGATTGCGCGCTCAACGCGCGGGGTAACCTGACGCTGACAGATTTGCTCGGCGCGCCGTAGGGGGAAAGTTTCAGGTTCGTAGTTCAGTGCCTGATCGATACTTTGCTTCAGACGGCTGAGAGGCTGGCGTCGCCGATGGCGACGAGTGCGTGCGTTGCCCGTAAAAACGCTTTTGCCATAGTGGATAATCGCCATAACTCCTCCTGTGAATGAGTCTTTGGCGATGGGGTGGCAGGCGCGAGCTTTCGGTATGCCGAACGGGCCCGAATGCCTTCTGTTAACGCTCACAGGCTTTCCGCCCGACTGATAACAGCCAGGTGGAGAGTAAGAGAAGGAAAACAGACGGCATCTGACGACGCTGCATTTTGCGCATCCACCCCATCCCAAAGTTCACTGACTTTTGGGTGGTATGATTCGCGCTTGTGCAGCGCCTCAATTGTTTAAGAGCAGCTCATCCCAGAGAAAACAGCTTCGTTCATCCATGCTCAAATTATTAACAGGTTCTTATGCTTTATCAAACACTGATAGTTAATTTTTTATTTACTATTGGTTAACTTTTTGAATTTATGCCGATTATTTTTTCGGCGACGTGAAAGACAGGCCCGTTTGACCACAAAGCTAACCCAGAATCTGATAGTGCCGTGCCTGGCTCATAATAACTTTCGCCAACACTTTCAGGTTTTCGACCTCATCGCAACTGAGATACCAGGTTTCATAGCGCTTATTATCTGAAATAACAGCAATTTTTCTGTGCTGGAGCTGAAGGCGCTTCAGGTAAAGCTGATCGTCAAGCGTAAAAATGTAGATACCATCACCATCAAAGACGCGCACGCTGATGTCCACAAACAGCTGATCGCGTGGAGCAAAGGTATCAGCCATGGAGTCATTATTAACCGCAATCAGACGAATGTTTTCAGCCGGTCGTCCGTTGAATAACACCCGCGCTTCATCCTGACCGTATTCAATTGCCTGAATGGTCTCGACGAATTCATCACGGGCTGGAATACCCGCCGCGGTTTTCTGGCCAATGTCGAGGCTGTCTACCCTGAATACATTTTTGTGACCCGCTAAAGCGTTTAACGACAACGGTACAGCGGATTTTTCCATTCCGAACTGTAACCACTCAACCCTGACTCCAAGCAGACGGCTGAGCGCCAGTAGATTGCCGTTATCCGGCACCGACTGCGCGTTAAACCACTTCCACACCCCCGGCGTGGATATTTTACAACCCTGCTGTTGTAACGCTCTGGCAACCTGTTTGTTTCGTCCATGTCCAACAATGCCAGCGCTTTCGCAAGCGGCGATAAGCCTGGCGGTGAAAGCTTGTCTCGTACTTTCTTTTTTAACCATTAGTTAATAATCAGCCATTGAAGAGGTACTGGATGTTATTTTCATTATTGCTACCAGTTCATTTTATATTACCGACCGTTTACCACCTAACCGGTTTATCAAGCATTTCTAATTATCATTATCCTCTTCACGTTTACGCGAGCCAAAAAATATTGTTTTACGGCTGTCACAGCCATGGCTTTCAGGAATGTTCCGCAAAGAATTGACTAAAATTCCCTCTACCTTTTAGCCTCAACGTCAGCACCTGGCAGAGAAAACATTCAGCTACCGCTAAAGCTCTACTATTAACTGGACCGAAATAAGCGACCTAAAAAAAACGGGAGCCTGAAAAGGCTCCCGTTTTTGAATAAAAGAGGAATTAAGCACGCAGCGTATCGTCGCCCCACGCAATCCATTTGTAGGTGGTCAACGCTTCTAAACCCATCGGTCCGCGTGCGTGTAATTTCTGCGTGCTGACCGCAACTTCAGCCCCAAGGCCAAACTGTCCGCCGTCAGTGAAGCGGGTGCTGGCATTAACATACACAGCCGCAGAATCCACCTGCTTAACGAAACGCGTGGCGTGTTGAGTACTGCGAGTCAGGATGGCATCAGAATGCTGCGTGCCATGGCGACGAATATGGTCGATTGCCTCATCCATATCCGCGACCAGTTTGACGTTCATATCAAGCGACAGCCATTCATCATCATAATGACCCGGCTGGATCAGCGTGACGCTGGCCGGGCCTTGCTGTAACCGGGCCAGTACATTCTCATCGGCATGCAGGAGGATATTTTCCTGCGCCATGCGCGCGCTCAGTGCCGGCAGAAAGCGCTCGGCGATGGCGCGATCAATCAGCAACGTTTCCAGTGAGTTACAGGCGCTGGGGCGCTGCTTTTTCGCATTGACAATTATCTCCAGCGCAGGCTCAATCTCCATCGTTTCATCAATGTAGATATGGCAAACGCCGATGCCGCCGGTAATGACCGGAATGGTTGAGTTTTCACGGCACAGCTTATGCAACCCCGCTCCGCCACGTGGAATCAGCATATCGACATAGCGATCAAGTTTCAGCAGCTGGTTCACCAGCTCACGATCGGGATTCTCAATTGCCTGGACCGCCGCCGTCGGCAAATTATGGTGCTGCAAGGCATTTTGAATCACGCGAACCGTTGCGGCATTAGTACGCCAGGTTTCTTTGCCACCCCGCAAAATTGCGGCATTACCGGTTTTCAAACACAGGCTGGCAACATCTACCGTCACGTTTGGGCGAGCTTCATAAATCACGCCCACCACGCCTAACGGAACGCGACGACGCTCAATGCGCAGGCCGCTGTCAAGCTGCCCGCCATCCATCAGTTGTCCAACCGGATCGGCCAACCGGCATACCTGACGTACATCGTTGGCCATTCCACTCAGGCGCTGCGGATTTAGCGTTAAGCGATCCAGCAACGCGGCGCTCATGCCATTCTGGCGTGCATCGGCGAGATCCTGCTCGTTCGCCGCCAGAATGTCGGCGCTTTCTGCTTCCAGACGATCGGCGATGCTCATCAAGACCTGATTTTTCTCAGCGGTCGACAGATCGGCCAACTTATATGCGGCGGCACGCGCCGCCTTACCCATTTCTTCAAGCATTGCCTGTTCCTTAACTGACGATCATATCGTCGCGATGAACCGCCACCGGGCCATATTCATAGCCGAGAATTTCACTGATCTGCTGGCTGTGGTGTCCGGCAATCATGCGCATCGCATCGCTGTTATAGCGCGACACGCCATGCGCAATATCACGCCCCTGCAGGCTACGAATACGGATCACTTCGCCACGGGAGAAATTGCCCTGAATATCACGAATCCCTTTTGGCAGCAGCGAACTACCGCGCTTAAGAATAGCGGATAATGCGCCATCATCCACGGTGAGCTCACCGGCGGGCGGCGCGCCAAAAATCCAGCGTTTGCGGTTTTCCAGCGGTGACTGCTGAGCATGGAACTTCGTGCCGACCGGCTTGCCGTCAATCACATCAGCGATCACACCGCTGCGGCTGCCAGCCGCGATAATGACCTCAATACCTGCCCGGCAGGCCACATCAGCAGCCTGGAGTTTGGTTGACATGCCACCCGTTCCCAGCCCTGAAACGCTCCCGCCTGCCAGCGCGCGCAGCGCATCATCAATCACATGTACATTGCTGATAAGTGAAGCCTGGGGATTATTGCGCGGATCGGCAGTAAACAATCCTTCCTGATCGGTCAGCAACAGCAGCTTATCCGCGCCGCCCAGCATGGCGGCCAGCGCGGATAAATTATCGTTATCGCCCACTTTGATTTCAGAGGTAGCGACGGCGTCGTTCTCATTAATCACCGGAACGATGTGGTTATCCAGTAGCGCACGCAGCATGTCGCGCGCATTAAGAAAGCGCTCGCGATCTTCCATGTCCGCGCGGGTTATCAGCATCTGGCCAATGTGGATGCCATAAATAGAGAACAACTGCTCCCATAGCTGAATCAGACGGCTCTGCCCCACCGCAGCCAGCAGCTGCTTTGAGGCGATGGTAGGCGGCAGTTCGGGATACCCAAGATGTTCACGCCCGGCGGCCATCGCGCCAGAGGTGACAATCACAATGCGGTGGCCCGCCGCGTGCTGCTGCGCACACTGACGAACCAGTTCCACCATATGCGCTCGATTCAACCGACGTGAACCGCCAGTAAGCACGCTGGTTCCCAATTTGACCACTAGGGTCTGACTACCACTCATATTTCCTGCCGTCGTGAAAAATATATGCGAAAAGACGTTTTAACAGGAGTCGGGAAGGAAGCCAACAGCCAGCAGGGGAAAAGCAAGAAAATCACCTCACAAGGACGTAGTTCAAAAGTTCACTATTAACAAGAAAACAGGAAAAGTGTCATAAAACTTTCATCGCCAGACGGTAAAAAGTCCCTGTTTTACAAAAGGTTCTATATAAATTACAAATTGACTCATCGGGGATTTTTAAATGAAGAAAAGCCTTCTGGCACTGTTGGTCTCAGCACTGGCACTGACATCAACTGCACACGCAGCAGAAATTTATAACAAAGACGGTAATAAGCTGGATTTTTACGGCAAGCTTAAAGCAATGCGTTACATCAGTGATGCAGACACCAACGCCAGCAACAATGCTGACAAATCTTATGTTCGTATTGGTTTCAAAGGTCAGACGCAAATCAACGATCTGATGACAGGTTATGGTCAGTGGGAATATCAGTACAACCTGAACAACCCAGAAAGCGACGCCAATGTGGGTAATAAAACGCGTCTTGGTTTTGCTGGCCTGAAATTTGGCAACTACGGCTCCGTTGATTACGGTCGTAACTACGGCCTGATTTATGATGTGGAAGCCATTACCGATATGATGCCAGAGTTTGGTGCGACCGCTTACACCTCTGCTGACGTCTACATGCTGACCCGAACTAATGGCGTAGCAACTTATCGCAATTCTAACTTCTTTGGTCTGGTTGATGGTTTAGATTTCGCCTTGCAGTATCAGGGCAAAAATGAAAACGCCTCCCGCTCTGACTCCGCCTCAAATGGCGACGGCATGGCGGCTTCACTTTCTTATAAACTCATTGAAGGCCTGAGCATCAAAGGCGCCGTCTCTTCTTCAAACCGTACCTTCGATCAGAAAGATACCGCTTATGGTCGTGGCGACAAAGCTGAAGCCTGGGCAACGGGCCTGAAATATGACCGTGATGGCATTTATCTGGCAGCAAACTATGCGGAAACCCGCTATATGAACCCAATCAGCGGTACGGCGCAGGTGGCGGGTAATGATGTCGCGGTAAGCGGCTACGCGAATAAATTACAAAAAATCGAAGTCGTGGCGCAGTATCAATTTGATTTCGGCCTGCGTCCCTCTCTAGCTTACGTGCAGACCAAGGTTAAAGATATTGAAAATGGTATCGGGGACGCGGATTACTACAAGTTTGTTGACCTGGGTGCGACTTATTACTTCAACAAAAACATGTCTGCCTTCGTTGATTACAAAATCAACCTGCTGGATGACAACAATACGCTGGCGAAAAACACCGATGATATTGTCGCATTAGGCGTGACCTATCAGTTCTGAATTTGCGCTATTTCTACGCCCGCCGCCCTCCTGATTGCTGTACGGCAGAGCTAACGAAATAGCGCTGCACTTCATCTTCAAGGCGAATGTGCACAAAAAAGGGCAAGTTCCTTAACTCGCCCTTTTCTTCTGGATGCAATGCCGTATCAGGCACTCAATTTTACAGGTTTTTCATCGAAACCGCTGGCCGGTTCCAGACCTAATTCATGTGTCTTCAACATGGCTTTCAGGCGGGTGTGGAAATTACGTAAGGTTTCTTCCACGCGTTGATTGTTCTCTTTGCCTTTGATCGTTGCGACAGACCAGTCGCCTTCTTTATCAAATAAGCCGATATGGTAAACGTACGTGAAGTGATCGGCATGGGCTTCCAGCTCCATCCACCAGCCCCAAAATTCGCGCAATTCCGGGGCCGGTTTCACATTGATGCAGGCAGCCAGGCAGTCGAAAAAGAAACGCGTTTCTTCACATTTTCCTTCACGGATATACGGTCCCAATTCAGTGAAGCGCTTAAGCAGGCGACTGCGGGGATGACCACTCGGTAACATCATGCTAAATCTCCATTCGTTTTAACCGCTAATAGTTGTAGCAAACACTGTAAATTTTGCCAGTTACCTTTTCAACCGTTTCTCCAGCCAGTCACAAATTTCATTAAGCGCACGATCAAAGCTGGACATCATCGGCGTAACCGGAATCAACAGGGCTTTACCCTCGGAGGACGAATTAACGATTAATTTTGCCTCTTCTTCCGGGCTAAACAGATCTTTTTGCCAGTAACCCGCTAGCATTGGCGTTGGCGTGCGGCGGCCAAGTAGCCCTTGCGTTTTCAGCGAATAGCGGTTTAGCTCAGTGCGTAATGCGCTGTCGGACGTTGATGCCATGCCGAGGCGGCTGGCGAACATATCCATATACATATCCGGCACCGCATCTTGCAAAGCAGGCTGTGTAAACAGGCTATGCACAATGGGTCCCAGGCAGGCTACCGCGCGCAAACGCGACGTTTCCAGATAAGCCAGCCGCACCGCGACGTTGGCGCCAAAGCGATAACCAAACGCCGCGACGCGCGTATGATCAATCCAGGGCACGTTTTGCAGCTCCCGCAGCACCTGCTGATGTAAAAAGCTGGTGTCCTGATTCAGCGTCCATTTCACCGAATATCCCACCGAGGGGACATCAATGATCAACATGGCCATGCCGCGCGGCGCAAGATAATCATGGAACAGGCGATAGTGATCGCTTTGCAGCGAATCCAGCGCGCCGCAGAACAACACGGTGGGATAAGGCGCCTTAACGCCAGGCGGCATATGCAGGAAACCGTTCACCGGGCTACCGCCACTGATGGGAAAGGTCAGGGATTTCAGCTCGCCGGGAAAGCGTCTGGTGGCCTCTTCATATGCACGATTCGCCAGCACCTGGGCCTGATCGGCCAGCTCATCGCCCTTTATATAAGGGTATGCGGCAAGGCTGTACAGATGCGCGGCATGTAAC
The DNA here is from genome assembly GCF_030283135.1 of Mixta mediterraneensis. NCBI lineage: Bacteria > Pseudomonadati > Pseudomonadota > Gammaproteobacteria > Enterobacterales > Erwiniaceae > Mixta > Mixta mediterraneensis. Next base: position 42,467 of record NZ_JASUAZ010000023.1, on the reverse strand, counting down.
CAGTGTTTACCTGCCTGGGGATCCTCATCCGTTTCCTGCGCTTTTTGCTGCCAGTGCGCCGCCTGCTTACACCACTCATAATGCCAGTTGCCGCTGCGATAACCGATGACCGTATCCAGCAAGCTATTATCGGTGTGCCCGGCGTTGCTCATGGCAATACGCGCCAGTACTTCGCTGATTTCCTGCGGTGTCAGTCCGCGCCATGCCCACATCAGCTTATTGAGCATACGATACCAGCCGCGTTGGCTGTCGCCATCAAGGGCGGAATGCACAGCGCTGGTGGCATGGGGTTGACGACGAACCAGTGAAGAGGTTTCGGGGTGTTTGAAGCGCGGCTTAAACAGCTCTTCGCTAAGATTTTTGCTCGTCATACGACGTTCTCCTGCAGCAAACGCGGCAATGGCTAAGTGTACTGCACGGCATAACAAGGTGCGAGAAGCAGAAAGGACAACGCCCGGAAAACCGGGCGTTGTTTGGGTTAAATCAATCAGCTTTTAACAATGGGTGGAATATAAACCACGCCCATATCCCACGGCTGCTCAATCCAGGTATTTTGCGGAATATCGACGATATAGTTGTCCACCAGCTCACGACCGGCAGGTTTAGCGAAGATGGTGCAGAAATGCGCTTTAGGATACATATCGCGAATGGCCTGCGCCGTCCCGCCAGTATCAACCAGATCATCAATCACGATAAAGCCTTCACCATCGCCTTCTGCGCGCTTCAGCACTTTCATTTCGCGCTGGTGATCATGGTCATAGCTGGAGATGCACACGGTATCGACATAACGAATACCCAGTTCACGCGCCAGCAGCGAAGCCGGTACCAGGCCGCCACGGCTAACAGCAATGATGCCTTTCCACTGTTCAACAGGAAGCAGGCGCTGAGCCAGTTTGCGGGCATGGATCTGTAGCATGTCCCAGGTAACGACGTATTTTTCGCTCATAAATAGGTATCCCAGCCAACCGGATTGGCTTAAAAAATGTGCAACAGGGAAAAGGTTGCGCGAGATTATAAGGATATGACGCGTTAAAAACCAGCACCCGCGCGCCGGTTGCGGCTTTTTAACGCGTCTGATTACGCACCTGGCAAAAAACAGTGATATTCTCAGGCCCATCTCGTCAGATTCTCTGGCGGCGATCTTTCACTGGAAACTCGCGCCCTCCGGTTCATCCGGCGCACTGACACAGGAGACTTGTCGTGTCTGAATTGTCTCAACTTTCGCCACAACCGCTGTGGGATATTTTCGCTAAGATCTGCTCAATTCCTCATCCGTCTTTCCATGAGGAAGCGCTTGCCACCTATATTGTGGACCGGGCTAAAGAGCAAGGTTTCTGGTGTGAACGCGACCAGGTTGGCAACATCCTGATCCGTAAACCGGCAACCGCTGGCATGGAAAAACGCACGCCGGTTGCCTTGCAGGCACATCTGGATATGGTGCCGCAGAAAAACAACGACACCGTTCATGACTTCACCAAAGATCCTATTCAGCCGTATGTTGATGGCGAATGGGTGAAGGCACGTGGAACTACGCTGGGTGCAGATAACGGTATCGGTATGGCATCGGCGCTGGCGGTCCTGGCAGACAACACGCTAACGCACGGCCCGCTGGAAGTGCTACTGACCATGACCGAAGAAACCGGCATGGATGGCGCGTTTGGTTTGCAACCAAACTGGCTACAGGCAGATATTTTGATCAACACCGACTCTGAAGAAGAGGGTGAGATCTACATGGGGTGTGCGGGCGGCATCGACTTTATCACCACGCTGTCGCTGACGCGTGAAGAGGTTCCCGCTGATTTCGACACCCTGAAGCTGACGCTGAAAGGTCTGCGAGGCGGCCACTCCGGTGCCGACATCCATATGGGGTTTGGCAACGCCAATAAACTGCTGGCGCGTTTTCTCGCGGCGCATGCGGCTGAGCTGGATGTGCGCCTGATAGACTTTACCGGCGGCACGCTGCGTAACGCCATTCCACGTGAAGCGTTTGCTACGCTGGCGGTGGCAAATCACAAGGTTGATGCACTGAAAGCCGCTGCGGCGCATTTCCTTTCTGCTTTGCAAAATGAGCACGGTGTGAAAGAGAAAAATATCGCGCTGGTGACCGAGCCACTGGCACATCAGGGACAGGCGCTCACGGCTGACAGTCGCGATCGCTTCCTGAATTTGCTGAACAGCACGCCGAATGGGGTCATTCGCAATTCTGACGTGGCGAAAGGTGTGGTCGAAACGTCGCTGAACGTAGGCGTGGTGACCATGGATGCTGATAACGCTGAAATCAATTGCCTGATCCGCTCGCTGATCGACACCGGCCGCGATTACGTGGTGCAAATGTTGACTTCACTCGGCCAGCTGGCTGGCGCGCAGACCAGGCCGAAAGGCGGCTATCCTGGCTGGCAGCCAGATGCGGATTCGCCAGTTATGGCGCTGACGCGTCAAACTTATCAGGCTCTGTTCAATAAGATGCCGAATATCCAGGTGATCCATGCAGGTCTGGAGTGTGGCCTGTTCAAGAAGCCCTATCCTGATATGGACATGGTATCCATTGGGCCAACGATTACCGGTCCGCATTCGCCTGATGAGCAAGTGCATATTAAAAGCGTCGGGCTTTACTGGAAATTACTGACAACTTTATTGGCTGTGGTTCCAGAAAAATAATTTTTTCCTCCGCTTAATCCACCAGGCTACGGCCTGGTTTTTTATACCCGCCGGTTTAAGTCAGCATAAAACACTACGTTAACTCTCTATTTCCTCTTAAATCACCACACTATCGGTTACATCCAGTTATAGACGCCATTATGTCCAGATGTCTGGATGGCTAATAAGAGTTTGTGCTAGCTTATGCGCTTTCGATTGTTGCCGCTCCCGTGACTTCAGGAAACAATGCGGCCGTTATTTCGTACAGAGGTTCCTTCACATGCGTTGACGGGCGCGAATGGCGCTGGAAAATCGACGCTGATGGCCGTGTTGTCCGGGGCGCATAGTCATTACAGCGGCGAGATACTGCTAGACGGCAAAAAGGTGTCGATACGCAGCCCGCGCGATGCCAAACAGAGGTCAGTTTAGATATCGAAAATTATTGTACGTTAAGGCTATTTTCTGACCTTTCGACGGAAGCAAACATTACTTAACATGAGGTTTCGTTCCACTAAGCGTCAGACCCCTTCCACAGTACCACGGCGTTAGTGACCAGACCCGGTGTACCCGGTTGGTCTTTCTGCCCTTCACGATAACGTTTTCTGACACACCGCGCTGACCGTAACAGATGGCCCTTGACACCCTTCTCCCCGGTTGTGTTGCGTCAGAATACGGCAGCGATAGTCCTTATCAAAACTGGAGTTAGTGCTAAATAGCTGTTCCTAATACCGCTACATCTGCGATTTATTGGCTTGCGTTAGCTGAGTAAGGGCATAACATCACAAGCCCGATACAGCAATTTCTGGCAGCGAAAGCAGCCCAAGCCCTTGTCCTGCAAGGGCTTGAAAAAAGTGGAGCACTATTCCTCGCAGCTATTTAGAAATATATTCAAACCTATCTCTTACTGGCACTAACGGTGCGAAAGTGATCCATATCCAACGCCAGAAATCAAATCCAGGGGTTAAACTGCTCTCCTGATTCGGGAGAGCTTATGGCCACCCTTTTGAGTCAGTTATGTAAATTAAAATCCTGCACAAGCAGGGTATGAGCAGGCGGGCTATTACACATACCTATATAGTCTCCGCTGATAATCCCCATGCTGGGCAATTCATCGATGGTATAGGCAATGTCGTCAGAATTTTTATAGATAACCCTCCACGCTTAATGTTATCTCTTTATTCTGAAGCGACTAACATCAGCAATAGGGGGATTAACTCTCGGTTGTACAACTCTGGCCTCAAAGAAATCGATTGGTCGAAGGGCCGGGTTGATCAAGCTCGCCCTGAGCGGGTTTGACTGCGTTTAGAGGAACGGCATCAAGCTTTAACGTTAAGCCCAGGAAAATTCCATTTTTTCTTATTTTCATCAAAATCCATCGATAGTGGTTTTTTCCCCGAGGAGGGGAACCGGTAAGAGAAATCTTTTGATTGTCCAATTTTAATCCAGGCGTCTTTTTTTATTTTAATATAACCCTTTTCTGTAACAGTTAAGGTAATACCTCTGGAGTCTCCTGTTGAACGTAATGCTGGCATGTCTGTTGTAAGAACTGAATAGTCTAAAATCTGCGATATAAATTCAGCACTAATCTATCTGGTGTATGACTTATATTTCATCTGGATGACAATATGGAGAAATGAGATTTCAGTAACATAAGCCTTTCCAGATCTTGCTTAGCATCAGCATATTCTAGCGAGTCGCCAGGCAGTTTTTTCAGCTCAGTCTTAATGTCACGAATGTCCTTAATAATAGCGTTTTTAAACTTGTCTCCACTTTTCAAAATGTTTATATTATCCTGATCGATTAAAGAACTCTGAAAATACTTACCCTTTACTGCATGAAGTTCACCCACATTTTGCTTCGCCAATAAAGGATTATCAAACATTTTCATAACGATCACCGAATTCTTGCCAATGCCGACTTTATCAATCATCATCGTTTTCCATTTATTCAGGGTTGATATTGTCGCCTCTTCAGGTAAAAAACTATCAAACTGACGGATAGTGGGGTCGACAACAAAATTGGAAGCATCTTTCTGTAAAACCACGGCAAAATGATTTGACGGCGCGTCATCCCAGGGGGTCTTATAGATGAGTAAACCAATAACTTTCGGTTGTTCGCCCTGATTTTTGAGCGAAATAAAAGCCTCAACCATTGCTCCATGGCAGGAACCTGACGGGTATTGACGAAATGCACGGAGTTTCACGGCACTTTCTCCTCGAGAAAATACCTGTTTTTGCAGTTCTATTTCCGTTATCCCGATGTCATCATCAATCCAGAGTAAATTTAGATTCTCGCCAACCGGCTTTTTGACCCGCTGCAAGCCACCTCTGCCACCCAGACCCTTTCCCCTTATTATATGACTAAGCTGCAGAAACTCCGGCTGTTTTTTAGGGAGGATGTCATCTGTTTTCAATAAAGTCTGGTGGAGTGGCAGAGTTAACCGCTTTTTTGTTTATGGCCTTCTTAACGCTCCCAGCTAAGTTAAAAGTAAGCAAATTTATAGAGACATCTATCCGTGCAAATTTTAAATCATCCGGCGTATCGGCCATGCTCAGGCGTGCTATACTAATACCCAGTTGTATGGCAGACAAAGTATTTCCTAAAAATATACCCACAGGCCCGGTTATCATCGCTGCGGGGTAAGCCTTTATCATCAATGTTTGAACTGTTTTATAAGCCTGTTCTAAAATAATTTCTCCGTTTGAACAGATTAAGGCATCTGTCTCCTGTGCCATGCGTTCTTTAGTTAACCGAGTGAGGGCAGAGAAGGCATCCTTAGTGGTAAATACCTTTTGAATTCCTTTTTTTTTGATATAAATTTTTAAATCATTATTATAATAACGTATCCCATCTTTATTAACTTTTTTAGTAGCCGCTTCACGCTTCGCCCACTCTTCAAAAGCCTTTTTGACCCCTTTTTGCCGATCCACCAGCGAAAAATGTTGAAGAATTGCGTTGCGGGACTCTTCTCCTTTAATTTGTTGATCAAACCATGTTTTCAGCTCTTCCGCATCTTTAAATTCACGGAATGCGTTGTCATCGTCCCCAGGGAGATAAAGAACTTCACGCCCATCTTTGCCAGTGAAGCAGAGTATATTGGTTCTATAATATTCACTAACGTTACGCCGAAGCGGGGTCTCCAGACTGAGATGATAAGCATATAAAAAACTCACTTCCACCGAAGGATCGGCGTTGGCAGGTTCGTACAATTCACGCATCGTTACCGGATCGTAAAGGATAATGTTGGCTGCGCCGCCTTTTATGACTATTTCATACCCCGATTGTGAAAGGGTGCGATTGACATGGGCTAAACGCGCCCGTGCTATGAACTGGCCTTTAGTCATGGCTCGCCAGTCTTCGCTGTATTTGCGCCAGTATTCCTTTTGACGCCTTCCAACCTCTGCGAGGACGTCTTCATTAGAGATGTCTTCTTTCAGAGCGGAAGGAAGATACTTAACTTCATTCTCAGCACCGAAATGCGTTGCACTGGCATCGACCTGATATACGCCCGTGAGTTCATCGGGGCCAGCACACCTAAAATCGTAAAAATCAGTCTCCTTAAATGAAGCGCCAATACCATCGTCGGGCACGAATATTTCGCCAGGATCTTTTCTGGTATGAATTCTAACACAATTGTACAGTGGAAAGTCAGTACGCTGGCGAAAGGCGCTAAAATTATCAATAAAGACTTGCGTTAGTGTCTGGCTAGATATTGGCTGGCCATTGTGTGCATAGCCCGTATAGCTGTCGTTGTTTTTTACCGTTTGATCCGCCCTAAACTGGACGAGATAAAGCCTGTCTGAATCGATGAATTGACCCGTTCGTTGATAAATTTTGCTTCCAGCAATGTTTTTTACAATTTGATAAGCGCTGATGGCACTATATTCGAATAGTAATTCCTGCGCTTTCTGCTTCAACTCAATAGAGTCCTCGTTGGCTATGAAGCTATCCGTGTGGACGGTTTGGAGGCTTTGCACGTTTTCCGCTCCAATATCCCAGAGGTAAATCATTGCCGAGTCGGTATTGGCGGTCATTATATCTGCCCGGTACACAGGATCTTTGAAGAATTTCATCGCCTCAAAATCTTTTTCTGAACCTGTGTATACCCATTTTATGTCGTTAAAGATCGCTTGTTGCTCATGCGGTGAGGGATTACTTTTACCTGTTTTTCTCTGATAATATTCATCCTGTCGATTTTGAAGCTTAGTTTTAGCTTCATCCCGCATCTCGTCTGTAAGGATTACATTATGCGTTTTGTTCAGTATCTCCCATACCGCATTATCATCAGGATAGACAGCTCCTTTACCGGCTAACACCTGCGCAGGCTGATTTTTATTAGCGAAAGTGAGCAGGGCCTGCTGACATGAACCCAGAGAGAGTCCCTGCTCATTTTGATATGCAGGCAGGGTAACTAAATCTTGCGTGCCTCCTGCCTGAATGATTATCTGCCGCAGGAGCGTCTCCGTCAGCTCGGGGTCATAACCTGCTGATGACTGCTGAGCCAAACATTCTTTCGACGCGCTTTCTAACGCTTCCAGGTTAATTTTGATTGTTACCGTTGTGTTCTTTTTGTCAACAAGAACCATGGGGTACTTATCCCTAGTGGGGGGTAAAGGGATATTCTTATCTCGTCGTTCAAAAAAAGTTATGGATTGGAAGCTCTGTCTAACCAGCACGCCTGCCCTTAAGAACCTCTCTTCCAACCGTTTGTAAGGCTTGTCAAGGACTCTTTTGTCATATATTTTAAATGCATCAGATAGATAGGCTAAAATTTCCTCTTTTTTTGCCTGACCAGAAGAGAAAACTGCACAAGCGTTATTTACTCGCCTACGCACTTCAATTACCGAATTTCTAACTCTGCGTACTTCAATTTTTCCCAGGGGGTCGTTTTTCGCGGCGTTGAGATGTATGAAGGAATCGTATTCCATGAGATTATTTTCACCAACAAGGTCGATCATGGCATCGTAGATTTTAACGGAGGGTGATACTGATGACCCTTTGGGCTGAAAACCACCATATGTCTGAAAATCTTTTTGACATGGCATGTTTGAGATATAATGATCATTATATAGTTGATTTTTTGCTTTCAGATCACGCTTACTCTTACATGTGATGCAATTCTGAATGATACGCTCTCCCTTCACGCTTTTATCCCGTACTAACGGTTGTGTGTCAGGAACGGCTCTATCTGCATCCCGCACTGCTGGTGAATTGTAACTGCCCCATAAAACTTTCCCTAATGCAGATAGTCCGGTCAAGGCTAGGGTGGTTCCAACTACAATGACGGTTTTTTTTTCAGAGTCTGCATACAAGAAATTGCCACGGGTACCGCAGCAGTCCCCGCCATCATCAAAGGCAATGTCACATCCCCGTCACTCCGGCTTATTGCTGCCGAGGATACCTGTGTTTCCGGTATGTTGGTAAGTACAGGTATGCTATCAGCCCCTTTCGTCAACGGTTCAGGATAAGCGATGGCATCACATTTTGTATTGAAATGCGTGTTGGTAATAACCTTGTCGTTTGTTTCCTGGCGGGTCTCAGCCTTAAGGTTAGTACAATACAGCAGGTTTGAAAGGCCGCTTTCCTGCCGGAGTTTTTCCACAGCCAGATAATGCGCCTGTTCAGGCAAAGAGAGATGGGTATTTTGCCTCAGCGCAGGGGCAAGCCTGTTCTGTACGGTCGCCCGGGTGTAAGCCGCAGGTTTGGCAGTTGAATTTGACGAAAATGCAGTGAGCCGTGGTGGTGAGGGCGAGCAGGGAGTGAGGGCACTGCATACCTCTCCGGTCATTTCCATCTGCGTATCGATCTCAAAAGCGGGAACGTGTTGTAATATGCCGGCATTTCCTGAAGTTTCCGCGCCGGACGGGAGACTGCTCGCCATATTTCCCAGCGCGGTCCAGTAATAACTGGCGCGGATAAAAATATTAGCCATAAAGGCCGGGACCTTCAGAACACCGCGTTGCGGGACCCCTTCGTGTTTCATCCAGCGTCCTGCAACAATGGCTGTAACCGCCAGGGCTGTAAACAGATGGTTAGAAATGTGATTTTCTTCGTTACCAAAAAACTGCCGCAGGAAAGTCTCATCCGTCCAGCCGGTAACAGTATCCCTGATAAAGGCTGCCAGCCAAGAAACAGCATTAATATTCTCAGGAAGGTAGCCTGATGCCAGTCCGAGGGCATGCAGTGCTGCAATATCAATATCCCGTCGCTCAGTAACTGCGGTATACAGACTGTTTGCTGCGATAGTAAGAGTGGTCGGGGTGCCGGGGAGTAATCCGGAAAGGCAGACAGAAAGCATTCTGCTCTCCCCATATTTCCCCAGCGTACGGACAAACTGCTGAACGCAGCGGCGGCAGTCTTCCGTGAACGGGACCCGGGAATCTGCAGCTTCTCCGGCAGAAGTTGACGGGTCAGCCTGATGCTCTTCACGGATGCCAAACCAGGTCTCTTCCATTTCAACGTGGTCAATGGCGTCAAACCAGATATCATGGTCTTCCGGGTTTGAACTATTCAGGGATACCCGGGATATATTGGATGATGAGGCGGGGGGGAGGTTTACAGGTGGCATATTCTTCCGACCGTAACTGGCTGTTAAGTCCCCTTTATCTATCGTCATTAGATTTTTTTCTTTCAGAAAACGACTTTATATCTGTAGAGCGTCTGGATACGGCATATCTGAGAACAGCTATACCCGGTGGCCTCAGCGGTTTCGCGGGTACTCAGTTTCTTAAACCGCCGGTAGTACAGGACTTTCTGATGACGTTCCTGATCGGCCTGTTTACCCCGGTACTTACCTAAAGCTCGTGCACTTTCAAGACTCTGTTTTTGCCGCTGGCAGCGGCTCAGTCAGTCTTTATGAGACATTGCGGCCATCAGATCGATAAGCATATTGTTAATCGCAGTAATTACAGCACGGATGGCAGGGTCATTTTGCGAAAGATCTTTGTCTACCAGTGCCTGCCATAATGAGGGCACATCCAGGCTGACAATCCGCAGCTCGTGTTGTTCTATCAGCCTTTTCAGCGTCATCCTGTCGCTGTTACTCAGACGGGTCAGGCGGACTTTCTGCTCGACCAGTAAAATAGCATTGCGGTGGCTGTCCACCAGTGAGCGTCCCCGTTCCGGGCAGTCAAGTTTTGTACCGCTGATATTTTCCTAGTAGTGACTAGCTACTTTATGCCCCCGCTCCTGAACGAACTGCCCAGTATATCTTTTGTCTGATCGGCGAACTGTTCTTCCGGCTATGCCCTTAATTAAGCTCTGATGAATCTTTTTCTACCTTTTTATCGTATTTAAATTATTTCATTTATTGGATGCCGTCACGTTTTGGTTATGGCGGCAGGGTATCCCCTTATGCGATAAGCATTTTATTAAAACATATCCTGCTAAACAATTTACGAGGGGAAACTATATGGCAAGATGGCAGATTATTTCTCTGTCGGAAAGAGAATTATTACTGGCATTAACGGATGATGGGCTGACGTTGACCCGAATGGCCTATTTCAGAGTGCATGATCTGGCGCTTATCAGTGCTCACCGTAAACCCACTATTGGGTGCTGGCTTATATTGGTTCCTCACAGGACAGCAAGGTGCGGTCAATGTCGCTTCGCTGAACAAGATCGTTCCCGGCTGGGGCAGCAATGAAGACTTTGTCGCGCCGTGGTTTGCCACGCTGGAAGCGAAATATAAGAAGTGATGGCAGGCGGGCAAGGCCCGCCTTGTTTATAAGCCGAGCAATAGCTGCCTTTCAAGCTGCGGATCAACCAGCGTAACGTGTAACCCCACCAGCCGAACGCCTCTTCCTGCGCGGCGTTCGTCCCAGGTTTTACGCGCCACCGCAATCATGTCGTCCTTATTCAGCACCGGCCAAATGTGCTCTTGAGTGGTCTGCTGGAAATCATCAAACTTTAATTTTACGCCCTGACGGGCAATCAGTTTATCCGGGCGAATCTGCGTCAGGCGGCGATCTAACTCATCGTAGAGATAATCAATAATCGCTAAACAGGCTTCCCAGCGATTGATGTCCTCCGCCAGGGTTCTTTCTACCCCCAGCGACTTACGCTCGCGTTCGACCACCACGCCGCGCGCATCAATGCCGTGACTGCGTTCCCATAATACCCGGCCAAATTTACCAAAGCGTTTTAGCAGCAGCGCCAAATCCGCTTTTTGTATGTCGCCGCAGGTATGCAGGCCCATCTCTTCCAGCTTCTTTGCGGAGACTTTCCCCACGCCTGGAATTTTCGCCAGGGGTAAAGTCAGTAAAAAGTCCGGCATCTGTGACGGCGTGATCACATATTGCCCGTCCGGTTTATTTAAATCGGAGGCAATTTTGGCGAGAAATTTAATCGGCGCAATGCCTGCCGACGCGGTAAGTTGGGTTTCCCGATAAATCGTCGCACGGATCTCCTGAGCGATCAGCGTAGCGGAGCCGTGACAATGCTGGCTGTCGGTGACGTCCAGATAGGCCTCATCAAGGGAAAGCGGTTCAATTAATGCGGTATAACGCGAGAAGATGGCGCGGATTTGCGCTGATGCTTCTTTGTAAGCAGCAAAGCGCCCCGGCAGCAGACGTAAATGTGGGCATAGTTTCAGGGCCATACCGGTCGGCATTGCACTGCGCACGCCATATTTACGCGCCGGATAGTTGGCGGTACTAATTACGCCACGACGTTCACGACTGCCACCGATAGCGACGGGAATATCGCGTAACGTTGGATCATCCCGCATCTCAACTGCGGCAAAAAAGCAGTCCATATCAACATGAATGATTTTACGCATACCCGCCTCCAGCACTGGATAAGTATACAGTCAAAAAAAGCAACCGCAATATTTGTTGCGAAGCGCAGTAAAGTTTACAAATTTCTGCCGCTATTCCCTTCAGGAAAGCGTGATTTTCCGGGGCATTGACTTGCTAAAAAAACAGACAATGTTAATGTTGCGCAGCGGTAGCGGAGTTATCCGATAATGCAAGCAGAGACGCCTTTGGGTCGTCATTGTTCTTCTTCACGTCAAGGTACACACAGCATGGGCAAAATCGCACTTCTGTTTGCGATGATTTTGATGCCAGCCCTCAGCATGGCAATGACGCCGGAGCCAGTTCAGCAACTGGCGCCGGTGAATAAAGAATTAAAGAAACAGTTACTCGGCACGCCGGTTTATATCCAGATCTTCAAGGAAGAACGCACACTTGAGCTGTACGGTAAAATCGGTAACGAATATCGGCTACTGGATACTTACCGCATCTGCAACTTTTCGGGTGGCCTCGGCCCGAAACGCCGTCAGGGCGATTTTAAAAGTCCGGAAGGGTTTTATCACGTCAGGCTGAATCAGCTGAAGCCGGATAGCCGCTTCTATCGTGCAATCAATATCGGTTTTCCAAATCAATACGATCGCGAGCAGGGCTATAACGGCAACTTTTTGATGATCCATGGCGATTGCAAGTCAATTGGCTGCTACGCCATGACCAACGCTTATATGGACGAGATTTTCAATTATGTGAATGCGGCGTTGCGTAATGGTCAGCAACAAGTAAGCATTAGTATCTATCCGTTCCGTATGACGGACAGCAATATGCAGCGTCATCGCTATTCCACTTACGCCAGTTTCTGGCGTGAGCTGCAGCCGGGCTATGCGTATTTCGCCAAATACCATCAACCCCCTACGGTTAACGTAAGCAGCGGTCAATACGTGATGAACAGCAGCCCGGTATTAACGCAACCCGAAGCTGCCTCCAAATCATTCCTCGCGCTCTCCAAGGCAGAATAATGCCCACTCGCCTGGCACGATGCGGTGCCAGGTCTCATTACCTGTCAGCGGCTGCGTCGCAATCACCGTCACAATGTCGTTGGCGGTGGTATGTTCCTGAAAATCAACTTCCATATCCTGATCGAGCAGCTGCGCACGACCAAACGGGGCACGCCGCGTAATCCAAAATAAATTGGTCGAGCAAAACGCCATTAAATAGCGCCCGTCTGACAGCAGCATATTAAACACGCCCTTCAGTCGCAGTTCACTCGCCAACTCGCCAATATAGCGAAACACCGCAGGCCAGTTGCCTGGCGTGCGCGGATAGCGTGTCGCCAGCTTGTGCAGAATCCAGCAAAATGCCTTCTCGCTGTCCGTTTCACCCACCGGGCGGAAGTGACCGGTTTCCAGTTGGCGATAGCCTTTGAGCTGACCATTATGGGCGTAGGTCCAGTTGCGTCCCCATAATTCACGGGTAAACGGATGGGTATTTTCCAGCGAAACCTGACCCCGATTAGCCTGGCGGATATGCGCCACCACCGAATGGGATTTAATCGGATATTCCTGCGCTAGACGAGCAATGGGCGAATTATAGCCTGGCAAGGGATCCTTAAACGTGCGACAGCCTTTATCTTCATAAAACGTAATGCCCCAGCCATCTTTATGTGGCCCGGTTCCGCCGCCACGCTGCACCAGGCCGGTGAAGCTAAAACAGATGTCTGTTGGAACATTTGCGCTCATCCCGAGCAATTCGCACATAGCCGCCGCCTTAGTTAAGATGCCTCCCGCCTGGCAGGAGGCTAATGCTGTTACTTCACCATCTCTTTTTCGATCAACAACATCAGGATATGGATCACTTTGATATGGATCTCCTGAATACGATCGGCGTAACCAAAATGCGGTACGCGGATTTCAATGTCTGCCGTTCCCGCCATTTTGCCGCCATCTTTGCCGGTCAGGGTAATCACTTTCATTCCCTGCGCACGCGCAGCATCAATCGCTTTGATGATGTTGGCGGAGTTGCCGGAGGTGGAAAGCGCCAGCAGCACGTCGCCTGAACGGCCTACCGCTTCGATGTAGCGTGAAAATACATAGTCGTAGCCAAAATCATTGCTGACACAAGACAGGTGACTGACGTCAGAAATGGCAATCGCCGGGTAGCCAGGACGGTTTTCGCGATAGCGCCCGGTCAACTCTTCGGCAAAATGCATCGCATCGCAATGTGACCCCCCATTTCCACACGACAGCACTTTGCCGCCCGCTTTAAAGCTATCTGCCAACATTACCGCTGCGCGTTGAATCGCATGGATATTGGCTTCGTCACTCAGAAATTTATTTAGCGTATCCGCTGCTTCGTTAAGCTCTGAACGAATCATGTCCTGGTACATAGGGATGTCCTTTAAAGAGGAGATTTATCGCAGCAAGTTTAACGGAATGGCCGGCTCGCGCAAAGCATCGCGCCCGATCCAGCGTACTGGACGCCCTAATATTTAGCCAATGATTTTACCCACCCTTTCCCGGTCATGATTTTGTGAGCAAGGTTGTAATTGCGATGTAAAAAAATTGATAAATCAAACGATCTGCTCTAAACCTCTACCCATAACAGGTCAGACCTCTTACGACTTACGGAGTCACTCATTATGATGGTTGTTTCGATACTGGCAACAGTAGTGCTGATTAGCGCCTTGTTTTATCACCGCGTTTCGCTACGGCTAAGCAGTATTATTTTGCTGCTGTGGACCGGTGCACTGGCCACGGCGCAACTCTGGACGCCGTGGCTGCTGCTGCCATTAGCCATTATTCTGCTGCCCTTCAACCTGCAAAATATGCGTCGCAATATGTTCTCTAAACCGATGCTTCAGCGTTTTCAACAGGTAATGCCGCCTATGTCGCGCACGGAGAAGGAAGCCATTGATGCGGGTACGACCTGGTGGGAAGGCGATCTGTTTCAGGGTAAACCTGACTGGCAGAAGCTACACAATTATCCGCAGCCGCGACTGACCGCCGAAGAGCAAGCCTTTCTGGACGGACCGGTTGAAGAAGCCTGCCGCATGGCGAATGATTTCCAGATCACGCATGAAATGGCCGACCTGCCACCTGAGCTGTGGGCATACCTGAAAGAGCAGCGCTTTTTTGCCATGATCATCAAAAAAGAGTACGGCGGCCTGGCGTTTTCAGCCTATGCGCAAGCCCGCGTGCTGCAAAAACTGGCGGGAGTGTCAGGCATTCTGGCGATCACCGTTGGCGTGCCGAACTCGCTTGGACCAGGCGAACTACTGCAACATTACGGCACCGAAGCGCAGAAAAATCACTATTTGCCTCGTCTGGCGCGTGGTGAAGAGATCCCCTGCTTTGCCTTAACCAGCCCCGAAGCCGGTTCTGACGCGGGCGCCATCCCCGATACGGGCGTGGTATGCATGGGCGACTGGCAAGGTCAGCAGGTTCTCGGCATGCGTTTAAGCTGGAACAAGCGCTACATCACCCTCGCCCCGATTGCTACCGTGCTGGGGCTGGCCTTTAAACTGTCCGATCCCGAACATTTACTCAGCGACAATGAAGCGCCCGGCATCACCTGCGCGTTGATCCCCACCAGCACGCCGGGGGTTGAAATCGGCAATCGCCACTTCCCACTTAACGTTCCCTTCCAAAATGGGCCAACGCGCGGCAAAGATATTTTTGTCCCCATCGATTTTATTATCGGCGGCCCGGAAATGGCCGGTCAGGGCTGGCGTATGCTGGTTGAATGTTTGTCGGTTGGGCGCGGCATTACCTTGCCATCAAATTCTACCGGCAGCCTGAAAAGCGTGGCGCTGGCAACCGGCGCCTATGCGCACATCCGCCGCCAGTTCAAACTGCCGATTGGTAAAATGGAAGGGATTGAGGAGCCGCTGGCACGTATCGCCGGTAATACCTACGTGATGGATGCAGCAGCCACGCTGATTACCGCAGGCATTATGCAGGGTGAAAAACCGGCTGTACTGTCGGCTATCGTCAAATACCATTGCACTCATCGTGGTCAGCGCGCCATCATCGATGCGATGGATATTGCGGGCGGTAAAGGCATCATGTTGGGTAACAATAACTTCCTTGCGCGCGCATATCAGGGGGCTCCTATCGCCATTACGGTAGAAGGTGCCAATATTCTGACCCGCAGCATGATCATCTTTGGTCAGGGCGCGATTCGCTGCCATCCTTACATACTGCAAGAGATGGCCGCAGCCGCCAGCAATAATATAAGCGCCTTTGATGAGGCTCTGTTCAGTCACATGGGTCATGTCGGCAGTAATAAAGTACGCAGCCTGTGGCTGGGTCTAACCAGCGGGCGCACCAGCGCTACGCCGACGCGCGATGCTACCCGCCGCTATTATCAGCACCTGAACCGGATCAGCGCTAATCTGGCTTTGCTGTCTGATGTTTCAATGGCAGTGTTGGGCGGTAGCCTGAAACGCCGCGAACGTGTCTCGGCGCGTTTGGGTGATGTGCTGAGTCAGCTTTATCTCGCTTCTGCCACGCTGAAACGCTATGACGATGAAGGCCGTAATGAAGCCGATCTGCCACTGGTTCACTGGGGCGTGCAGGACGCCTTGCATCAGGCAGAAAACGCAATGGATGAGCTACTGCGTAACTTCCCGAATCGCTTTGTTGCAGGCGTACTGCGTGTGGTTATTTTTGCGGGCGGCAAACATTGCCCTGCCCCGTCTGATCGCCTCGATCACCAGCTGGCGAAGCTGTTACAGCAGCCATCAGCCACGCGAACCCGCCTGGGACGTGGCCAATACCTGACACCGAGTGAACATAATCCCGCCGGTCAGCTAGAGCAGGCGCTGCTGGATGTCATCGCGGCTGAAGTGATTCACGATCGGTTATGCAAGCAGACTAAAAAACATCTGTCGTTTACCCGTCTTGATGCTCTGGCAATACGTGCTTTAGAGCAGGGTTGGATTGATGAGCAGGAAGCGGAGGTATTGAAACGCGCCGAAGCAAGTCGTCTGCGCTCCATTAACGTTGATGAGTTTGCTGCGGATGCCCTGGCGGTGCCGGCTAAACAAACCGAACAGAAGCCTTCCCGGCCCAGCGAAGCAGCTTAGTAAAAAGGAATAAAACACAATGGGCCGATATACTCTCGGCCCAAACCTGCTGCAGCGGCTTGCTCATTGCTTAACGAGAGCCGCTATATTCTGCACCGCTCCCACATATTTAGCGTTAACCTGCCTGGCGAATGCGCGCAATCAGCGCATCAACATCTTCTACATGATCGGCCGCAAGGATTAGCGTGCGCCCCAGCGTAATGGCGTTGCGAAGGCATTCAGTGCGCATCGCCACATCTTTGATCAGTTTCATATCCGCCACATGCGACATGCCGACGGTGCGTCGAATCAGCTCAGTGCCACAATAACCAATGGTATCGGCCCACACTTTACGCAAAAATGCCTGCGCATAACCCGGATATCCCAGTGCTATATCGGTCGTTTTTTCTTTCGCCAGTTGCAGAAAGCGAGCGGAGAAAGTGCTCCATATATCATGGACATCAGCCAGGCGCTGTTCACGCGCATCGGCAGCTTCGCGTGGCGCGACTAAGCCCGGCAAGCCACAGTAATTGATCAGCAGGTTGCCAATCGCGGTGCCAACATCAAAGCCTATCGGCCCAAAGTAACCAAACTCGGCATCAATCGCCTTCAGGCTACCCTCCGCCACAAAAATCGAACCGCTATGAATATCGCCGTGCAGCAGAGCTTCGGCATTAGCAAAGAAGCGATGCTTAAGCGCCGCCACGGCAATACGCAGCGCATCGTCATGACGCAGGCTTGCAACCAGCGGTTCCAGCGCGGCTGGATAGTTATTGCGCTGGTGATCGTTATAGGGATCGTTGAAGAACAGGTCTTCGGTGATTTCGCACATTTCCGGATTAATGAAGCGCGCCACTTCCGCCTTTTTCTGGTGCGGATGCAGAATAAAGTCGGAGGTATGAAACAGCGTTTGCGCCAGATACTCACCCAGCTGACGTGATGCTTCTGGATAACGCACGCCTTTTACCAGCTCGCTGCGCCAGATGCGATAATGGGAAAGATCTTCCATCACCATTACCGCCAGATCAGCGTCGTAATGGATGATCTGAACGGTATGCTGCGGACAATATTTATAGTGTTCAACCAGCGTTTGCGCTTCAAGCCGCGCACGGTCCAGCGTTAACGGCCAGGATTCGCCTACGCAACGTACATAGGGCAGCGCCTGCTTTACCACAACCCGGCTAACGCCCTGATTATCGTAAATTTTAAACACCAGATTGAGATTACCATCACCAATCTCTTCGGCACTGACCAGCGCCGATGGATCGTCTATTCTGCCGTAGCGTTTGGCATATTCCACAGCGTCAGCAGCGGTGAAGGTACGGTATTGCGACATTGCCTGTTCCTCATCAATCGAATGCCTGGTAAATCTTAAGCCGTTCAGACGTCTATACATCCGTTCAGCATGTTGGCACAATATCCGCCATTAACGCAACATGGATTTCACAGACAATGCAGACACTTCAAACCACCAGCTTACAGGTTCGTGACAACCAGCTCTGGGTCCTTGATCAGCAAGCGCTACCGCAGCAAAAAAACTGGTTGCCTGCGCACAGCGTGGCGCAGTTGGTTGCGCATATTCACGCCTTACGGGTGCGTGGTGCGCCGCTAATTGGTCTTTCCGCTTCGCTGTTGCTGGCGCTGCTGGCAGAGCATGGGCAAACACGCGACCAGCTGGCAGAAGCGCTGGAGATTCTGCGGGCCGCACGTCCAACCGCCGTTAACCTGATGAATAATCTTGATCGCATGAAGCTGGCGCTCACGCAGGAAAGCTTTGTTGATGCCCTCGGTAAAGAAGCGCTACGTCTGGTGGCAGAGGATAAGCAGCTTTGCGACAGCATTGCGGACGCAGGAAGTGCGCTGGTTAAACCAGGCAGCCAGCTACTGACGCACTGCAATACCGGTGGATTAGCCACGGCCGGGGTCGGCACCGCATTGGGAGTGATTGCCCGCGCACATCAGCAAGGCAAAGTCGCGAACGTCTGGGTCGATGAAACTCGCCCTTTACTACAAGGCGGCCGCTTAACTGCCTGGGAACTGGGCGAACTGTCAATTCCGTATCAGTTAATCACCGATTCGATGGCGGCAAGTTTAATGGCAAGCCAAAAAGTAGATGCGATTTGGGTGGGTGCGGATCGCATTGCGGCGAATGGCGATGTGGCGAATAAAATTGGCACGTACAGCCTGGCGGTGCTGGCGCATTATCACGCGATTCCGTTTTATGTTGCAGCGCCGCATACTACGCTGGATCGCTTGTGTCCCGATGGCGCCGCGATCCCCATTGAACAGCGCGCCGCCAGTGAAGTCACCGGCGTGGCAGGCAGCTTTGGCAGCGTACAGTGGGCACCCGAGAAGGCGACCGTCTGTAACCCGGCGTTTGACGTCACGCCAGCCGCGCTAATCAGCGGCTGGGTACTGGATACCGGCGTGGTGACGCCTTCAGAGGTTGCAGCTGGCGTGTTTCAGCCGAAGTAATACGCTGCGGCATTGTGCGCGCGGTGAGCTGCGCGCACAGACAGGAAACTAAGCCAGGCGTGGATATGCATCGGCAATCTTGTCACCGGTAAAATTCGCGATCCAACCTTCCTGATTATCAAAAATACGTATCGCAGTGAAATTCGGTGCTGAGCCCATATCAAACCAGTGCGGCGTACCGGCTGGAACCGAAATCAGATCACTCTTCTCACACAGGATCTGCAAAATCTGCCCATCCAGATGCAGGCAAAACAAACCTGCACCTTCCACAAAAAAGCGGACTTCATCCTCGCCGTGCGTATGTTCAGAAAGAAACTTCTCGCGCAGCAGATCTTTTTGTGGATGATCGGCACGCATACTGATCACATCCCAGCTCTGATAGCCCTTTTCTGCTACCAGCCGATCGATCGCATGCTGATAAGCGTTAATTACCGTTGCGGCATCCGGGTTTTCACCCAGATCGCGATCCGCTTCCCAGCGTTCAAAACGGACACCTTTGGCATTCAGACGCGCACGGATCGCCTCCGCATCGGTGCTGTGCCACACCGGCTGGCTGGCTTCGCTATCGGTAAAAATAGTCAGTGCACTCATCTCAAATCGACTCCGGGTTAATCTGGGAAAAATTATTGACCTGACGGTGACGGCTTTCATTATCCGCATCGTCACGAATCAATTGCAGAGTTTGCCATCCGGCTGCGGCTGCCGCGTCCAGTTCCTGATGTATATCAGAAAGAAACAGCAGCTGCTCAACCGGTAGACCGATTTCGGCGGCGATAGTGCGATAAGAGGCCACGTCGCGCTTGGCGCCAACGTGAGTATCGAAATAGCCGCTGAACAGGCCAGTAATATCACCTTCGTCGCTGTAACCAAATAACAATTTCTGCGCCGCAACCGAGCCGGATGAATAAACGTAAAGTTTCAGTCCCTGCTGCTGCCACGCGGTTAGCGCAGGTGCAACATCCGGATAAAGATGACCGGTAAAGTTGCCATTCACGTAACCATCGCGCCAGATCATGCCCTGCAACGCTTTCAGTCCGGTAGATTTACGATCCTGATCCATAAAGCTGAACAGGATCGCTATTAACGCTTCCCGATCGGCATTCGGTTGATCGACTTCGGCGCGTACCGCATCCAGCGCCGCATTAACGTGTGCATTATCCTGATGATCGCGAATAAAGGTGGCTAAATGCTGGCGGGCATAGGGAAACAGGATATTATGCACGAAGCGAATATCGCTGGTCGTGCCTTCAATATCAGTAACAATGGCGCGGATCATTTTTTCTCCAGCAGGCGATGTTGACGTTCACATTCAAATAAAAATTCCAGCCCTTCCAGATGACGACGCGCTTCACTGACATCTTTGCCCCAGCACGTGAGGCCATGACCGCGTAGCAGAAAGCCATAACGCAGCGGGAAGCGTGCGGCATAGTCTTCAATTTCCGACGCCAGTGCGCTGATATTCTGACTGTTATCGAAAACCGGGATAGCGACCGTGTCCTCATGCGTGTGTTGTCCGGTCAGCGATTTCTGCATTTCATAGCCATAGAGCAATAACGCTGCGCCCTCTTCCACTCGCGACAGCACGGTTGCGTTCACGGTATGGGTATGTAAGACCGCACCCGCATCGGGGAACAGGCGATAAATTAGCGTATGCAGGCCCGTTTCGGCAGAAGGTTTGCGCCCTGATGGTGCATGATTGCTGGCGATTTCGACCTGGATAAAATCATCACGAGTCAGGCTTCCTTTATCCTTACCGGACTCACTGAGCAGGCAAAAATGCGCATCCTGGCGTACCGACATATTACCGCCAGTGGCGGGCGCCCAGCCTTTAGCGCCAATCCAGTGGCAGGCTGCAACGAGTTGATCAAGCGGTTGAGGGTCCGACATAGGGTATCCTGTGCGATAGGTTTTAGCCGTCTAAGCGTCTCGATTGCCAAATACTAGCATCCTGTTTATAGTGGCAGCAACACAGGGATACTCCGCAAAGACATTCGCGCTTAAGGGCAAAGAACAATGACGCAGCATAACCTGATTCCCGAGAGCAAATTACCTGCGCTCGGCACTACCATTTTTACTCAAATGAGCGCGCTGGCGCAGCAGCATAAGGCTATCAATCTGTCACAGGGCTTTCCCGATTTTGACGGCCCGCGCTATTTACAGGATCGGCTGGCATATCATGTTAGCCAGGGTGCAAATCAATATGCGCCGATGACCGGTGCGCTGCCGCTGCGTGAAGCCATCGCGGCTAAAACTGCTGAGCTTTATGGTCACCTTCCCGATGTTAACAGCGAGATTACCGTCACCGCAGGCGCAACTGAAGCGTTGTACGCAGCGATCACCGCGCTGGTAAGGCCGGGTGACGAAGTGATCTGCTTCGATCCCAGCTATGACAGCTACGCGCCTGCTGTGCAACTGGCTGGGGGAACACTGAAACGCATCGCGCTGCAACCGCCTGGTTTCCGCGTTGACTGGTCGGAATTTAACTGCTTATTAAGTGATAAAACCCGCCTGGTGATCCTGAATACCCCTCATAATCCTTCCGCCACGGTGTGGCGCAAAAGCGATTATGCTGCGCTGTGGCAGGCCATTGCCGGGCAGGAAATTTATGTTCTGAGCGATGAAGTGTATGAACACATCTGCTTCGCCGAAGAGGGACATACCAGCGTGCTGGACCATGCCGAGCTGCGTCAGCGTGCGATTGCGGTGTCATCGTTTGGCAAAACTTTCCATATGACCGGCTGGAAGGTGGGGTACTGCATCGCACCGGCGGCAATGAGCGCCGAGATCCGCAAAGTGCATCAATATCTGACCTTTTCGGTGAATACTCCCGCGCAGTTAGCCATTGCCGATATGCTGCGTCAGGAACCTGAGCACTATCGCGAGCTGCCGGACTTTTACCGCACCCGCCGCGATTGCTTAATTCAGGCGCTAAGCAAAAGTCGCTTTAAGGTGCTGCCATGTGAAGGCACCTATTTTCTGCTCGTTGATTACAGCGCCATTTCTGATCTGGATGACGTGAATTTCTGTCAGTGGCTGACGAAAGAGGTGGGTGTCGCGGCTATTCCGTTGTCCGTATTCTGCGCCGGTCCGTTCCCGCATAAGCTGATTCGTCTGTGCTTTGCCAAACAGGAAGCGACGCTGATTGCCGCTGCGGAGCGCTTATGTCAACTTTAAACATTACCGTTTTACAGGAAACGCTGACCTGGATGGACGGCGAAGCGAATTTACGTCATTTCGATCGCGTACTGAGCGGTATTCACGGACGCGATTTAATTCTGCTGCCGGAAATGTTTACCACCGGGTTTGCTATGGAAGCGGCAAAAAGCTCGCTACCGCAACAGCAGGTGGTTGAATGGTTACACGGTCATGCGCGTACCCGCAATGCACTGGTGGGTGGCAGCGCCGCAATTCAGACTGAAAATGGTGCAGTAAACCGTTTTTTGCTGGTGGAGCCAGACGGTACGCTGCATCAATATGACAAGCGTCACCTGTTCCGTATGGCCGATGAACATCATCATTATCTGCCGGGTGAAACGCGTGAAGTGTTTAACTGGCGGGGCTGGCGTATCCTGCCGCAAATCTGTTATGACCTGCGTTTTCCGGTATTTTCCCGTAACCGTAATGATTATGATCTGGCGCTGTTTGTGGCTAACTGGCCAGCGCCGCGTGCTCTGCACTGGCAGGCGTTATTGCTGGCGCGAGCCATTGAGAATCAGGCTTACGTGGCAGGCTGCAACCGCGTGGGCGAAGACGGCAACCATCATCAATACAGCGGCGACAGCCGAATTATTTCGCCGCAGGGCGAGATTCTCAGCGCCGCCGAACCCTTTAAACAGGCGCGCATCGATGCGGAATTATCGCTGGATGCGTTGAATGCCTACCGCGAACGCTTCCCGGCGTGGCGCGATGCAGATAATTTTTCGCTGTAAGCCAGAAAGTAAACGGCCACTTAGGTGGCCTTTTTTATGCGCGTTATGAACGCGTTAACTGCCACGATAGGTCGACCATGACCAGGGAGAAATCAAAAACGGCAGATGGAAATGGCTGCCCGCTTCGGCAATCACAAAATCAATTTGTGCGCTGACATACAGCGCATCGCGCCCGCCAGCGGCAAAATAATCGCCAATCTCTGCGGTTAAACGATAGTGGCCCGGCGCGACGGGTTCCGGTGTCAACGCTTTCAAACGGCCATCGCTGTCGGTAACGCCTTCAGAAACCGGCAACCAGCCCTCCGGGCTGTTTTGTTCCAGTGAAATCGCCACGCCGATAGCCGGTTTACCCAGTGCGGTGTCGAGGACGTGCGTCGTAATGGTGCTCATGCAATGCTCTCCTTCAGGCGTAACAATGTGATTTCACGCAGTTGGCTCAGTGCTTCCTGCTGCTCAGTATGCTCGTCATTGTTCAGGCGGCGCTGTAACTCTGCCAGCATCTCTTCGCCGCTGCGTCCTTTTGCGCGAATCAAAAATACCCGCTGGAAGCGCGCTTCATAGTCCCGGTTACCTTGCAGAATCGCCTGCTGTAAAGCCTTACCGGCCTGCTGCATAGCGGACTGCTCACCACGCGAAAGCGAGGCTTCTTTGCTCACGCCGTTCGCTGGCTCGCCAATACGCGGATGAGCCGACAGCGCCTGTTGCAAATCATCACTTTGCCACAGGCACGCCAGGCGATCCCCTTCGGCGATTAGCGCGTCAGGCGAAGCATAAGGACGCGCCGCCGCCAGCGCCTGTTGCCAGGCAGGAATCGCCACACAATGCGCAATCGCAGCCGCCGCGTCTCCAGGTGGCAGTTGATTAAAGGTCGCTAAATCCATGTTTATTCCCGTTCAGCAATCTGGCATATCGCCTGTAAACAGGCTTGCAGCGCACATGCAACGTCATCGGCCCTCACTGATTCCGCCGGGTGATGGCTGATACCGCGATGGTTGCGTACAAATAACATGCCGACCGGCCAGCGTTCGGCAATCGCAATCGCATCATGTCCCGCTCCGCCTGGCAGCGACAAACTGCGTCCCTGTACTGTTTCAACCGCGTGGCTCAGTACCTGTTGTAACTGCGGATCGCAGGCCGTTGCGGCGATACGATAATACTCGTTTGCTTCAAACGTCAGCCCCCGACGCAGCGCAATGGCTTCAGCCTGGGCGAGTAATGTCGCAAGCAGCGACGCCAGCGGTTCGTCCTGCGGCCCACGCACGTCAAGCGACAGTTTTACTTCGCCAGGGATCACATTCACCGCGCCCGGTGTGCAGCTCAACGTGCCGACAGTCGCCACCAGCTGCGGGCCCTGCTCGCGGGTGGTATGTTCGATAAACACCATCCACTCTGCTGCAGCAGCCAGCGCATCTTTACGATGCGTCATGGGCACGGTGCCTGCATGGCCAGCCTCGCCCGTAAAGCAGCAATGCAGGCGTCGTGCGCCGTTAATCGCCGTAACGACGCCAAGCGCCAGCCCCTCCTGTTCCAGGCACGGCCCCTGTTCGATATGCAGTTCAAGATAGGCGACGAACGCTTTTACATCTCGTGCAGCGCTGGCTATCTGCGCGCTGTCGAGGCCCACCTCCGCCATCGCCTGCGCCACCGTAATTCCGTTCTCATCAGGATGCGTCACCCAACTGTCTGGCCAGGTGCCGGTAAGGCCGCGGCTTCCCAGCAGCGTGATGCCAAAACGTGTTCCTTCTTCATCACCGAAACCGACAATCTCAATTGCCAGCGGCAAACGCTGTTGCCGATCATGCAGCCATTGCACGGCTTCAATGGCGCTTAATACCCCAAGCATGCCATCGTAACGGCCCGCGTTGCGTACCGTATCCAGGTGCGAACCCAGTAACAGCGCGGGTGCGCCAGCTTCTGCCGCTTCATAGCGCCCACAAATATTGCCGACCGCATCCTGCCAGACCTGCATGCCCGCCGCCTTCATCCACTGACCCACGCACCTGTTAGCGCGTAGATGTTCGGGCGACAGATAGACGCGGGTTAATTCATCCGCTGACGCGCTGATCTCTGCCAGTGCGTCACAGCGCGTCATTACCCGCGCCGCAGCGGTTTGCGCTTCGCTGGCGTTCATTTTCATGCAGGACTCCCGTAATGATCCCATGCCGCCTGTGCAGCCGCGCCCTGTGGCGTGCGGTAGCCAAGATGCGTTAATACTGTTTCCAGCGCGGCCAGGGTTTGCATCACGCAATCTTTACGTGCGTTATAACCCATGGTGCCGATGCGCCATACTTTGCCATGCAGCGGACCGAATGACGTGCCAATTTCAATAGCGAAATCTTCCAGCATCAGCTTGCGCACCTGATCGCCATTAATGCCCTGCGGAATAACCACGCCTAATACATTATTCATTTTGTGTTTCAAATCGCCGAAGGTTTCCAGCCCCATGCCCTGAATGCCTTTTAACAGCGCGTCCCCATGCAGTTTGTGACGGGCAATCCCTTCATCTAACCCTTCCTGTAGGATCAGACGTGCGCATTCACGGGCCCCAAATAGCGCGGTGGTGGCTTCGGTGTGATGGTTCAGGCGCTCAGGTCCCCAGTAATCCATGATCATGCCAAGATCAAAATAGTTGGAGTAGATCATCTCGTCGTCGCCGTCCTGATGGGCGGCAGTACGAATGCCCGCTTCCACACATTTACGCTTGCGGATCACCGCTTCCATTTTTGCACTCAGAGTAACTGGCGATGTGCCGGACGGGCCGCCGAGGCACTTTTGCATGCCAGCAGAAACCGCATCCAGACCCCATGCATCGGTTTCCAGCGCGTTGCCACCCAGCGAAGCAGTAGCATCGGTATAAAACAGCACGCCGTATCTGTTACAAATTTCACCCAGCTCGGCCAGCGGCTGTAACATGGTGGTGGAGGTATCGCCTTGCACCGTCAACAACAGGCGCGGCTTTACCCGTTTAATCGCCTCTTCCACCTGATCCGGCGTAAACACGTCGCCCCAGGGGACTTCAATGGTGTGTACATCGGCGCGACAGCGGCGAGCAATTTCACACAGCAAATGACCAAACCGACCAAATACCGGCACCAGTACTTTGTCTCCTGGCCGGATCGCCGACAGCAAAATCGCTTCAATACCGGCGCGTGATGTGCCATCGATCAACATCGTCCAGCGGTTTTCAGTGCGAAACACGCCGCGATACAGCGCCATGACTTCGTTCATATAGTGCGTCATGGCGGGATCATACTGACCAAGCAACTGGCTCGACATGGCGCGCAGTACGCGCGGATCGGCGTTGATCGGTCCCGGCCCCATCAGCAGGCGTTGCGGTGGATTAAGTTGCGAAAACTGAGTGATGTCCATAATGATTCCTTGTTGAACATGTAGAGGCGGACCGGGGGATAACCTGTTTCAGCCCTGGCGTTTGCGGGTTCGCAAACAGCATTTTGCTGTTTGCCAGCGCCCAGGCATTCCCCGGAGACACAGGCGAAGTGGCAATACCCATCACGCCACGGCGTGTCGTACAGTTGATCGGCGAGCGCTGCCTGCTTTTGTCATCAACAACGCCGCTGCCGCCGCCATAAAGACTTTCTCATTCTGTGCTCTGGTGAGCCATTATGAAACAAAAGATTCTACAGCAATCAATTTGCAACTAATGTGCCAGAGCGCAGGAGCCAGAAAAACCTATTTAATCATAGAGAGAACCGGAGATTGACGGCATAGACGCAGCGGCCAGCCACCAAAATTTATGAACCAAAACAGGGCAAAGCACCAAAAGGGGGCCTGTTAGCGGTGCTCCAGTTCATCAAACTGCTGATAGAGATCGGCAATCTGGTGAATACGCTGACGCCCGTGTGACAACATTTCGTGTAATAACGCATTCGCCAGCAGGTTAATTAAACTCATTGCCGATGCGTAGCTGTCAAAGGCCGACACGCTGTCGAGCGGCGCGCACAACTGCCAGCGCGCCAGTGAAAGCACCGTTTGCGCCTGCGGCTCACACAGCGCCAGTAGCGGAATACCCGCGTTTTGTAGCTGCTGCATCAGCGGGCGAATAATGCGCGTACGGCGGCGGAACGCCATTATTACCACCATGTCATCCGCCGTAATATCCACCAGCTCTTCCGACAGGGTCTGTCCCGGCTGCGGCAAAATATGCACCTGCGCACGCGCCTGCATTAATTGCTGCCTCAGATGCAGCGCTACCGGATACGCATTTCGCATACCGATGATAAATACGCGTTTTGCCTGTGCCAGCTGCTGAATGACTTCACCAAATTGCTGTGCATCAATGCTGTTAACCCACTGGGTCAGGTTAGCCATTTCCTGTTTGTAATGACGTGACAGCAACGTGTTGCCCTGCACTGCATCGCGGTTATCAGTGAGCGGCATACCGCTCTGGCGCAGGGTACGCAATTCATCGCGCATGTCCTTGTATTTTTCATAACCGAGGCGTTTGAATAAGCGGCTGACGGTGGCTTTTGACACACCGCTTAAGCGCGCCAATTCGGCGCTGTTATAGCTAATCAAATCATTGAAGTGATCAAATATAAAGTTCGCAATACGCTGCTCTTGCGGCGAAAGCTGGGAATAGTGGCTTCTGAGCCGTTCATCAAGCTGTTTCATTCTTCGTCCTGTAACTTTCGTTTCAACTCAAGCTAGCACAGTTTGCGCCAGGTTAACCTAAATGCCGCGTCCTGCTAAATGAAAACTGGAACGGCTCTTGCTTGCATTTCTCTACTGTTACCCGCTAGCAAAATGAGAAACGAATGATTCAGAGCAATATGGCGCCGCTGGGCATGGCGGTGACGCCTCATCATCTGGCAAGCGAAAGTGCGCTGGCAGTGCTGCGTGAAGGCGGCAATGCCATAGAAGCAATGGTTGCCGCAGCCGCCACCATCGCGGTGGTTTATCCGCATATGAATGGATTAGGTGGCGATGGTTTCTGGTTAGTGATGCCCGCCGGTGGCGATCCCATTGCCATTGACGCCAGCGGCGCAGCCGGTTCGCTGGCTCATATCGATTTCTATCACAACGAATCTCATATTCCTCATCGTGGTCCGAAAGCCGCATTGACGGTGGCGGGGACCGTGAGCGGCTGGCTGGAAGCATTAACCCTTTCTGGTGAACTGGGCGGTACGCCGCTCCCGTTGTCACGCCTGCTACGCGATGCGATTCGTTATGCTGCCGACGGCATTCCAGTGACAGCATCGCAAGCGGCGGCCACGGAAGCCAAACGCAACGAATTACAGCATCAGCCCGGTTTTGCCACCACCTTTTTGCCGGACGGTAAAATCCCGCGCGCGGGCAGCCGTTTCACTCAACCAGCCCTGGCGCAAACGCTCAGTCAGTTAACTGAAGAAGGGCTCGACAGCTTTTATCGTGGCAATTTGTCTCATCGCCTGGCGCGTGAAATGACAGCGCTCGGTATGCCAGTCACCCTGGAGGATCTGCAACAGCAGCGCGCGCGACGCTGTACGCCCTTGCATATTGCCCACAGCGAAGGCGATATATGGAACATGACGCCGCCGACCCAGGGTGCCGTGTCGCTGGCAATTCTTGGCATTACCGATCAGCTCGATATGGCAAAGGCAGATGAAGCGCAAACCGTGCACCGCATTGTTGAAGCCACGAAAAAAGCTTTCGCGCTACGTGATAAGTACATTACCGACCCGCGTCATGTCACCGAAGATTTGCAGACGCTGCTGGATAGCGATCACCTTGCCACGCTTGCCAGCCAAATTGATGACGAAAAGGCTGTGCCGTGGGGAACCGGGCGCGGTCCTGGCGACACGGTATGGATGGGCGTCATGGACAGCAGCGGCCTGGCGGTCTCTTTTATCCAAAGCATCTATCACGAATTTGGTAGCGGCGTGGTGTTACCCGGCACCGGCATCACCTGGCAGAACCGGGGCGCGGCTTTCAGCCTTGATCCTGAACATCTGCTGGCTCTTGCACCAGGTAAGCAACCTTTCCATACCCTCAATCCTGCCGCTGCGCGACTGAAAGATGGTCGCGCCATGGTGTACGGCTCAATGGGCGGCGACGGCCAGCCACAAACGCAGGCTGCAATTTTTACTCGTCACGTGATTCAGGGTTTGCCACTGCAACAAGCCGTAAGTGCACCGCGCTGGCTGTTAGGACGAACGTGGGGGCAATCATCCGACTCGCTCAAGCTGGAGAGCCGCTTTTCTGCCGCCACGCTGGAACGTTTGCGCCAGTTGGGCCATGAGGTAGAACTGCTGCCGGATTTCAGTGAAGCAGTTGGACATGCAGGCGCGATTGTGCGTCATAACAACGGCATGCTCGAGGGCGCAAGCGATCCACGTAGCAATGGCAGTGCCGCAGGTTTCTAACCGGAGGAATAATGAATCAGAATATCGACTGGGCGATGTATATCGCGCAAATGGCGCAGCTGCTGGAGATTGACCTGGATGAAGCCCGCCGCGCTGCATTACTGACGCAGATGACACGTATTGCCGGCATGGCGATACCGCTGATGGCGTTGCCGCTTGACGATAGGCTGGAAGTGGCAGGAGTGTACAAAGCGTGAAACTGAGCGAACTTTCCCTTCGATCGCTGCATCAGGCGGTTCAAAACGGCACTATCAGCGCACGCGAAGTTGCCACCGCAACGCTGCAGGCGATTGAGCAACATAATCCAGCACTCAATGCCTGGACCGAGGTTACCGGTCAACGCATGTTAAAAGAAGCCGGGCTGATTGATAAACAGCGCCAACGCGGAGAAGCGCTGTCCTCGCTGGCGGGCATTCCTTATGCCGTAAAGAATCTGTTTGACGTGGCTGGCCACAGCACCTTAGCGGGTGCCCGCTTGTTTAGCGAGCGCCCTGCCGCCCGGGAAGATGCCTGGGCTGTCAACAGGCTGCGTGAAGCCGGCGCGCTGCTTTCCGGCATGCTGAATATGGATGCCTATGCGTATGGCTTCACGACCGAGAATAGCCATTATGGTGCGACACATAACCCGCACGATTTATCCCGCGTGGCGGGGGGATCGTCTGGCGGCTCAGCGGCGGCTGTCGCAGCGGGGCTGGTACATTTCTCACTTGGCACTGATGCCAACGGATCGATTCGCGTGCCTGCCTCGCTGTGCGGCATTTTCGGACTGAAACCGACTTTTGGTCGTCTGTCGCGTAGTGGCAGCCACCCGTTTGTTGCCAGCCTGGATCATATCGGTCCTTTTGCCCGGCGTGTGGAAGATTTGGCGCTGGTATATGACGTATTGCAGGGCTGCGACAGCAACGATGCCTTTCAGGCGAGTCACCCGGTTGCGCCAACATTACCCGGCTTAACGCAAGGCGACAGCGGTCTGCGCTGCGGCATATTAGGCGGCTTTTTCTCCACCTGGTGCGATGATGATGCGCGTGTAGCCTTAGCCATCGCGGCAAATGCCTTGCAGGCCCGCGAAGAAGTACAGATACCAGAAGCGGAACTGGCCCGCTCGGCGGCCTTTATCATGACCGCATCAGAGGGAGGAAATCACTATTTGCCTGCGCTGCGCCAGCTACCGGAGCAATTTGAGCCTCATTCCCGTGAGCGTTTGCTGGCTGGCGCGATGATTCCGGCCGTGTGGTATGTGCAGGCGCAGCGTTTCCGCCGACATTTCCAGCAGCAGGTTTTGCCGCTATTTGAGCATTTTGACGTGCTGATTGCGCCTGCTACGCCGTGTAGCGCGATAAAGATTGGTCAGGAAAGTATTCACATTAATGGCCAGGATTTAACTGCCAAAGCCAGCATGGGCATGCTGACGCAACCGATTTCATTCGCTGGCTTGCCGGTATGCACCGTACCGCTGGCAACCTCCAGCGGATTACCCATTGGCCTGCAGCTGATCGCTGCGCCATTCAAAGAAGAGGCCGCGCTGCGTGCCGCTTATGCACTGGAGCAGCAAGGCTTAACGATGCCACAAATGAGCATGGCAGGTGTGTAATGAAAGCAGAACATATTGATCGCCCGATGATCGTCGCTGAAGTTACTGACGCTTTTTACCGTTATGAGCAGGCATTAATCAGTAACGATATTGCCGTGCTGGATGCGTTGTTTTGGCATGATGAACGTACTGTACGACTGGGTGCCGGTGAGAACCTTTACGGCATTGATGAAATCCGCGCTTTCCGGGCTGCGCGCCCCTCTGCTGGCCTGGATCGTACCCTGCGAAATACCGTGATCACCACCTTTGGTGAGGATTATGCGGTATGTAGCACCGAATTCACGCGCGAAGGCAGCGAGAAAACGGGGCGTCAGCAGCAAACCTGGGTGAAGTTACCATGCGGCTGGCGCATCGTGGCAGCCCAGGTGAGCATTATGACTTAATGGTTTGTCCTGCGAACGGCTAAGGCCAGGATCAAAAGCATTTCATTCAGCCTGAAGTCCGACGGAGCAGGGCCAGCAGTCGCCCCGGCCCTGCTCCTGGCTGCGCATTTGCCCGCTTCGCGGACACCTTCATCAGGTAAGCAACTGGCGCGAGGGGACCACGTAGCGGCAATGATGCCGACAATGCGCGGGTGCGCCGGGGAGGGACGACGCCTCGCCTGGGGCGGTCGGACATCAGGCCGAACGAAACGCCCCTGGCCTTGAAATGGGGCCTGGCCTTAGCCGTTTGCAAGACAACGCCCCAGGCGGCCAGCCTGCGCCATCATACCTCTGGCGCGGGATGCTTTTTAATCCAGTGTTCAGCAATTTGCTGGCGGGTACAGACCCACACTTTCTCATGCTGCTGAATGTGGTCGAGGAAATTTTGCAAGGCGCGAAACTTGCCCGGACGCCCCAGCAAGCGACAGTGCATGCCGACTGACATCATCTTCGGCGCGGTTTCTCCCTCTTCATACAACACGTCAAAGGTGTCGCGAAGATAGGTAAAGAATTGTTCGGCGGTATTAAAGCCCTGCGGTGAAGCAAAGCGCATATCGTTACATTCCAGCGTGTAAGGAATGATCAGATGCGGTTTCACCGTGCCATCCTGACAGGTAACCTGTGTCCAGAATGGCAAATCATCACCGTAGTTATCGCTGTCGTAAGTAAACCCGCCCTGCTCCACCACTAAGCGGCGAGTATTTGGACTATCGCGGCCAGTATACCAACCGGTTGGGGCTTTACCGAACAGATCGACCAACACGTCAACGGCCTGCTGCATATGCTGGCGTTCGGTCTTTGCATCCATGCCCTGATAATGGATCCAGCGCCAGCCGTGACTCACCACATCGTAACGCGCGTTTTTGATGGCCTCGACAATGTCAGGATGCCGCGCCAGCGCCATCGCCACCCCAAAAATAGTCAGTGGCAAACCACGCTTTTGAAATTCATTATGGATACGCCAGAAACCGGCACGCGAGCCATATTCATACAGCGAATCCATCGACATGTGGCGATCGGGATAACTGGCCGCGCCAATGATATCGGAAAGAAATTGCTCTGAACCCGCATCGCCGTGCAATACGTTGTTCTCTGCACCTTCTTCGTAATTCAGTACAAACTGCACCGCCACGCGCGCTTTTTTCGGCCAGGCGGCATCTGGCGGATTCGCGCCGTAACCCACCATGTCACGCGGATAATTTTTGTTAAAGCTGTACTCTTTTTTCTCTACACCTTCACTCATGCTCGCTTCCCGTTGTAAGAGTGCAACACCCCGTTAGTTTAGGTGCTGAAATGCACCGGAGAGAGGTTTCTGCAAAGGATAAGCCAGATCGCCCTGCTTGCTAGTACCAAAGCCCAGCGCCACCAGCGACTCAACCATTTTTACAGCCGCGCTGACGCCATCAATGACCGGCATGTCTAGCTCCTGGGTTAACGAAGCCGCTAAGGTTGCCATACCGCCGCAGCCTAAAACTATCGCCCCACTGCCATCTTCGCGCTTCGCCTGGAGGCAGCGTTCGCGCACTTTTTCCTGCGCCAGACCGCTGCCATCTTCCAGTGCCAGCACAGGCAGATCGATGGCGTGTAACGCGGCGCAATGCTGGGTAAAGCCATATTGCTGTAACAGATGACGCGCAATCACTGATATACGCGGTAATGTCGTGACGATGGAAAAACGCGTCGCCACCAGCGTGGCGGTGTGCATCGCCGCCTCAGCAATGCCTATCACCGGGCCGCTTGCCAGCTCGCGTGCCGCCAGCAGGCCGGGATCGCCAAAGCCGGCAATCACATGGCCGCTAACGCCCTGCGCTTTGCCCAGTCTGACCTGTTCCAGCACCCCAATCACCGCAATCGCTTCATCAAAATGCCCTTCAATTGATGGCACACCTTACGAAGGCGATACCGCCAGAATTTCAGGGCCGGGCGCGGCTACTGCGCGTGCCGCCTGACCGATGGTGTCTGTCATTGCCAGGCTGATGTTGGGGTTAATCACCTGGAGCAGGTTCATGATGCCGCTCCTTTATGACCGGAAAATAAACGTGAGAAGTCCGGCAAGGCTTCGCCGCTACGCTCGAAGTGCAGGCTGGAAACGATGTGATCAAAATGTTGTTGCAGCGCCCCGGACAGCGGCTCTGCTTGCTGAGTACGCAGTAATTGCAGCAGACGATCGTGATCGTCACAGCGGCATCCGTGCTGCCACGGTGCGCCATAGGCGGCGATCACCAATGAAGATCGCTGAGTCAGACGCGTCACCATTTCGGTTAACACCTGATTACCTGAGATTGCCTGCAACTGAATATGGAAAGCAGCAGAAATACGGATCGCAGCGGCACCGTCACGATCTGAATGCGCCTGCTTTTCCTGCTCCAGTAAATTTGCCAGCGCGACCAGATGAGGAGGTTGTAAATTTTCCAGCACCGCCGGTAAGTTGGCGCGCTCCATCAGGCTGCGAGAGCGGAAAATATCACGCGCCTCATCAACGTCCGGCGTCGTGACATGTGCACCGCGTTTGGGCGTTAAGGTAATCATCTGCACTGTAGCGAGGCGTTGTAGCACTTTGCGAGCCGGTGCGGCTGACGCCAAAGACGTCTGACAGTGCTTCTTCTGGCAATTTGCTGCCAGGCGGCAACTGATGTTCAACGATAGCGTTCATTAACGCCTGATAGATAACTTCATCTTTATCATGCCGATCAGCGGCCGTTCTCTGGCCTGTTTCACTCTTCATTACCTGCTCCGGTAAGGCTCTGTGTGCAACGTATCGTATACGTGAAAGACAATTTTTGTATACAAGAAAGAAAATATGGCCTGGATCCTGCAATACCGTTTCACGCCGTAATTAATTGTTATCGTGTTAACAGAAGAGCAGGTTTCATGCCAAAACATTCAACGGTGGCCAGCAGGGCCTCTGAAGCTCAGTCAGATGGCGGGCGTACCCTATGCGGTAATTTGCCGTCAGGCGTTTGGGGTTTTCGGTGCCAACATTCCGGCTGTTATTCGTAGTCTGATCGCCTTTGCCTGGTACGGTATTCAGACTTATTTAGCGGCCAACGCATTGATGCTGGTGCTGTTGAAATTTTTCCCTGGGCTGGCATCTATGACGCAGTCTGGCTGGCTGGGTTTATCGCAACCTGGCTGGTGCTGCTTCAGCGTAATGTGGCTGTTACAGGCGTTGGTGTTCTGGCATGGCATGAGCGCTATCAAACGCTTTATCGATGTGGCGGGTCCCGCAGTCTATGTGGTCATGGTGGCATTAGCAGGTTGGATTGTATACAAAACCGGTTTTGATGGGATTTCTTTCACGCTTGCCAGCAAGCAACTTTCTGTAGGCGAGCAAAGCTGGCAGATGATTACCGCTACCGCACTGGTTATGTCCTATTTCTCCGGTCCGCGGCTTAACTTTGGCGATTTCTCGCGTTACGGCAAAAGCATGGGTGAATTCGTCGCGGCAACCGCTGGGGCCTCCCCTTTAATTTCCTGCTGTTTTCCATTGTCACGGTTGTTATCGTTTCCGGCACGCAATCGCTGTTCGGCAAAATGATGACCGATCCGATTGAAACCGTCAGTATGGTGGGCAATGATTTGGCGGTAGCGATTGGTCTGCTGACGATGATTACCGCAACTATTGGCATCAATATCGTCGCCAATTTTGTGTCGCCAGCTTTTGATTTTTCTAACTGTTCGCCACAAAAGATTAGTTTTCGCACCGGTGGGCTGATTGCGGCGGTCGGTTCCGTCTTGCTGACGCCATGGAACCTGTTTCAGCCACCCGAACTGATTCACTACACGCTGGATGTGCTGGGCTCCTTTATTGGAGCGCTATTTGGCATCCTGCTGGCAGACTTCTATTTGATTAAACGCAGCCGTATTTTTGTTGATGATCTGTTCGACGATACGCCAAAAAGCCGTTACTGGTATCGCGGTGGCTTTAACCCGAAAGCCATTGCTGCCCTGTTACCATCGGTAGGAATTTGTCTGGTGATTAGCTTTATTCCTTCATTGCATGAAGTGGCGAACTTTAGTTGGTTTATCGGTGCGGCATTGGGTGCTGGCTGCTACCGCTATCTGGCGCGTGCTGACATGGAATCGGCGGATAGCGCGGCAGATTTTCGTGGCAGTGTGGCGATGCAAAAGAAGTGAAATAATAGCGGGGATAACGGTAATTCGCTGATTTTCCCGCGCTCGTGCTGAGGCTTCATAGAGCAAAAAGCCGATTCATTTCTGAATCGGCTTCTCCAAATAGTTGGCGGTGCGGACGGGACTCGAACCCGCGACCCCCGGCGTGACAGGCCGGTATTCTAACCGACTGAACTACCGCACCGCGCTGTATTCCCCGTCGGGAACGAGGCGAATATTAATAGTAGCGAAAACCGTCGTCAACGCTTTTTCTGTTGCAGATAATCGTTTGCTGTTTTTTTCATCTTGACGCTGTTTTTGCCAGCAAAATCACCCTGTTCAGCCGCGCCACAGGCAGCTTCCCCCCTTTTTCATGACCAGATCGAGGCGGGATTCATGTGCAGCAATTTCTTCATCGCTGGCGGAGACCACACGCAGCGCCGACGCCGGACGCACTATACGCTGGATACCATCGCCCTCATTTTGTTGCGACCTATCGCCTTCCATCGAAAAAGTTAATGATGTCTGGCCGCCCGTCATGGTCAGAAAAACTTCGGCCAGGATCTCAGCATCAAGTAATGCGCCGTGCAGGGTACGTTTGCTGTTATCAATTTCATAGCGCGAACACAGCGCATCAAGGCTGTTGCGCTTGCCAGGAA
Source organism: Mixta mediterraneensis (assembly GCF_030283135.1). Taxonomy (NCBI): domain Bacteria; kingdom Pseudomonadati; phylum Pseudomonadota; class Gammaproteobacteria; order Enterobacterales; family Erwiniaceae; genus Mixta; species Mixta mediterraneensis. Next base: position 6,467 of record NZ_JASUAZ010000023.1, on the reverse strand, counting down.
ACATGCGGCGCGCCATCGCCAGGCTGTCGGTGATTTGACAAAACGTTTCCGTTTTATCAATTCCGCGCTGAAGTTTGCCGAACTCATAATCCATAAAGCCTATATCAAACGGCGCGTTATGAATGACTAACTCGGCACCACGGATGTAAGCCAAAAACTCATCCGCAATGTCACTAAACGTGGGTTTATCAGCCAGAAACTCATCAGCAATCCCATGTACGCCAAAAGCTTCAGGGTCTACCAGCCGATCGGGTTTCAGGTACATATGGAAATTATTCCCCGTCAGGCGACGGTTGATTACCTCCACCGCACCAATTTCGATGATGCGATGCCCTTCATAGTGAACCCCGATCATGTTCATGCCGGTGGTTTCAGTATCGAGTACGATTTGGCGATTATTTGCAGTGCTCATAGAACCCGTTTTATGTCAGACTTGGCGTTTTTTCAGAAGGAAGTCTACCAGAGATGCGCAAACAGGTAGAAATATTCACCGATGGATCTTGCCTTGGTAATCCTGGCCCTGGCGGCTACGGTGCCATTTTACGTTACGGTCAGCATGAGAAAACCTTCAGCGCCGGGTATCGTTTAACCACCAATAATCGTATGGAGCTGATGGCGGCCATTGTTTCGCTGGAAGCGCTTACTCAACCCTGCGATGTGGTGCTGAGCACGGATAGTCAATACGTACGCCAGGGCATTACCCGCTGGATCCATAACTGGAAAAAGCGCGGCTGGAAAACGGCGGACAAAAAGCTCGTGAAGAATGTCGATCTCTGGAAACGTCTTGATACGGCGCTGAGTACACACAAAATTGAGTGGGAATGGGTGAAAGGTCACGCCGGTCATTCCGAGAATGAACGCTGCGATGAGCTGGCGCGCAGCGCGGCGGGCAATCCTGCTTTCGACGATATCGGTTATCAGCCGGGTTCCTGATCGTCGGCCTGACGAAACTGGCGCGTCGCGTTAACGGTTTGTCGCACCTGTGATTTGCTCAGACTTTTTTTCGCTTTAGTGGGCGTCAGCGGGAAAGTCCGCTTGCGTGCCACCACGATATTCAGGCAACCCAGCGCCGGTAAATGGGCGCTGATAAGCGCGCCGCCCTGCCGATGCCACGGCAAAACCTGAAAACGCGTGCGGTAAACAACTTCATAATTAAGTAACCCCAGCCAGTCCAGTAAACGCATCTGACTAAACATCCGTCCGCTCCACGGCGCTTTGCGGTGAATAACGGGCACAATTTTGCTGATACCGAGTAAGCTAAACGGATTGAAGCCGCTGATGATCATCCAGCCGTCGTCGATCAATACCCGATCCACTTCGCGCAACACGCGATGCGGGTCCCGACTCCAGGCCAGCGTATGTGCCAGCAAACAAGCGTCTACCGATTTCGATTCAAAAGGCAGTCGCGCCGGGCTAGCCAGCACCTGTAACAGGTCGCCTTCACTGCCCACATTTACCTGATGTGAGATGGCACAGTTTTCGGTATTGATTTCTGCACTCAGGTTGCCAAGCTTAAGCATATGAAAGCCATAAAGCTTTCCGAGGTAAGGCTGTAGCTGCTGCGTCAACGCGTCACGAAAATATTCTCCCCATGGCATATCCTGCCAGGAGAGTGGCGCGGTCAGCATTTGGCGAGTTTTAGCGGGCTTCATGCTTTAACCATCTTCCTTTTCCAACGGTCTGCAAGAGGTGATTATGAATCTTACCAGTATTCCGGCATTGCAAGATAACTACATCTGGACACTGACAGATAATGAAGGAAAATGCCTGATTGTCGATCCTGGCGAAGCTCAACCAGTAATAGAAAAAGTCAAAGCGAATGGCTGGCAACCTGTCGCTATCTTGCTGACACACCATCATAACGATCACGTTGGCGGTGTGAATACGCTTCTTGAGCATTTTCCTGACGTAGACATTTTTGGACCACAAGAGACGGTGGATAAAGGGGCCAAAACGGTGGTGCGCGAAGGTGATCAGGTTAGCATTCTGGGTCTGGTGTTCGAGGTTATCGCCACACCGGGACATACTTTAGGACATGTCTCATATTTCAGTTCACCTTACCTTTTTTGTGGGGATACTATGTTTTCTGGCGGTTGCGGACGTCTGTTCGAAGGCACAGCTGAACAAATGTACCAATCATTTCAAAAACTTAATACGTTGCCGGAAGATACCCTGGTTTGTTGTGCGCATGAATATACTTTATCCAATTTAACCTTTGCTGCGGCTATTCTGCCTCATGATCCGCAAATTATGGCCGAATACCAGAAAATTAAGGACTTACGCGCCGAAAATGGCATTAGTTTGCCAACAAAACTCGAGCACGAACGGTCAATAAATTTATTTTTAAGAACGCAAGATCCTGATTTAAAAAAGGCTTTAAGCGTTGACCCCACCGGAAAGCCGGTATGGCAAACATTTGCTGTACTACGCGAAAAGAAAGACCATTTTTAATATTTCGGGTTGTGTTGTGAAAAGCCGTCACGTATAGTTGCTCGTCTTTTAAGCGAACTATTGACACACACATGAAGGCTAAAGCGATATTACTCGCCTCGGTCTTGCTGGTTGGATGTCAGGCTTCACGGAATGATGCCAACATCCCAGAACAGCATGCCCAGAGTCTGTCTTCAGCTGGTCAAGGTGAAAATGGAAAATACGGAGACGAATTGTTATCGCCGCGATGGCAGGAAGATGGAACTGGCCTCGCAGAAGATACCGATCTCTGGAGTTTCATTAGTGACGAGTTGAAGATGGGAGTTCCGGAAAACAGCCGGATCCGCGAACAAAAAATAAAGTTTTTAAAGCATAAGAGCTATCTCCACGATGTAACATTACGGGCAGAGCCGTACATGTACTGGATAGTCGAGCAAATACAGAAACGTAAAATGCCGATGGAACTGGTACTGCTACCCATAGTGGAGAGCGCTTTTGACCCTCGTGCAACGTCATCCGCCAACGCCGCAGGCATTTGGCAGATTGTTGCAGCAACCGGGCGAAACTATGGTTTGAAACAAAACCGCTACTACGATGGTCGACGCGATGTCGTCGCGTCAACCAAAGTTGCACTGGATATGATGCAACGTCTTAACACGATGTTTGACGGCGACTGGTTATTAACTATCGCGGCTTATAACAGCGGTGAAGGGCGTGTATTAAAGGCGATTAAACAGAATAAGGCGCGCGGTAAGCCCACCGATTTCTGGCATCTTTCGCTGCCCCGTGAAACGACGGTTTACGTTCCTAAAATGTTGGCGTTGAGCGATCTGCTCAAAAACAACAAACGTTACGGTATCTCTCTGCCGACACCAAACGAAAGCCGTGCATTAGCACGCGTTGAAGTGGGTCAGCAGATGCAATTGACGCAGGCCGCTGAAATGGCTGGTATGTCGCTCAGTAAGTTGAAGAGTTTCAATACCGGTTATAAAGGTAGCTCAACGGCGCCAAATGGACCGCACTATATTCTGGTGCCAAAGTCTAACGTCGCACAGTTGCGTAGCTCACTGGCTTCCGGTGACATCGCAGCCGTACAGCCGACACAGCTTGCGAAAGCCAGCGCGTCCGGCGGTTACAAAGTGCGTTCGGGCGATACGCTTTCCGGTATCGCTAATAAGCTGGGCGTCAGCGTTGCTACACTGAAACAGCAAAATAACCTGCGAAATGCAGCTATTCATCCAGGGCAAACACTGACGGTAGATGGCGGCGCCAGGTTGGCTGATAACGGCAACAGCATCACCTATCGTGTTCGTAAGGGTGATTCTCTTGGCAGTATTGCACGGCGTCACGGCGTCAACATCAAAGACGTGATGCGCTGGAACAGTGTGTTGGATAATGCAAACGATATTCAACCCGGCGACAAATTAACGCTATTTGTTAATAATAACGCAACATCTGATACCTGATATGACGAAAAGGCTGACTAATGTCAGCCTTTTTTATGTCCGCCGTTTTTTTCCTGAAGGGGTTAGCGTTTAGAATGGAATTCGACCAATAAGGGGTTATGGTCGGAGGCGCGCGTCACTAGCACCGATGCTTCGCTAACATGAATGTCGCGGTAAAAAACAAAATCCAGCGGTCGGCCAAAAGCTTTTCTTCGATGATCGGAGGTGAACATCACCTCTTCCAGCTCCATCCGGTGCGCAAAACGATACAGTGCATTGATACGCTGGCGGCTCCATGCATTGAAATCTCCCGCCATGATTACGGGTCCGCGATGATGTGTAATCTGCTCACCTATCGGTCCCAGCTGTTTGCTGTAAACGTCCACGCCCAGACTAAAATTCACAGCATGTATATTGACCACCATCAGCATTTCACCCGTGGGCAGCGGATAAGCAGTGATAAGCGCCGATTTAGATAATCGAAGCAATGGTTCGCGTTCGCGTAAGGGGCAGCAATAAACCGGATGCGCCGATGCTAACGTCATAACACCTGATGGATGCTGGGGCAGCACAAAAGCAGGAACCTGGTCGGCGGCAAGATAGTTACTGGTAGCAAACCGAACCAGTTCTGGCGTGGTCTGTGCTTCCTGCAGTAAAACAAGGTGCGCATCTTTGCCAAATCCCTCCAGTACTGACATCCAGTCGGCACGCTGCTGCTTGAAAATATTCCATACCAATACTTTTAGATTGGGATGGGCAGGCAGCGGCGCGCCAGGAGGAAGCGCTTTCCCGAGATGTAGCATTGCTCCCGGCGGGAAGATCTGTTCCGCTGGCTGGCCAGCGACATATCGCATTGCATAAGTTTTTTTCCGCACTTTTCCGCCTGACTGATTATTCAACGCGTTAAATCTCTTACCTGTTATAGGGATTTTAGTTCGGGGTTTCAATCAATGCTGCTGATTGTCGGAATACATCTCAAGCTTAAGTCGCAAGCTGACCTGCTATGCAGGCTGCCGGTGGACCGAAACACGCCTGGTAGTATCACAGCCGCGACAAAATCAGGCTTAGCACCCGGCCGTGCTTATGCGCTAATTATCCGCCTCTTATATTTAGCGCAACCATGCCACCAGAATGATACTGCTGGCGAGGTAAAACTTGCCAATTGTTGCGTAACAGGCTCAGGAAACTTCCTATGGCTGTTTACTCAGCCCTCTAAGGGCGCTTATCGGTTCTTCTACTAGCGCCATCACAATGGCTGTTTTCTCGTTGCAGACCCGCTGATGGCAAAGGCTGACACTAATCCTGTGATAACAATTCAGACGTTCTCATAGTGAAAGCGCTAATGGCTATCGCTCAAAGAGCCAGCGGCACGATGATACGTTTGGCTGTAAATATTGCCTTATGCTTTGATAACAAAAAGATGCAAAATAAAAATTGTATGTTGCCTGGGAAGGAATAATGAAAGCATCGTCTGAAGAACTCAAAGTATTTGTAAGCGTGGTGGAAAGCGGAAGCTTTAGCCGTGCAGCCGGGCAGTTACAGATGGCGAACTCTGCCGTAAGTCGAACAATTAAAAAACTGGAAAATAAGCTTGGCGTTGCGCTACTTACGCGCACGACACGACAGTTAGCGCTTACTCAGGAAGGAGAGCGTTATTTTCGTAGGGTACAGAGTTTATTGCAGGAAATGACTTCGGCGGAGAACGATCTTATCGAAGGTCGCCATGCTCCGAAGGGGTTATTACGTATTGATGCCGCAACGCCGGTCATTCTTCATCTACTAATGCCGATGATTAAACCCTTTCGCGAACGCTATCCAGAGATAACACTGTCGTTAATTTCTTCGGAAAGCTTTATTAATTTGATTGAACGTAAAGTTGATGTGGCGATACGCGCGGGAAACTTAACTGACTCTACGCTACGCGCCCGTCTGCTATTTATTAGCTACCGAAAACTGGTCGCTTCACCCGCCTATATTAAGGAAAAAGGTATGCCCCGCCTGGTCGCAGATTTAGATCGTCATGAGTGCCTCGGCTTTATTGATCTTTCGCGGCTTAATCGCTGGCCTGTGGCGCAAGACAATGGTGAGCTGTATGTTGCTCCGCCCGGAATGTCCTCAAACAGCGGTGAAACTATTAAACAGCTTTGCCTGAATGGAAACGGTATCGCCTGTCTGTCTGACTATATGATTGACAGAGAGATTGCTGAGGGAAAATTAGTAGAATTATTAGCTGACCAGCTTATTCCGGTTGAGATGCCTTTTAATGCGGTTTATTACAGCGATCTTGCCGTAAGCCAGCGCGTGCGTGTATTTATTAATTTTCTCAGCGAATGGATGGCGGAGCAGCCCTGGCAAATTTCAGGTGGAAATTAACTTCATGCTAAGGCTGCTGTACTGATAAGCTGATAGTTACGCGCTCATGCAGCGCTCTGTGCTATGCCCTGTTTTTCCAGGGCATTTTAACCCGTATGAAATAAGCGATGCGGGTAGATTGGCAGGGCTATCAATGCAATTTAACTGCCTGCCAGCGCTCAAATTAAAGTACCGCCGCCAGGTTACTTTAACCAAATGAAAAAGCCCTGACTTTTCAGT
>NZ_JASUAZ010000022.1:0-60660 GCF_030283135.1 Mixta mediterraneensis | reverse complement strand
CGTACGCCAATGGCCACGTTACTTGATGGAAAACGGGTCTGGGCAGAAAAGAATCTGAACCAGATTTAATCTGACAGACACCTGTATAAATAACCGGTAACTGTCAGATCAGGTCTGAGCTAGTACACGTCAGGGCAAGCTGGCAATATCAACGGCCAGGTTCGTGACGGCGGCAATCCGTTTGAAGGGCCGCGATCGGGTGAATATCCGACTGCCCCGCTGCGTCAGCCTTACGGCCCAACATTGTTTGCTGATGCGGCTAAAAACCTTGGCTATAAGCCTTTCCCTGTGCCCTCCTCGTTGGTTTCCGAAGCCTATACCAATCCGTATGGCGTAACGATGGGGCCTTGTACTTTCTGCGGCTTTTGCACCAACTACGGCTGCGCCAACTACTCCAAGGCCAGCGCGATCACCACAGTGTTACCGGCGCTTATACGCAAACCCAACTTTTCTGCTTATACCAACTGCGAAGTGCTGGAAGTGCTAACCGATTCCACCGGTAAAAAAGCGACTGGCGTAACCTATATCGACTCTTCTGGCGATAAATGGGAGCAACCCGCTGATCTCGTGATTGTTGCCGCCTTCACCTTTGAAAATGTTCGTTTGATGCTGCTTTCCGGTATCGGTGAAGCCTACGATCCCGTGACCAATAAAGGCACCACCGGTCGCAACTACGCCTACCAAACCGCCAATGGCGTGACGCTGTTCTTTGATAACAAAAACTTTAACCCGTTTATTGGTGCCGGCGCGGTAGGCATGGGCATTGACGAATTTAACAACGACAATTTCGATCATAGTGGTCTTGGCTTCTTTGGCGGCGGCAGCATTCGCGTCACCCCTATTGGCTCCGCGCCGATTGGCTATCGCCCCTTACCGCCTAAGACCCCGAAATGGGGTTCAAAGTGGAAACAGGCGCTGAAAGATAACTATCTCAGCACCATGTCGATAGGCTGTGAAGCCAGCAGTTACACCACGCGCACTAACTATTTGTCGTTAGATCCTAACTACAACGATCCGCACGGCCGGCCGCTGCTGCGTATTACCTTCGATTTTGCGCAAAACGACCTGAAGATGGCGCAGTACTGTACTAACAAGGTGGCAGAAATTGCTAAATCGATGAATCCACGTGAAATGATTGTCAAACCTATGACCGGACACTGGAGCAGCGTGCCTTATCAGTCCTCGCACGTAGTGGGCGGATTTATTATGGGAGCCGATCCCAGCACCAGTTCGGTAAACCAACATCTTCAGGTATGGGATGTGCCGAACCTGTTTGTGGTAGGCGCCTCAGCCTTTCCACAGAACCCCGGTTACAACCCAACCGGCACCGTTGGTGCGCTGGCCTACAAAGCCGCACACGATATTCGTCAATACTATCTGAAACGTCCGGGGGAGATGATTAGCGTATGAAAACATTATCGCTTTTCTCTGCGGCTGCCGTGCTCATGACGTTAAGCCTGAGCAGTCAGGCCCAGCCGGAATACGATCAGATTGCCCGGGGCCAGTACATCGCCACGCTTGGGGATTGTACCGCGTGTCACACCAGCGATGAAAAACAGCCTTTCGCCGGAGGTGTCAGGCTGCAAACGCCGTTCGGTACGCTGGCAGGCGCTAACATTACGCCAGACCGTGAAACCGGTATCGGTAACTGGAGCTACGATGATTTTCGTCGCGCCATGAATGAAGGTGTTGGGCATAATGGCAAGCGTTTATACGGGGCGATGCCCTATACCGCTTACACCCAAATGTCGGAAAAAGATCTGCAAGACTTATGGGCGTGGATGCAAACGCTACAGCCGATCCATCACCCCGTTGAGACTAACCAACTGCCTTTCCCGTTCAATATCCGCGCCAGCTTACTGTTCTGGAACTGGATCAACTTCGATAAGGGCGAATTTAAGGCCAACCCCAATAAATCTGCCGAATGGAATCGCGGTGCGTATTTGGTGGAAGGTCTGGGACACTGTGGCACCTGTCATACGCCAAAAAATCTGCTGGGCGGCGATAAGAGCAGCCATTTTCTTGGCGGTGAAGTGGTCGAAGGCTGGTATGCGCCTGACCTCAGCGCCAGCGAACATACCGGTTTAGGCAAATGGACACAGCAGGATATTATGAGCTACTTGCGTACCGGCGTGAACCGTTATGACATCGCTTCTGGGCCAATGGCAGACGCGGTACGTCACTCGACGCAGCACTGGCGTGAAGACGATCTCAACGCAGTCGCAGTTTACCTTAAGGATGGCGATAAAAAAGCCGGGAAAAAACCGGAGCCGCTAGCGGCGAGTGATGCGCGCATGAAAATGGGGGCCACTATTTATGAAGCCAAATGTTCAGCCTGCCACAGCCCTGGCGGACGCGGTGAGAAGAATATCTTCCCGCAGCTGGCAAACAATCCGTTGCTCAACCAGCCTGATGCCACCTCGCTGATGCGCGTCGTGCTGGCGGGAAGCCGCGGTGTCGATACCGATGCACATCCCACCGCGCCTGCGATGCCTGCATTTGCGGGTACGTTAAGCGATGAGAATATTGCTGCGGTGATTACCTATATCCGTAACAGCTGGGGCAATGCTGCCGCTCCGGTCGATGCCGGAGAGATAAAAAAGATGAAGGATGATCTGCAATAAAACGCGAACAGGGCAGCCAACAGGCTGCCCTTTTTTCGGCGGCTTTTTACGCGATACCACAAACGCGAATCAAAGCTTTTGCTTCAGATAATCTTCTATGCGCGTAACAATGCCCGCTTCATCAACAGCTTTCAGCGTTGCCAGCGGATAACTTGCCAGCTGCTTGTCTTTGTCCATGACCTGAATTTCACCGATGGTTTCATTCGCTTTCAGCGGCGCGTCGAGTTCTTTGCGATTAATAACGTACCTGGCCTTCACGTTCTGAATTTCACTGCGCGGCAGCGCCAGGTAAATATCGTTGACGGTGCCGACATCAACCTGGTGTGGATTACCGTACCAGACATTCTCAGTGCCAATCTTTTTACCGGCATGGAACAGTTGAACGGTATCAAAGGTATTTTGTCCCCAGATTAGCAACTTGCGCGCCTGCTCTTCACGCCCTTTCGCGCTTTTGCCGCCCATAATTACTGCAATCAGGCGATGTTTTCCCACCACATTGGAAGCGATGATGTTAAAACCGGCGGTTTCGGTATGGCCGGTTTTCAGACCATCAACATGCAGATTGTTATCCCATAGCAAACCGTTGCGGTTGTTCTGCATGATGCCATTCCAGGTCAGCGTTTTCTCGCTATACATGGCGTAAAAATCTGGTTCGCCATCAATAATCGCCCGGGAAAGTTTCGCCATATCCAGCGCACTGGAGAACTGACCTGGCGCATCCAGACCATGTACCGTTTCAAAATGCGTATTCTGTAAGCCCAGTTTTTCAACATACTGATTCATCAGTTTAACGAAACCGGCTTCGCTGCCCGCCACGTAATCTGCCAGCGCGACACAGGCGTCATTACCGGAATCAATGATCACACCACGGCTCAGATCGCGCACGCTTAGCTTGTCGCCAGGCTTGAGGAACATCAGCGATGAGCCTTTGAATACCGGATTACCCGCCGCCTAGGCATCTTTACCTACAGTTATCATATCGTCGCGGGTAATTTTTTTCTGATCGATAGCGCGATCGACCACGTAGCCCGTCATCAGTTTAGTCAGGCTGGCTGGATTACGGCGTTCATCAGGATTTCCGGCCGTCAGCACCTGGCCGGTGGTGGCATCCATCAATACCCAGGAAGCGGCGTCAATGGCCGGTGGCGTCAGGGGAAAAGGCATATCTTCGGCTTGCGCCAGCGATGCCCAAAAAATAGTTGCAGTTACAGTAATCAGCAGACGCCTTTTCAACACTTTATCCTTAGTTGCGCAAACAGGTAAACGAAACAGAAACAGCCGCACGTTTTACGGCAAAAGCGTCGAGAAGGTTTGTCTAAATTGAAAAAAAGTATGATCGGTGCAATCTGCTTCGCAACCTGTACCGGCGCGGTTGTGCTGACGCGCCCGGCAGACTATCCTGAGCGCTGATTTTTTCCCGTAAAGGAAAACGCTGTGCCTTCGGATTTAACTTTTTTGTTTCACGATTATGAAACGTTTGGCACCAGTCCTTCGCTGGATCGTCCGGCGCAGTTCGCTGGCTTGCGCACCGACAACGAATTCAATCCAGTTGGCGAGCCGCAGGTGTTTTACTGCCGTCCACCGGATGATTATCTGCCTCAGCCGGAAGCGGTGATGATTACCGGCATCACGCCGCAAATCGCCATGGCGCGAGGCGTCAGCGAAGTGGCGTTTGCCGAACGCATCCACGCGCTGTTTACCGAGCCGCAAACCTGTGTTGTGGGCTACAACAACGTGCGCTTCGACGACGAAGTGACGCGCAATATTTTTTATCGCAATTTTTATGATCCCTACGGCTGGAGCTGGCAAAACGGCAATTCTCGCTGGGATTTGCTGGATGTAATGCGTGCCTGCTATGCGCTGCGCCCGGACGGCATCCACTGGCCAGAAAACGATGACGGCTTTCCCAGCTTCCGCCTGGAACATTTGACCAAAGCTAACGGCGTGGAGCATCAGAACGCCCACGATGCGATGTCTGACGTCTACGCCACGCTGGCCATGGCAAAGCTGGTAAAAGAGAAGCAGCCGAAACTGTTTGCATTTTTGTTTACGCATCGCAACAAAAATAAACTGATGACGCTGATCGACATCCCGCAAATGAAACCGTTAGTACATGTTTCCGGCATGTTTGGCGCCGCACGGGGTAATACCAGCTGGATTGTGCCGCTCGCCTGGCATCCGGAGAATCGCAACGCGCTGATTGTCGTGGATCTGGCGGGCGATATGACTCCACTGCTGACGCTGGATGCCGATACGCTACGTGAACGTTTATATACGCGTAAAAGCGAACTGGGCGAGCTGGCCTCAGTGCCCATCAAGCTGGTGCATATTAATAAATGTCCGGTTCTGGCCCCAGCCAATACCCTGCGCCCGGAAGATGCCGAGCGGTTAGGCATTGATCGTCAGCGCTGTCTGGATAATCTGGCGCTACTGCGTCAACAGCCGGATGTGCGTGAAAAAGCGGTAACCCTTTTTGCTGAAGCCGAGCTGTTTACTCCACCAGATGATGTTGATGCGCAGTTATATGACGGTTTCTTTAGCGATGCCGATCGGGCGGGTATGACGATTATCCGTCAGACCGCGCCGCAGAACTTGCCTGCGCTGGATTTAACCTTTGAAAGCCCCCGCGTAGCGAAACTGCTGTTCCGTTACCGCGCCCGCAATTTCCCCGGCACGCTGGATGACGCCGAGCAACAGCGCTGGCTGCAACATCGTCGTGAAGTGTTAAATGCCGAGAAAGTGCAGGCGTTTTTGCTGGAGCTGGAGTCACTGGCGAGTTTGCATGAGGCGGATCAGGAGAAGCTTGGGCAGCTAAAAGCGCTGTATTTGTATGCCCAGGAACTGGTTTCATAGCGAAAGTCAGGGGCGGTATTTTCCGCCCCCAGAGATTACACCAGCGCCCAGAGCAGCCAGGTCAAGGCGAAGCCGCTCAGGCCCATCAATGTGGTCAGCACCGTCCAGGTTTTCAAACCATCTGCTACCGACAGGCCGAGATAGCGCGTTACCACCCAGAAGCCCGCATCATTGACATGCGACAGCCCTAACCCGCCGAAGCACGCTGCCAGCGTCACCAGCACGCGCTGCATATCGCTCACCCCAGCCACTGCCTGCAACAGCAGGCCGCTGGTGGTCAGGATCGCTACGGTGGCGGAACCCTGTGAAGCACGCAGCGCCAGCGACAAAATAAACGCCGCCGGTACCAGCGGCAGATGGAGCGTTTCCAGCGTCACCGCCAGCGCTTTACCCACCCCTGACTCCACCAGCACTTTGCCGAATGCGCCACCTGCACCAGCGACCAGAATCACGCTCGCTGAAGTTGGAATCGCCCGGCCAGTCAGATCTTCCAGTTTGTCTTTGCTCCAGCCGCGACGTACACCCAGCAGCCAGGCCGCTAAACCTAACGCAATCAGCAGCGCAATCGGCGGCGTACCAATCACCATCATCACTTTACGCAGCACACTCTCTTCGGACAGCAAGGTGTGCGATAAAGTGCCCAGTACGATTAACGCGATCGGCACCACAATCAACCCGCTAATGGTCAGCGCGCCTGGCGGAGCCACTTCGTGCTTTTTCTCGCTGCCTTCCGGCTTCGCCATCTGCAACTGTTCCAGCACCTCGACCGACAGATGATAATGACGACGGTTCATCACTTTCGCCGCATAATAGCCGACGATACCGACTGGAATCGAAATCGCGATGCCGAGCATCATCAACCAGCCCATATCGGTATGCAGGATCCCTGCCGCCGCAGCCGCGCCCGGATGGGTCGGCAGCGCCGCATGAACCGTCAGCATCACGCCAGCCATGGGCAGACCAAACTTCAGCGGCGATACCCGAGCCACCTTGGTAAAGCCGTAGATCAGCGGGATAACGATAATAAAGCCGACCTCAAAAAATACCGGAATACCCAGGATAAACGCCGCCATCGTCAACGCGGCTACGGTGCGCTTCAGGCCGAGGGTTTTACTGAAGCGCTGCGCCAGCGACTCCGCGCCGCCCGACGCTTCAATGATCGCGCCAAGCATCGCCCCCAGCACGATGATAATGGTGATATGGCCGAGCAGACCGCCCATACCGCTGATAATCGTCTCCATGATTTTTTCAGCCGGAATGCCGGTAGCAACCGCCACCAGCAGGCTGACAATGAGCAGCGCAACAAAGGGGTGAACTTTCGCTTTGATAACCAGCAGCAGTAAGATCACGATGCTGGCAGACGCAATAGCTAACAGCAATGCGGTAGACATGGTAAGCCTCGGTAATAATTATCTTTTTGGGATTAAGGGGGTACAGCACAGCCTGGTGCCGGTACGTCAAAAGGACGACCAGAGCCACACCGGCGCCGAAACGCCGGTGTTATTTCATGGGTTATTTCAGGATTTCTTTGCCCAGGGCGCGAACCAGCCGAGGCCACTGACCGTGTTGCCACGGGGGATATATTCGCAGCCGATCCAGCCGTCATAGCCGACATCGTCCAGCAACGTGAACAGCCACGGATAGTTGATTTCCCCCTCATCCGGTTCATGCCGGTCCGGCGCGGAGGCGATCTGCACATGGCGATAGCGCCCGGCATACTGGCGAATCAGGTGGCTGAGATTGCCATCCACCAGCTGCGCATGAAACAGGTCAAGCTGAGTAGCAACATTAGGACGAGCAATCCGCTCAACCATGTCTAAGGTTTGATACTGGCTGGAATAGAGGTAATTCGGCTTGGTTTTCGGGTTCAGCGCTTCAATCAGTAGCGTGATGCCGTGCGGCGCAAAGCGCTCCGAGGCGTAACGCATATTGTTGACAAACGTATCGACATACGACTGACGATCGGCTCCCTCTGGCACGGTCGCCGCCATAATATGGACCTGCGGACAGTTCAGTGCCAGCGCATAGGTCAGCGCGCGATCAATATCGGCATGTGCATCGGCTTCACGACCGGGAATGGCCGATACGCCCCACTCACCCGCCGCCACGTTACCGGCCGCCGTGTTGAACAGTACCAGCCTGAGATGATTCTCATCCAGTAACTGCTTCAGCTGCGCTGCAGGATAGTCATAAGGAAACAGAAATTCCACCGCCTCAAAACCGGCCTGCGCGGCAGCGGCAAAGCGCTCCAGAAATGGCACCTCGTTAAACTGCGTAGATAAGTTGGCTGCAAACTTCGGCATTATCGACTCCTTAATTCCACCACTTCGTCATCCGTCAGATAACGAATGGCGCGGTCGCCCAGCGTAAACATCAGCCGTGCGGTCTCTTCCAGCTCTTCGGTATTGTCCGCCGCTTCACGCAGCGATTTTCCCACTACCACCGGGCCGTGATTAGCCAGCAGGAAAGCGCGATAGCGCGATGCCAGCCGCGCCAGATCCTCAGCCAGCCGCTGATCGCCCGGCTTATAATAAGGCACTACCGGCACGTCACCCACACGCATGACCACGTAAGGGGTAAACGGACGGATACAGTTTTGCGTGTCCAGCCCTTGCAGACATGAGAGCGCGGTCAGGTAATGGCTGTGCAGATGTACCACCGCTTTGCAGTCAGGATTATTCAGATAGAGCGCCCGATGAAAGGCGATCTCTTTCGACGGTTTATCGCCGGATAGCCACTCGCCTTCTGGCGTGACTTTCGACAAGCGCTCGCCATCCAGCTCGCCCAGGCAGGAACCGGTCGGCGTGGCCAGCAGATTGCCATCTTCCAGCAGCATCGACAAATTGCCGGCTGAGCCAGTGGCGTAACCGCGCTGAAAGAAGGAAGCACCGAGCTGTACCATCTCGGCGCGGGCCTGCTGTTCGTTAAGAGAATATTGTTCAGGCATGGGAAAACTCCGTTTGGGCGCGGCGGAAAAAGTGCTCATCACCAAAATTGCCGGATTTCAGCGCCAGCGACAGCGGCTGCCGAATATCGCGCACCCAGGGTACGCCAGGGGAGATGGTCGGGCCGATGTGAAATGCCGTGACGCCAAGGCTCTGCGCTACCACACCCGACGTTTCGCCGCCAGCCACGATAAAGCGCTGCCAGCCGCGTTTTTTCAGCTCACGCGTCACGGCGGCAAACAGATTTTCCACTGCCTCGCTGCTGCGCTGCGCGCCGTACTGCTGCTGGATTGCCTGCAAATTTTGCGCATCAGCCGTGGCGAACAGCAGCGGAGCCAGCGCCTGATGGCTGTTGGCATCAACCCAGTCGCAAAGCTGCAGGGCATAACTTTCGACATCGTCGAGACACCGTTCGACCTGCACTTCCTGCGCTGGTGCCTGCTGTCGATAGGCGCTGACCTGGCGATTGGTCATTTGCGAGCAGGAACCAGAGATAACTATGGCGCGCGTTCCCTGGGGACGACCGGCCTGTTCGGCGCTGCGGTGATCGGCATCGTCCTGTGCCCATTGCCGCGCCAGACCGATCGCCAGCCCGGAACCGCCGGTGACCAGACGCATGTCACGCAGCGCTTCACCCTGCGTCAGCAGGTGCTGTTCGTTCAGGGTATCGATTGCGACGTAGTGAATGCCCTGCTCACGCAGTTCGTCAAGCTTACAACGTACCGCGTCCACGCCCTGCTCAACCACCTGTGAGGCAATTAATCCCGCTTTGCCTTTGGCCTGGCGCTCCATCAACCGCAGCAGGTTGCTGTCAGTCATCGGCGTTACCGGATGATGGCGCATACCGGAATCTGACAGCAGTTGCTCGCCGACAAACAGATGCCCCTGATAAACGGTGCGGCCGTTCACCGGCAGTGCCGGACAGATCACCGTTTGCGTTTCGCCAAGCGCCGCCAGCAGTGCATCGGTGACTGGTCCGATATTGCCCCGCTCGGTGCTGTCGAAGGTCGAACAATATTTAAAATAGAAGCGCTCGCAGCCCTGCTGTTGTAACCAGCTCAGCGCCGCCAGCGACTGCTCAATCGCCTGCTCAACCGGACAGGAACGCGATTTCAGGCTGATGACGATTGCCTGCGCGTCCAGCGCGTCGCTGTTATGCGGCACGCCATTAAACTGAATGGTGGAGAGACCGTTTTGCACCAAAAAACTGGCGATGTCGGTCGCACCGGTAAAATCGTCGGCAATGACTCCCAGTCGCATCAGGCTTTCTCCCCACCTTGCGGCAGCGTGATGCCGCTGAAAATTTTGATCACCGCGCTGTCATCTTCGCGGCCATAACCGGCATTGCTGGCTTCGGTAAACATATTGAGCGCAGTAGACGCCAGCGGCAGCGGGAAATGCAACGTTTTGGCGGTGTCGGCGACCAGATTCAGGTCTTTAACAAAAATATCGACGGCGGATTTAGGGCTGTAATCACCCTCGACCACGTGACGCATGCGGTTTTCAAACATCCAGGAATTGCCTGCGGCATGGGTAACCACGTCATACATGGTGTCGAGCGGAATGCCCGCACGCGCCGCCAGCGCCATCGCTTCTGCGCCCACCGCGATATGTACGCCCGCTAATAGCTGGTGGATAATTTTGACGGTAGAGCCCAGACCGATTTCGGTCCCAACACGATAGACTTTCGCCGCCACCGCATCCAGTACGGGTTGCAGTTTGGTAAAGGCTTCTTCACTGCCTGATGCCATCACGGTCATATCGCCCGTAGCGGCCTTGACCGCGCCGCCTGATACTGGTGCATCCAGCATTAATAGCTGATGCTCAGCCAGTTTTTGCTCAAACTGTTGCGCGTCCTGTGCAGAGATAGTAGAAGAGATCATCACCACCGTGCCGGGCTTCAGTTTTGCCGCCAGGCCATTTTCACCGAATAAAATCGCATTGACCTGCTTTGCATTCACCACCAGCAACAGCACCGCGTCGAGCTGATCGACAAAGCGGTCTGCTGAAGTCTGCGCATCACGCGCGCCCGCCTGACGCAGAACGTCCAGCGCGGCAGGATTAAGATCCACGCCCCAGGTATTCAGACCCGCACGGATACAAGATTGCGCCGCGCCCATCCCCATTGAACCTAAACCGATAACACAGATGTTTGAGACTGGCATCGTCGCCCCCTCTGTTAAATTAAGTGATTATTTGTTTGATGATGTTAATCCTGACAGGTCACCCGATGAAAAAATGTGTGTGGCATCACAAAAAATAACTTCAGCGCTTAGATGCAACAAATCTTCACACGCGCCCCACATCCGCGCCAGGCCTTAAGAGACGCGCTTCCAGGCAGGGATTCGTGCTTAAAGGCGGCAAATTTTCTGATCGCCTTACCTCTTAAATCCATTACAATGTGAAAAAATGATAATCATCAAGGAGACGATGTGATCCCGGTCGAACGACATCAACAGATTTTGGCGTTGGTTGCTGAGCGCGGTGTGGTCAGTATTGCGGAATTAACCGATCGTCTGGGTGTTTCGCACATGACGATCCGTCGTGACGTGCAAAAGCTGGAAGAGCAAGGCGCTGTGCTGTCCGTGTCAGGGGGAGTGCGCTCAGCGGATCGGCTGGCGGCGGAGCCTTCACATCTCACCAAAACCACGCTGTTTAATGATGAGAAAAATGCTATTGGCCGACTGGCGGCTCAGCATATTCCGCGTAATAGCTGTATTTATCTGGATGCAGGCACCACGACGCTGGCGCTGGCACGTGAACTGGTGGATCGCAATGATTTGCTGGTAGTAACCAATGATTTCATGGTGACGAATTTGCTGATGGAAGCCAGCAGCTGCCGGGTGATCCACACCGGCGGCACGGTATGCCGCGAGAATCGTTCCTGCGTCGGGGAAGCCGCCGCACGTAGCCTGCGTCATCTGGCGATTGACATCGCGTTTATTTCATCGTCCTGCTGGGGGCCACGCGGCTTATTCACACCGGATGAAGACAAAGTTACGGTGAAGCAAACGGTCAGCGAAGTAAGCAGCAAGCGCGTGCTGCTGAGCGACAGTTCGAAGTACAACAAGATCGCGACATTTTTGGCCCTTCCGCTTGAGCGGTTTGACACTATTGTGACGGACGATCAGTTAAACCACACGGCGCGAGAATTATTAAGTGCCGGAGCATGGGAACTGGTTATTGCGGGGTAGAAGAGCGGATAGGTAACGTCTTTCTGTCAGCTTTCCCCCACCTGGTGGGGGAAAGCTGATACAAACTAACTTACATCTCTTCGCTGAACTGCGGCACCGGATTACGGAAGCTGCGAGTGACAAACGCCAGATACAGAATCCCGATCGTTGCCCAAATCAGACCCAGCACCATCGAACTCGCTTCCAGGTTGATCCACAACGCGCCGACGGTTAATGCGCCAAGCAGCGGCAGCAGCAGGAACTGGACGTTATCCTTCAGCGTGCGGTTACGCTTCTCACGGATCCAGAACTGGGCAATCACCGACAGGTTCACAAAGGTAAACGCCACCAGCGCACCGAAGTTAATCAATGCGGTCGCCGTCACCAGGTCGAAGTTAATCGCCATCAGGGCAATCGCACCGACCAGCAATACGTTCAGAGAAGGCGTACGCCATTTCGGATGGATGTAACCGAAGAAACGCTCCGGGAATACCCCGTCACGGCCCATCACATACATCAGACGTGAAACGCCGGCATGTGCCGCCATACCTGACGCCAGCACCGTCACCACCGAGAAAATCAAAATGCCAAACTGCAACGTTTTACCGGCAACAAACAGCATAATTTCTGGCTGTGAGGAATCCGGGTCCTGGAAGCGAGAAATATCCGGGAAATAGAGCTGCAGGAAGTACGATGCCACGATAAAGATCACGCCACCAATCAGGGCAGTCAGGAAAATTGCGCGCGGAATAGTACGTTCTGCATCTTTGGTCTCTTCCGACAAGGAGCTGATCCCGTCAAAACCGAGGAACGAGAAGCAGAGAATTGTCGCACCCGTAATCATCGGCACCACGTGCGCATTGTCTGACCAGAATGGCTTGCTGCTGGCCAGCGTACCTGCGCCTTCGCCGTTCGCCACGCCGTAAATCACCAGCGCAGTGATACCGACCATAACGATGACCTGCAACACCACAATCAGGCTGTTGAAGTTAGCGACCGTTTTAATGCCCTTCAGGTTAGAGAGCGTCATAAAGCCCACCAGCAGCACGACAAAAATCCACGAAGGAATGCCAGGCACCAGCGTTTCAAAATAGTTTTTAGCTAGCAGGATGTTAATCATCGGCATGAACAGGTAGTCCAGCAGCGATGACCAGCCCACCATAAAGCCGACGTGCGGACTGATAGCCTTCTGAGCATAGGTATAAGCGGAGCCCGCAGAGGGGAAGCGGCGTACCAGCTTGCCGTAGCTCACGGCGGTAAACAGAATCGCAATCAGCGCAAAGGCATAAGCGGTAGCAACGTGACCATCGGTCAACCCAGAGACGATACCAAAAGTATCAAACAGGGTCATAGGCTGCATGTAGGCCAGGCCCATCATGACGACCGGAAGTAAGGTCAGTGATTTTTTCAGATGCGCACGCTGTGGTGCGGCGGAGGTATTAAACGACATGCTTCAGTCCCCCCTGTACGGCAACCAGATCGGGTTGAGCCATGGGGAAACTGCGCAAAATGCGACAGGGAGTAAGGTTTGCAGTACGTGCGGCGCCGTAGTCATCACGAAAACGCGTACCAGCGTGGGCTGGTAGTGTGGAAAACATCCCCATCTTTGTATCCTCAATCTCACGCTTCAGCGTGTTTTCAGTGTTTATCTATCCGGGTGCGTGCCCGGCCTCGGTTAAGTCAGCGAAAACAATATGCAAAAAAATAACCGGCGCGATAAGCGTCGGTTATATTCTGTTTTTGCAGGGCGCGTATTCTGCCTCAATCTGTTGGCCCGACACAAGATGCCGGAACAATAAATATAAAAATTGCTCAGGCGTTTTTCAGCATCCAGTCGATCTCAGTAGCGGTAATCAACCGTTCAAACTGCATCAACTCGTAGTTTTTGCAGGTATGCCACACTTTACCGAAACGTTCGCCCACCAGTTTTTGCAGCGGATAGCTGGTTTCAAACTCATATAGAGCCTCGCTTTGGCGAACGGGCAACGCCAGCCCTTCCGCTTCGTGGCCTTTACCTGACACCGGATGCGGCAACGGCAGTTGCGTATCCAGCCCATGTAGCAGCCCGGCCAACACCGCTGAAACCACTAAATACGGGTTAGCATCCGCGCCAGCAACCCGGTATTCGATGCGGTGGTTCTCGACGTCACCGCAGGGAATACGGAGCGCCACCGTGCGATTGTTGTGTCCCCACGACGCCTGTAACGGCACACAGGCTTCCGGCACTAAACGTCGGTAGGCATTAACATTGGGTGCCAGCAGTGCCATTGAGGCGGGCATCAGGTCGATCATTCCTGCCAGCGCACGTTTTAACAAAGGGGAATCGCTGCCATCATCGCAGGCAAACGCATTATGATCGGCAGCATCCAGCAGACTGATATGCACATGCATACCGCTGCCTGCGTACTCTTCATAAGGTTTAGCCATGAAAGTCGCCGTCATGCCGTGATTTTCTGCCACCTGGCGAATCAGGCGTTTTAACTGAACCGCATGATCGCAGGCTTGCAGCACATCACGGGTATGGTGCAGGTTGATTTCAAACTGGCCGGGTGAAGCCTCTGCCAGCGCGCCATCGGCCGGAATACCTTGTAATTTAGCCATTTCATCAATATCACGCAGCACATCGGCGAAATGATCCAGATTATCCACCGAATAAACCTGGCTCTGCATGTTGCGTTCATCGCTACCCGGCGCACAAGGCGGCTGGATATACCCCTCCGCATCACGCTTTTTATCCACCAGATAGAACTCCAGCTCTACCGCTACCACCGGAAATAGACCTCGATTGCGTAGCTGCTGCCACAACGGGTTAAGAACATTTCGGGGTTCAACGTCAAAAGGAGTGCCATCTTGGTTGCGCATGGTTAACAGCAGTTGCGCAATATGTTCTGGATCGGCGGCGGAGGGAACTAAAGTATTGGGAACGGGAAGGCAAAGATTATCGGGCTCCCCCAATGATTGCCCGAGACCGGCGTCTTCTACCGTGTTGCCAAGAATATCCATAGCGAAGACAGATGCTGGAAAATAGCAGCCCTTTTCAAGCTTAAGCAGTGCGGCGACCGGAATACGTTTACCGCGAAAGACACCATTTAAATCATTTAACAAAACATCGACATACTGCGTTCCAGGATGGCGCTCCAGCCAGGCTTTCACCTCAAGCTGGAACGCGCTGGTTCGTCTCTCTTCGCTGTGTCGCGTAAAGTCTTCTACTTCTACCAGGTTTGTCATGATCTCACCCGCCCCGTAATTGGTTTGCGCAATGCTCAAAATAACCGCCACTTATCTAACATAGCGCTAACACAAAAAGTGTGCAAACGTAACAAATCTGTTTGAAGAACGAGCAGCGGATTGCTAGATTGACAAAATATTGCACATTTAAACGTCAGTTGTGCCTTTTCGGTCGATATTTCGAACAGCGACGAGGAAGAAGATGGGCATTGTTTTTGACAACCCGTTGATTGGCGTGGTGATGTGCCAAATCGACAAGGGCGGCCACCCTACGCAGATGGTGCACAACAAATACCTCGACGCCGTGACGTTATCTGGCGGCGTCCCGCTTGCCTTGCCCCACCATTTAATCCAGACCCCTCATCAGTTAGAAAACGCAATGGCAATTCTGGATGGCGTACTGCTGACCGGCAGCCCCAGCAATATCGAGCCCTGGCACTATGGTGAGGAAGGCAAAGAGCAGCATGCCGATCCGGGGCGCGATCGTCTGGCCTTCAGCCTGATTACGCACGCCATTGGCAAAAAGATGCCGATCTTCGGTATTTGCCGCGGAATGCAGGAGTTAGTCGTCGCTAACGGCGGCGCGCTTTATCGCCAGCTTAGCCAGCATCGTCAATTTCAGCGTCATCATGAAGATCTCTCCCAACCGCTCGATCAACAATATGCACCCGTGCATGAGATTACGATTGAGCCAGACGGACTGCTCAGCACCCTTCTTGACTGCGCCACGCTGACGGTGAATTCATTGCATCAACAAGGGATCCGCGAGCCGGGTCCACAATTGCGCATCGAAGCACGTGCTTCCGACGGGCTGACAGAAGCGGTCAGTCTGCAACATCATCCGTTTGCACTCGCGGTGCAGTGGCATCCTGAATGGCACCCGGAAAGGTCGGCGGCATCGCGCCGGTTGTTCGATGGGTTTATCCACGCAGCAATCCGTTATCACAAGGAAAAGACACCATGAATGATGCCACTCTGGCACCCGGACGACGTTTATCGCAGATCCGGCAAGAGTTGGGATTGTCTCAGCGCCGCGTCGCTGAACTGGCAGGTTTAACACACAGCGCCATCAGTACCATTGAGCAGGATAAAGTGAGTCCGGCGATAAGCACCTTACAGAAGTTGTTAAACGTGTATGGCTTATCGCTGTCGGCATTTTTCTCCGAACCGAAACAGGGCGCAATGCCGAAAGTGATCGTTCGACCGGACGATTTAGTGGAGATCGGCAGCCAGGGCGTGTCGCTCAGGCTGATTGATAACGGTCAAGCCCGCAAGCTGGACATGCTTTTGGAAACCTATCAACCCGGCGCCAGCACCGGTGAGAAACTGCGGCACCCCGGCGAAGAGACCGGCACGCTGCTGGAAGGGGAAATCACACTGGTAGTGAATGGACAAAGTTTTCATCTGTACGCCGGTGAAAGTTATGTCATCGACACCGGTTTGCCGCACAGCTTTACCAACACGGCAGACCAAACTTGTCGCATTGTCAGTGCCCATACGCCAGCTAATTTCTGATAAAAATTGCGCGTTGAGGAGGTTGAGATGAAATACGTTGAGAGTTATTACGCTGCAACAGCCAATCCTCATGAACCGTGGCCGCAGTTGCAGGAGAGCATTCAGTGTGACGTTTGCATTATTGGCGGTGGCTTTACCGGTTTGTCCGCCGCGCTTTACCTGACCGAAGCAGGTTATGACGTGGTGGTTCTGGAAGCGGCACGCGTGGGTTTCGGGGCCAGCGGGCGCAATGGCGGTCAGGTGGTTAACTCCTACAGCCGCGACGTTGATGTGATTGAACAGCATTATGGCAAGGAAAGCGCGCGTATGCTGGGCAGCATGATGTTTGAAGGCGCCGGAATCATACGTGATCGCATTGATCGTTATGCCATTGCCTGTGACTATCGCCCCGGCGGAATTTTCGCCGCGTTAAATGCACGCCAAATGGGCCACTTGCGCAACCAGAAAAAGCTGTGGACCCGCTACGGCAACCACGATCTCGAACTCCTGGATGAGCGCGGCATTCGCCGGGAAGTGGCAACAGAGCGTTATGTTGGCGGCCTGCTGGACAAGCGTGGCGGACACCTGCATCCACTGAACCTTGCATTAGGCGAAGCAGAAGCGATACGCCGTCACGGCGGACGTATCTATGAACAGTCCGCGGCAGTAAACGTAGTTTACGGATCGCCGAATCGCGTCAAAACAGCGCAAGGCGAAGTGACGACAAGCTATGTCATTTTTGCCGGTAATGCCTATTTACCGACCAGCATTGAACCGCGCCTTAGCGGTAAAAGCATGCCGTGTGGCTCACAAATTGTGGCGACAGAACCGCTGAGCCGCGATCAGGCGCTGACGCTGCTGCCAAATAATTACTGTGTAGAAGACTGTAATTACCTGCTGGATTATTTCCGGCTGACCGCCGATAACCGCCTGCTGTATGGCGGCGGCGTGGTTTACGGAGCGCGTGAGCCGGGCGATATTGAGGCATTGATTCGTCCTAAACTACAACGCACCTTTTCACAGTTGCAGGATGTCAAACTGGAGTTTGGCTGGAGCGGCAATTTCCTGTTAACCCTGTCGCGTATGCCGCAGTTTGGCCGGTTAGAGAACAACGTTTACTTTATGCAGGGTGACAGCGGTCACGGTGTGACCTGCACCCATCTCTCTGGCAAGTTGATTAGCGAAGTGCTACGCGGCGATGCCGAACGCTTTGACGCCTTTGCTAATCTGCCGCATTTGCCGTTCCCCGGCGGAAGACGCTTTAAAGTGCCACTGACGGCAATGGGCGCGGTATGGTATGCGATACGGGATCGACTGGGCGTTTAGAGAAGCCCGCGCTGGGCTATTCCCTTTGCACTATTTCAGCTTATCTACCACATCCTGCCAGACAAACGGCGTGACATCGCGATAATGCAGGTTTTTCTGCGCCAGTCTGGCGGGTAGATCTGCCTGTACAGATTGCGTAGCCTGACTCATTGCCGCCATCACACCTACATCCCGCAAGGTCTTAACGACTTCACCCATCTCTTCGGCGCGGCGCACGCCGTGTTCTGCCACGCGGCTAATCAGGTAGTGCGGAAATTGTGCATCCCAGCCCAGTGACGGAAAACTCGCGTGCAGCGAAGCCAGCACTGCGTCCTCCACGCCGTACTGTCGGGCGGAGCTCAGGCATTCCGTTGTCAGGGCCTCAAGCCCTTTGATCATGACGCTACGACACATCTTAATCGCCGAAACATCACCAATACGTTCACTGGCGGCTCGTGCATTACAGCCCAGCTCACACAGACTTTCCGCAACGCGGTATGCCGCCGCCCCGCCAAGCAGCAACGGCGTGCTGAGTCGGCCTGGCGGTACGGGCGCCATTACCGCAACATCTAGATAGGTTCCGGCGCCCGCCGCTACCGCTTTTGCGCCTGCACGCTTGGTCTCGGGTGCGACGGAGTTAAAGTCGAGAAAAACCTGCTCTGAACCCAGCAGCGGCGCAGCTTGTTCTGCGACCTCCCGCGCGCTGACCGCTGTCACCAGCGAGAACACCAAATTAGCGCCGTCCAGGGCTTCAGCCAACGACCCCGTCGGCTGTACGCCAGCCTGCACAGCCAGCTCGCGCAGATGCTCCGCCTGGGTGCCAGAGAATTTTTTGTCCCATACGCTTACGTCTGCCACACCAGCCAAATCCCGGGCATAGATCTGCCCCGCTTCGCCAAAACCGACTATTGCAATACGCGTCATTCTATTCTCCTTAGTTGCCGGACCACAGCGAGCCCGGAATCGCCACCCGGCCATCAAACAGTAACCGTGCGGTGCGGATCAGACCGCTGTTGATCACTCTGCCTTCCACATCGCGGGTTAACATCACGCTGAATTCGCCGGTTGGATGCTCCACCGCCAGTCGTTGCTGGCGTGCATCACTGACATGTGCCAGTTGGTCAGTCACTGAACCGGGAATCAAACAGGCGGTTGCTACACTGACCACGCCCAGCACGCCGATCGATGCATGGCTACGATGCGGGATAAAAGTGCGTGTGCTAATGCTACCGCCCTGGGTCGGTGCCGCAACGAGGGTCATTTTGGGTACGCTACGCTGCGAGACGTCCCCCAGGTTCATACATAAACCGGCCTGGAGACGAATCGATTCCAGCCGCGCCTTCAGCTCATCGTCATTATCTAACTGCTCGCGTGTTTCCAGTCCGCTGCGCTGAAGATCGGCAGCCCGGATCAGTACTACCGGCACGCCATCAATGCGCACATCGCCCTGATATTCAACGGCGCCGTCTGGCGTGGCGATCTGTGCTTCAGCGATCTGCCCGGTATTCACCATTAAAGGCGCCCCGGGGTCAGCGCGCCTTTAATGGTCACCAGCCCTTTCTCAAGCGCGAAGGGACCGACTGCCGCAAGAATATTGCCGCAGTTTTGGCCATAATCGACGATGGCTTTATCGACGTTGACCTGGGCAAACAGATAATCGACGTCGGCATCCGGGCGTGATGACGGGGAAACAATCGCCACCTTGCTGGTGAGCGGATCGGCACCACCAATGCCGTCAATCTGCCGCGCATCCGGCGATCCCATCACCGCCAATAACACCTGGTCGCGGGTAGCAAGGTCGGCTGGCAAATCTGACGCCAGAAAACAGGCGGCCTTTGACGTGCCGCCACGCCTTATTACGCAAGGCAGAAGCGTTTGTTTCATCAGCTATTTTTCAACTCATCAAGAGAATCAACATAACGCAGCCCCTTTTCGGCCAGCTGCGGACGCATCTGGTAAATATCCAGTCCGAGTTCCCCCGCCGCCAGCCGCTGACGTTTTCTCTCTTCCGCATCCTCACGTTTCTGCGCGGCCTCTGCCACCGCCGTGGCCTGCTCACGTGGCACAACTACTACGCCGTCATCGTCCGCAACGATAATATCGCCGGGATTGACCAGCTGCCCGGCACAGGTCACCGGCACGTTCACCGCTCCCAGTGTCGCTTTCACTGTGCCCTGCGCATAAACGGCACGCGACCACACCGGGAAATTCATCTCGCGTAATGTCTGGCTATCGCGAATACCGATGTCGCCGACTAACGCCACCACGCCACGAGCCTGTAGCGATGTCGCCAGTAAATCGCCAAAAAAACCATCATGGCAATCGGACGTCGGAGCGACCAGCAATATATCGCCAGGCTGACATTGCTCGACCGCAACGTGGAACATCCAGTTATCACCGGGCGAAACCAGCACGGTGACGGCGCTGCCCGCGACCGTACGGTTTTGCTGAATCGGCCGTATCCGCACATCCAGCAACCCGCTGCGTCCCTGCGCTTCATGCGTTGTCGCCACGCCATAGCGAGCAAAACGGGACAGTATGTCGCTTTCGGCGCGGGCAATGTTTCTGACTACGACGCCCTTTTTATTCACCAGGCTCATGACAAATCCTCCGTCACGCGGGGGAACAGGCTTTGATACCCTTCGCCATGACTGATCACTTTAGGCGAGGCGATCCCGACATTACGTTTGGCCTGTACGCCGCGTTGTAATGCCACGCGCGTATAGTATTCCCACAGATGCTCCTGCCCCGCCATGCACTGAATGGCCGCGTATTTTTTGTCCCACACCGACGTGATGTCCAGTAAGACATCCGGCTTCCAGTTGCACTGCTCTGGCTGATGTGGCTCAAAGCAGTAAACCGGCGGTGCGCCGATGATCTGTTCACCCGGACGATAGCCTTCGGCCTGGGCGATGATTCGCGCTTCCTGGGTCAGATTAGCGGCCAGTGGATGATCATAGTTATACGGATCGTTTACCGAATGGGTCAGGACAAAGTGCGGCTGTACTTTACGGAACACATCGGCAAGGCGAAACAGCGTCTCTTTGTCTGCACGCAGCGGATAATCGCCAAGATCAAAAAACTCAATGCTGGCCCCCAAAATTTTAGCGGCCGCTTCGGCTTCAGCCTGTCGGTTCTGCTTGACGAGGGTTTCAGTCATGTTGCCTTTACGCCATAATTTGGCCGATTCGCCACGCTCGCCGTAGGAAAGACACACCACATGCACGTCGTAACCTTGTGAGGCATGCAGCGCAATGGCGCCACCTGAACGCCAGACAAAATCTGCGGAATGCGCACTGACCACTAAAGCACTTTTCTTCATCTTTTCCATTTCAGGTTCCTGCGTTTTGCGTTTTTTTTCATCCTGCCATGGTGATCACCAGGCGGATAATGCCTTTCATTGCGTGAGCTATGAATTTTATTTATGTTGTGACTTAGATCTCCCTCTTCGCCCGGATAAAAATGAAAAAATCACATGATGAATATCCCTTAAAAATTATGCAAATACGTGCGTTTTGCATGATTGCTGAACGTGGCATGGTCTCGGAAGCGGCAAACAATTTATTTCGCACTCAGTCTGCTAACACCCGTTCTATTCGTGATCTTGAGCACACTTTATCGACACCACTATTTGAGCGTCATGCCAGCGGAATGCTGTTAACCGAGATGGGAAAATGCGTGCTGCCACAGGCAATTGCGCAACTGGTGATACGGCATCCCGGCGTCAAAGTGGTGACTAATGAAAGTGCCTTCAGTGCATTGGTGACAGAGCTGCGCGCGGGAGATATTGATTTTATCCTTGGTGCGCTGCGTCAGGATAAAGGCGTGCTGGATATTCATAATCAGGTGTTATTTGAAGAAAAATTGATTCTGCTGGCGCGTCCCGATCATCCGCTGGCGGATCGTAAAATTACTCCCTTCGATTTGGCGCAAACGCAGTAGATTTTGCCGCGCGATAATACCCCGTCACGCCATTTGCTGAATCAGGTATTTCAGAAGTCAGGTATGCAAACGCCGCAGCCGGTCGTGGAAAGCGGTGACCTGGCGATAGTGCGCGGCCTGCTGCTTAACTCAGATATGGCGGCGGCCCACGCGATTTGCCACCCGTGAAAAGCGATGCAGCGCTGTCGCGTCACATCGGCACCAGTTTGATGAGCGATGAGTTTGATATGTCGTTTTTTATGGATAAACCGCTGGATCATGGCTTGTTTTCCCCGCTCTCGGCGCTGATCCCGTTTAAACCAGACTGGCCAACCAAAGTCATTCCGTTGCAGGAAAAGAGAAGGTAGAGTGATGTCGGGCTGGGCTGGCATGAACCTCAGCCCAGCTTCTCCTCATTCCAGCGGCATCTTAACCGGATCGTCATAGGTATAGTCGAATCCCAGCTCGCTACAAATGCGCGTGCCATCAATTAACTTACCGCTCTGCTGTCTTTCGTCTGGTAAGAACTGTGGCGGCTCCAGCCCCAGCTGGCGTGAGACGCCCGGATAAAATTCCGCGCGTGTCGGATGCTTCGGCGCGCACAGATTATACACATGCCCGCCTTTCGGCGTTCGCAGCAGCAGCGTTATCGCTTCTACCACATCATCCAGATGCACCAGATTCACGCCCTGCGCGCCCTCTGTCACCTCTTTTTTACCGGCCAGAAAACGCCCTGGATGACGCTTCGGCCCCACCAGCCCTGCCAGCCGTAAAATATCCACGCTGGTACCGGGTAAGTCATGCAGCCAGTTTTCCAGCGTTACCAGCGTTTTTCCTGCCTGGGTTTCTGGTTCAAGCGGGCTGTTCTCCTTCTTCACACCAGAACCGTTGCCGTATACCGAGGTAGAGCTGGTGAAGATAATGCGCGGAACGTGATGCACCAGCGCGCTGTCCACCACGTTTTGTACCGCCTGCAAATATTTTTCTCCCCCTTCAGCGGTGCGGCTGGCGGGCAACGTTACCACCAGCGCATCCACGCTTAATAGCGGCTCCAGATCTTCCGCTTCGCAGATCATTTCCGGCGTCAGTTCTAACTGAAATGCCTCTATGCCACAGCGGCGTGCCGCTTCTACCCCATCCGGCGTGGTTTTGCTGCCCGTGACCTGCCAGCCGCGTGCGGTCAGCGCCATCGCCAGCGGCATTCCCAGCCATCCCAGCCATCCCAGCCCCACGATTGCGACCTTCTTCATATTTGTCCTCCGACTGTGCGCATCCAGATGTTATTCATACTAGTGCTAGCCCCGATTGCAAACCAGCGTAAAACTGTTTCGACTCTTTCTGAACGTAAAGTTAAAAAAGGGTTGCGATTTAACGTTATCCTGGTTAGGTTAATCAGCACATAAATGAATACTCATTCATCTGGAATTTATATGACACGCGTTCAGTTCAACCACCATCATCACCATCATCCTGACTAGTCTTTCAGGCGATGTGTGCTGGGAGACGTTCAAGATCTTCCAGTGGTGCGAACGCAAGAGAGCCCCCGGAAGATTATCTTCCGGGGGTTTTTTTATGGGCTGACGCAACCAGACCGTTTCGCAGACAGGATTCAATAAGAGGACAGGAACCATGTTAGATAACACCCGTTTACGCATAGCTATGCAAAAATCTGGCCGTTTAAGTGATGATTCACGTGAACTGCTGGCGCGCTGTGGCATTAAGATTAACCTTCAGCAGCAACGCCTGATTGCGTTTGCGGAGAACATGCCTATCGACATCCTGCGGGTGCGCGATGACGATATTCCTGGCCTGGTTATGGATGGCGTGGTCGATATCGGTATTATCGGCGAGAACGTGCTGGAAGAAGAGCTGCTGACCCGCCGCGCGCAGGGCGAAGATCCGCGTTATTTCACGCTACGTCGCCTTGATTTCGGCGGTTGCCGCCTGTCGCTGGCGATGTCGGTTGATGACGAATATACCGGCCCGCAATGTCTGCACAACACCCGTATCGCGACCTCTTATCCTCATCTGCTGAAAAAATACCTCGACCAAAAAGGCGTCAGCTTCAAGACCTGTATGCTAAATGGTTCGGTTGAAGTTGCACCGCGAGCTGGCCTGGCCGATGCTATCTGTGATTTGGTTTCTACAGGTGCGACGCTGGAAGCGAACGGTTTGCGTGAAGTCGAGGTGATTTATCGCTCCAAAGCGGTGCTGATCCAGCGCGATGGTGAAATGCCGGGTGCGAAACAAGAACTGATCGACAAACTGATGACACGTATTCAGGGCGTCATCAAAGCGCGCGAGTCTAAATATATCATGATGCATGCCCCCAGCAATCGTCTGGAAGAGGTGATTCAACTGCTGCCAGGTGCCGAACGCCCAACCGTGCTGCCATTAGCCGGCGATCAGGCCCGGGTAGCCATGCACATGGTTAGCAGCGAAACGCTGTTCTGGGAAACCATGGAAAAACTAAAAGCGTTAGGTGCCAGCTCCATTCTGGTGCTGCCGATTGAGAAGATGATGGAGTAAGTCATGGCCTTTGCAACCCCAATCGACTGGCAACAGTGCAACGCAGAACAGCAGCAGGCACTGTTAATGCGCCCGGCAATCGCCGCTTCTGGAAGCATTACCCAAACCGTGCGCGAGGTTCTGGAGCAGGTCAAAATCAACGGTGATGAAGCACTGCGCGCGTTTAGCGCACGCTTTGACAAAGTGCAGGTTGAAAATCTGCGCGTCACGCCGCAGCAAATCGACGATGCCTGCGCACGTTTAAGCGAGACGCTAAAACAAGCGATGGCGATTGCTGTCAGCAATATTGAGACATTCCATAAAGCGCAAATTCTCGCGCCTGTCGATATTGAAACCCAACCCGGCGTGCGCTGCCAACAGTTGACTCGTCCGGTAAAATCGGTGGGTCTGTATATTCCTGGCGGATCCGCCCCACTGTTCTCAACGGTGTTAATGCTGGCCACACCCGCACGCATTGCCGGTTGTGGTCGCGTGGTGTTGTGTTCACCGCCGCCGATTGCCGATGAAATCCTGTATGCGGCAAAACTGTGCGGCGTGGAGGAGGTTTTCCAGGTTGGCGGTTCGCAGGCGATTGCTGCCCTCGCCTTTGGCACCGAAACCGTGCCGCGCGTTGATAAGATTTTTGGTCCGGGCAATGCTTACGTTACTGAAGCTAAACGTCAGGTCAGCCAGAGTGTAGATGGCGCAGCGATTGATATGCCAGCGGGTCCGTCAGAAGTGCTGGTGATTGCCGATGAAGGCGCAACGCCGGCGTTTGTGGCTTCTGATTTGCTGTCGCAGGCCGAACACGGCCCGGATTCACAGGTTATTCTGCTGACGCCTTCTGCGGCGCTGGCGCAAGGCGTCGCCGACGCGGTGGAACAACAGCTGGCACAGCTGCCGCGAGCGGCTATCGCACGCCAGGCGCTGGAAAGCAGTCGACTGATCGTGGCACACGACCTGGAACAGTGCGTTGAAATCTCCAACGCTTACGGCCCGGAGCATCTGATTATTCAGACGCGCCAGCCACGCGATCTGGTGGATTCCATCGCCAGCGCGGGTTCCGTATTTCTTGGCGACTGGTCACCGGAATCAGCGGGCGATTATGCGTCAGGCACTAATCACGTATTGCCGACGTATGGCTATACCGCGACCTGCTCCAGCCTGGGGCTGGCTGATTTTCAGAAACGCATGACGGTACAAGAGCTGACGCCACAAGGCTTTCTTAACCTGGCGGCCACCATTGAAACGCTGGCCGCCGCAGAACAGTTAGATGCCCACAAAAATGCCGTTACCTTGCGCGTTGCCGCATTAAAGGAGCAAGCATGAGTCTGAATGTTGAAGCGTTGGCGCGCGAAAATGTACGTGCATTGACGCCCTATATGTCGGCGCGTCGCCTTGGTGGTAACGGTGATGTCTGGCTGAATGCCAACGAATTTCCGCTCGCGGTGCCGTTTGAACTGTCGCAGCAGACGCTGAATCGTTATCCCGAATGTCAGCCAAAATTAGTGATTGAGCGCTACGCCGCCTATGCCGGCTTGCAGCCTGATCAGGTACTGGCAAGCCGCGGGGCAGATGAAGGTATCGAGCTGCTGATGCGCGCATTCTGCGAACCCGGCAAAGACGCAATATTGTTCTGCCCGCCAACCTATGGCATGTATAGCGTCAGTGCCGAAACCATTGGCATTGAATATCGCACTGTTCCGGCGTTAGATAACTGGCAGCTTAATCTGCCTGCGATTGCCGACAAGCTGGATGGCGTGAAAGTGGTCTACCTGTGCAGTCCCAACAATCCCACTGGCAACCTGATCAATCCAGACGATATACGCCAGTTACTGGACATGACCGCTGGAAAAGCACTGTTGGTGGCCGATGAAGCCTATATTGAATTCTGCCCGGAAGCGACGCTGACAGGCTGGCTGAAAGATTATCCACATCTGGTGGTGCTGCGCACATTGTCCAAAGCCTTTGCGCTGGCTGGTCTGCGCTGCGGATTTACGCTCGCGAATAAGCCCGTGATCGATCTGCTGCTGAAGGTCATTGCCCCTTATCCGCTGGCAACGCCAGTTGCGGATGTTGCGGCCCAGGCGCTAAGCGAACAAGGTATTGCCTTGATGCGTGAACACGTTGCGCAGTTGAACGACAACCGCAACTGGCTACTGACGCAACTGGATCAGTGCGCCTGCGTCGTGGAGACCTTTGCCAGCGACACCAATTATGTGCTGGCGCGCTTCGCAGATTCACCACGCGTCTTTAAAACCCTGTGGGATCAGGGCATTATCCTGCGTGACCAAAACAAAAATCCGGGCCTGTCGGGATGCCTGCGCATTTCCATCGGCACGCGGGAAGAGTGCCAGCGTGTGATCACCGCGCTGCAAGCCATATCTGTGGAGCAAGCATGAGCCAAAAGACCCTTTTTATTGACCGCGACGGCACCATCATTTCTGAGCCGCCTGTAGATTTCCAGGTGGATCGCATGGACAAGCTGGCGTTTGAGCCTAATGTCATCCCAACGCTGCTGGCGCTACAAACCGCCGGTTATCGTCTGGTGATGATCACCAATCAGGATGGTTTGGGCACCACCAGTTTTCCGCAGGCCGACTTTGATGGCCCGCATAACCTGATGATGCAGATCCTGACCTCGCAGGGCATCCGGTTTGATGACGTGCTGATTTGCTCGCACATGCCTGACGACAACTGCGATTGCCGCAAGCCGAAAACTAAAATGGTCGACGCGTGGCTGGCAGAAGGCGCAATTGATGTAGCAAACAGCTATGTGATTGGCGATCGCCTTACCGATGTGCAGCTGGCGCAAAACATGGGCATTCAGCCGATCCGCTACGGTGCCGACGGTGAAGACTGGAACGCCATCCAGCAGCGCTTAACCCGACGAGATCGCTATGCGCTGGTAAACCGCAATACCAAAGAAACCCAGGTCAAAGTGGAAGTATGGCTGGATCGCGAAGGCAGCAGCAAGATCAATACCGGGGTCGGTTTCTTTGATCACATGCTGGACCAGATCGCGGTACACGGCGGCTTCCGCATGAATATTGAAGTAAAAGGCGATCTTTATATCGACGATCACCACACGGTTGAAGATACCGGTTTAGCGCTGGGCGAAGCCTTATTGAAGGCACTGGGCGACAAACGCGGCATTGGCCGTTTCGGCTTTGTGCTGCCAATGGACGAATGCCTGGCACGCTGTGCACTGGATATTTCTGGCCGCCCGCATATCGAATTCAAAGCAGAGTTTAACTATCAGCGCGTCGGCGATCTCAGCACTGAAATGGTCGAGCACTTCTTCAGTTCGCTGTCCTACAGCATGATGAGCACCCTGCATCTCAAAACCAAAGGGAAGAACGACCATCACCGCGTTGAGAGTCTGTTCAAAGCCTTTGGCCGGACCTTACGCCAGGCGATTCGCGTTGACGGCAACACCCTGCCGAGTTCGAAAGGAGTGCTGTGATGAATGTGGTGATCCTTGATACCGGCTGTGCCAACCTGTCTTCGGTAAAGTGGGCGGTTGAGCGGCTTGGCTATACCCCAGATGTCAGCCGTGATCCTGACGTGGTGTTGCGTGCAGACAAGCTGTTTCTGCCCGGCGTAGGGACGGCCCAGGCGGCGATGAACCAGCTTCAGGAGCGCGATTTGATCGAGCTGGTCAAAACCTGTACTCAGCCCGTGCTGGGTATCTGTCTCGGCATGCAGTTGCTGGGGCGTGGCAGCGACGAGAACGGCGGGGTTTCCACGCTGGGCATTATTGATGAGCCGGTTTCCCTGATGGATACGCAAGGTTTGCCGCTGCCGCATATGGGCTGGAACCGCATCACTGCGCAGGCTGGTCATCATCTGTTCCGCGGCATTGACGATGGCAGCTACTTCTACTTCGTACATAGCTACGCAATGCCGGTGAATGCCGCCACTATCGCGCAATGCCATTACGGTTTACCGTTCACCGCTGCGCTGCAAAAAGATAATTTTTTCGGTGTGCAATTCCATCCCGAACGCTCCGGCAAAGCGGGCGCGCAGTTGCTAAAAAATTTCCTGGAGATGTGATGATTATCCCCGCGTTAGATTTAATTGACGGCAATGTCGTTCGCCTGCATCAGGGCGATTACGGCCAGCAGCGCGACTACGGTAGCAACCCGCTGCCACGTCTGCAGGATTATGCCAGCCAGGGTGCCACTGTGCTGCATCTGGTGGATTTAACTGGCGCGAAAGATCCGGCCAAACGCCAGATCCCTCTGCTTAAAACCTTACTGAATGGCGTTGACGCCATTGTCCAGGTTGGCGGCGGTATTCGTACTCGCGATGATGTAAAAGCGTTGCTGGATGCGGGTGCCAGCCGCGTGGTGGTCGGTTCCACCGCAGTAAAACAGCCTGAAGAGGTGAAGCAATGGTTTGAAGAGTTTGGTGCCGAGGCGATTGTACTGGCATTAGACGTGCGCATTGACGCGAATAATCGCAAAGAAGTAGCGATCAGCGGCTGGCAGGAAGCGGCGGGCGTGACGCTGGAAGATATCATTGAACAGTTCCAGTCGGTTGGCCTGAAGCATGTGTTGTGCACCGATATTTCACGTGACGGCACGCTGAGCGGCTCCAATGTGGAGTTGTATCAGGAAGTGACCGCACGCTATCCCGCGATTGCCTTTCAGTCTTCCGGTGGCATCGGTGAGCTCAGCGACATCGCCGCACTGCGCGGCAGCAGCGTACAAGGCGTGATTGTTGGACGCGCCTTGCTGGAAGGTAAATTCACAGTTTCGGAGGCAATCGCATGCTGGCAAAACGGATAATTCCTTGTCTTGATGTGCGTGACGGTCAGGTTGTTAAAGGGGTTCAGTTTCGCAATCACGAAATTATTGGTGACATCGTACCGCTGGCGCAGCGATACGCTGAAGAAGGCGCTGACGAGCTGGTGTTTTATGATATTACCGCTTCATCCGCTGGCCGTGTGGTAGACAAAAGCTGGGTATCACGCGTGGCAGAAGTGATCGATATTCCATTTTGCGTCGCGGGCGGGATTAAAACCCCGGAAGATGCAGCGCGCATTCTGGAGTTTGGCGCGGACAAAATCTCTGTTAACTCGCCAGCGCTGGCCGATCCCACGCTGATTACCCGCCTTGCCGACCGTTTTGGCGTGCAGTGTATTGTTGTGGGCATTGATACCTGGTTCGACGAAAACAGCCATAAATATCATGTCAATCAATATACCGGCGATGAGTCCCGTACTCGCGTAACGACCTGGGAAACCCTCGACTGGGTGCAGGAAGTGCAAAAGCTGGGCGCAGGCGAAATCGTGCTTAATATGATGAATCAGGACGGTGTGCGTAACGGCTACGATCTGGTGCAGCTTAAGAAAGTACGTGAAGTCTGCAACGTGCCACTGATTGCTTCTGGCGGCGCAGGCACGATGCAGCATTTTTTTGATGCCTTTGAGCAGACCAACGTCGATGGCGCACTCGCGGCATCGGTGTTTCATAAACAGATTATTAATATCGGTGAGCTGAAAAGTTTCCTGATTGACAACGGTGTGGAGATTCGCGCGTGTTAACAGTTCAACAACTGGCTCAACTCAACTGGAATAAAACGCAAGGCATGATGCCGGTTATCGTCCAGCATAGTGTCTCTGGCGAAGTGCTGATGCACGGTTACATGGATAAAGAGGCACTGGCGAAAACGCTGCAAGACGGCAACGTGACGTTTTTTTCCCGCACTAAAAACCGCTTATGGACCAAAGGCGAAACCTCGGGCAATTTTCTGAAAATGGTCAGCATCACGCCAGACTGTGATAACGATACCTTGCTGGTACTGGCTAATCCGACAGGCCCAACCTGCCATCTTGGCACCTCAAGCTGCTTTTCGCCTGCTGCGCCAGAGTGGACCTTTTTATATCAGCTGGAGCAGCTGCTGGCCGAGCGTAAAAACGCCGATCCTGACAGTTCTTATACCGCGAAACTTTATGCCAGCGGCACCAAACGCATCGCGCAAAAAGTGGGTGAAGAAGGCGTTGAAACGGCGCTGGCCGCGACCGTGAACGATCGTCACGAGCTGACCAATGAAGCGTCAGATTTGCTCTATCATCTGCTGGTTTTGTTGCAGGATCAGGATTTAAACCTCAGTACCATCATCGCCAATCTGCGTTCCCGCCATAAATAAACGTGCAATATACTGCTCAAAATTGTGCTGGGCTGGCGATTTTGAGCAGTATACTTCTCAAAAAAAGTAACGCTAATATTGCGCAATATATTGCTCAAGCGAGACGTGCAATAGTAACCCTGCAATTAGGTGGCGATAGCCATGTCTGAAATAGCGCCATCCTTAAAAAAACCAAAAGCCAGTGGCTTGCACCAGCGTATGATTTTGCGTCAATGAAAGTCGATCCAGAGAAAACACTTCGCACCACGCAGTGGGGTTCGCCTGACGAAGAGAATGGACATTATCAGTGGCACCGAAATTGCTAAAGCATTGCACGATTTCGTTCCACAGATGACGCTGTTGACTCAGCTTGCTGCTCAAGGAGAAGTGAATGACCACACATGAAAAACTGATCGTCCTGCTCGACCAGCATCAGGCGCGTTACCGACTCATGGCGCATGAAGCGACGGGAAAATGTGAAGCTGTGGCGGCGATTCGCGGCACGCATATTGGACAAGGTGCCAAAGCCCTGGTGTGCCACGTTAAAGGTAACGGCGTGAAGCAGTATGTCCTGGCCGTGTTGCCAGCCGATCAGCAGGCCGATCTCAGCAAAGTAGCAGAAGCGGTGGGCGGACGGCGCGCGTCACTGGCCAGCCCGGCGGAAGTGGATACGCTGACCGGCTGTGTATTTGGCGCGATTCCACCGTTTAGCTTTCACCCCGATTTAAAGCTGGTAGTCGATCCGCTGCTGTTTGAGCGCTTTAGCGAGATTGCCTTTAATGCAGGCGTACTGGAGCGTTCTGTCATCTTAAACACCGAAGACTATCGTGCCTTGTGCCGAGGTGAATGGTGCAATGCTAACATAGTGAAATTAATCCGGTAATTGCCATCACATCAGGTGAAAGGTACTCTGCATGCTTCAACATCACGGATAAAAGAAGATATTTTTTATGGCAATGTTTTTCACTAAAACACGCCTGCGTCAGACGCTGGCGATGGCGATGATGGCGGGTTGCGCTTTCAGTGCGCAGGCAAAAATAGAACAGGTACGTTTCGCTGTTGATCCCACCTACCCTCCTTTTGAGTCCAAAACGCCACAGGGCAAACTGGTCGGTTTTGACATCGATCTGGGTAATGCTCTGTGCGAGCAGATGCAGGCAAAATGTGTGTGGGTAGAAAGCCAGTTCGACGGCATGATCCCGGCACTTAAAGCGCGTAAATTTGATGCCATTCTTTCTGATATGGGCATTACCGAAGAACGTATGAAGCAGATTAACTTCACCGTGCCGCTTTACGATACGCATACTCAGCTCATAGCACGCAAAGGTGCCGGTATCCTGCCAACCGCTGACTCGCTGAAAGGCAAAACCGTCGGCGTTGAGCAAGGTACCGTGCAGGAGCGCTACGCGCTGGCCAAATGGCAGCCGCATGGCGTAACGGTGGTGCCATATGGCGATCAGGCACAAGTTGAAAGCGATCTGGTTTCTGGTCGTCTGGATGCCATTTTCACTGACGCAGCGCAGGCCGCGATTGGCTTTTTAAAACAACCGCAGGGCAAAGATTTCGAGCTGGCTGGTCCGATTGTGCAGGATCCGATTATCGGCCCAGGCACAGCGATTGGTCTGCGTAAAGATGACACTGAATTAAAAACTGCGCTCGATAAGGCGTTCGGTGAAATCAAGCAGAACGGCACATTTGATAAGATTCAGAAAAAGTATTTCGCGACCGACATCTCTATTCAGCCGTAATAACGCAGGCGGCATTTCATTTGTGCCGCCTGTTGTAATTCAGCACTATACTTCTCTTTTTCTGCTTAATTTAAAGGCGTTACATTTTTCGCCCACTGCTGATTACAGGACCGTTATGCATCAACAACATCATCCTCTGCTAAGCGCCTCGTTGGGTACTCAACGGGAAATCATTAGTTTCCACTTCGGCGAAGACAATAAGCGCCAGGTCTATATTCAGGCGGCTTTGCATGGCGATGAACTGCCCGGTATGGCGGTGGCGTGGTTTCTGAAAAAGCGACTGCAGGCATTAGAATGTGCAGGTCAGTTGAAGGCGGCTTTTACGCTGGTGCCGGTGGCGAATCCATTAGCATTAGGGCAACACTGGCATGGCACACATTTAGGCCGATTCCATACGCTGTCCGGCCAGGATTTCAATCGTAAGTTTCCCTCTTTGGGCGAAACGCTGGCTGCCAGGCTGGCGGGTTCGTTCACGCAAAGTGAATATGATAATAAGCGATTGATACGCGATGCTGTTGACCTGCACTATCGTGACACCATTCCAAAAACCGAACTGGATGCACAGCGTTTTACCCTGATGCGTATGGCAAGTCAGGCCGATTTAATGATCGATCTGCATTGCGACTGGGAAGCGGTGCCACATTTATACACCACACCTCATGCCTGGCCGGACATCGAACCCTTTGCGCGTTGGCTGGGCAGCGAAGTACAGCTGCTGGCGCAGATTTCAGGCGGTGAACCGTTTGATGAAGCGTGCTGCGAACCCTGGCTGACGCTGGCTGAGCGTTTTGGCGACGAGTTCCCCATGCCGCGCGGCTTGTTGCCAGTGACGCTGGAATTACGCGGAGTGCGGGATGTCTGCCCAGAGCAGGCGGAGCAGGATGCCGATGCGATTATTTCCGCATTGCAGGAAAGTGGCTATATAAGCGGCAGCGAACCTGCCGTGTCGGTCGAAGTTGCGGCGCCGGTGATTGGTGGCGATGAGCTGGTGTCAGCCACCACTGACGGCGAAGATGTGGCCGCCAGAGTGGAAAATGAAGCTGGCCTGAGCACGCATGAAGTCATTGAGGCGGCAAATGAGCAGAGTGTGATTAAAGAGCGTTATAGCGAAGGTTCTGTTGCTCCATCCCCTGCCCTGAAAAACCCACCGACACCGCTGGCGGGTTGTGAATACATTCACTCTCCGGTATCAGGTTTGATCCTGCATCGTAAACCATTAGGAGCGCATGTTCGACCAGGCGAGGTGGTCGCCGAGATTATCGATCCGGTGACTGATCAGATCACGCCGTTAGTGGCGGAATATGGCGGACTGTTATATGCGAGACATTGGGTGAGTTTTGCGACAGCAGGCATGCTGGTAGTGCGGTTGGCTGGGGAGAATGAGGTGAGGCAGGGGGAATTGTTGGTGGAATGAAAAAAGGCTTCCCGAAGGAAGCCTTTTTAAAGGATTAATCTAACCACTCAGTATGGAACACGCCGTCTTTATCGATACGCTTATAAGTATGCGCACCAAAGTAGTCGCGCTGAGCCTGAATCAGGTTAGCCGGCAAAACCGCTGAACGGTAGCTGTCGTAATAGGCGATAGCAGCAGAGAAGGTTGGTGTTGGAATACCATTCTGTACAGCATAAGCAACCACATCACGCAGCGCCTGCTGGTATTCGTCAGCAATATTCTTGAAGTAAGGTGCTAACAGCAGATTTGCGATGCTAGCGTCTTCGGCATAGGCATCAGTGATTTTCTGCAGGAACTGAGCGCGAATGATGCAGCCAGCACGGAAAATTTTCGCGATTTCACCGTAGTGCAGGTCCCAGTTGTACTGATCTGAAGCAGCTTTCAGCTGTGAGAAGCCCTGCGCATAAGAAACGATTTTGCCCAGGTAGAGAGCACGACGCACTTTCTCAACGAATTCAGCCTTATCACCGGTGAAGGTTTTAGCTTCAGGGCCGCTCAATACTTTAGATGCCGCAACGCGCTGTGATTTCAGTGAAGAGAGGTAACGGGCAAAGACTGACTCAGTAATCAGTGACAGCGGCTCGCCGAGATCCAGTGAGCTCTGGCTGGTCCACTTACCGGTGCCTTTGTTGGCGGCTTCGTCCAGAATCACATCAACCAGATATTTTCCATCTTCATCTTTTTTGGTGAAAATGTCTTTGGTGATGTCGATCAGGTAGCTGCTCAGCTCACCATCATTCCACTCGCTGAAGGTTTTAGCCAGCTCTTCATTGCTCAGACCCAGCGCGCCTTTCAGCAGAGAATACGCTTCAGCAATAAGCTGCATATCGCCATACTCGATGCCGTTGTGCACCATTTTTACATAGTGACCAGCGCCATCTGGGCCGATATAGGTCACACAGGCTTCACCCTCAGCGCGGGCAGCAATTTTGTCGAGGATAGGAGCGACGAGCTCATAGGCCTCTTTTTGTCCGCCAGGCATGATTGATGGACCTTTCAGAGCGCCCTCTTCACCACCGGAAACACCTGTACCAATAAAGTTAAAGCCTTGCTCAGACAGCTCTTTGTTACGGCGAATAGTATCTTTATAGAACGTGTTGCCGCCGTCGATCAGGATATCGCCCTTATCAAGGTGCGGCGTCAGGGAGGCGATGGTCTTATCAGTGGCTTCACCGGCCTGCACCATAAGCAGGATGCGGCGTGGTTTTTCCAGAGAATCAACGAACTCTTCAATGGTATAGGATGGAGCGAGCTTTTTACCTTCGTTTTCCGCGATGACTTCATCGGTCTTTTCGCGTGAGCGGTTGAAGATAGAAACAGTGTAACCGCGGCTCTCAATGTTAAGAGCCAAATTGCGGCCCATGACTGCCATACCTACAACGCCGATCTGTTGCTTGGACATTTTATACTCCTGTCTGAAGGTCACTTCACAAACATATGAGTTTGTGAACAAAAGTGGTAAACATGTTAACTCATGAGCCACGTAAAAAGGTAGTGATTGATGCGATAAGTTTTATTCATAAAATCATAAAAAAACAAGTATTAATTAGTGACATTGAGGGTTAAGATCAAGTTTTTTAATGCTCTCAAAAATAGCTTAACAGACATTAACATTAGATTAGCTTTAATGAAAATTAAGTAATTAGAAAATTACATAAAAAGCAGACATCAAATCGAAAGAAATAATATATTTAAATATTTTCGAAGTATGGTATTACTTGCAATGACATCTTATCTAAATTCAACTCCAAATCAGTGAGATAAATACTCCCTAGAATTCCATACCTCATAAAATTTAACATTTACAATCCTAAGACATCATCTGGCTTCCTTATAATGCAATAAAAAATCAAAGAATTCACTTACACATACTTACCAAAAATCTTATGATAATAAATATTCGCAGCCGTGAGATTTATTAAGAAATTAACAATTAAAATTTGGCTTAAAGGAAAAGCTAACTTTGTACACGACTATCTTTTTTCCAAAACAGCGTAAATAAAATTATATAAATGCGGGTTTAACTTAACACAATAAAATAATTTAAAAATGCTTATGTGGTAAGTACCTTCCCATCATACAAATTCTGTTAGAATAAAAATCAAACAGCTTGTACCGGTTAGAGAAACCACTAAAAAAAGAGTATAATTTAGTGCAAAGAGGGGGTCGATTTGTAAATAGACCCGTTTTAGTTCCATGCATTTTTTGAGATCCCGGCCAGATAATGTTGTAGTCGGTATTCCTCCGGTGTCAGATTGTTCTGTGATTCATGGGAA
This sequence comes from Mixta mediterraneensis, assembly GCF_030283135.1. NCBI lineage: Bacteria > Pseudomonadati > Pseudomonadota > Gammaproteobacteria > Enterobacterales > Erwiniaceae > Mixta > Mixta mediterraneensis. The sequence goes on along the minus strand of NZ_JASUAZ010000022.1, from coordinate 24,997 downwards.
CGTTCGCAGTTATATTCCAACAACCATTTTTCCGTTACTTTCCGTACTTCATTCAGTGCTCTGAACAGATAAAAATCGAGTATTTCTGTTCGATATGTTCGGTTAAAGCGTTCTATAAAAGCATTCTGCATTGGTTTGCCTGGCCTGATAAATTCCAGCTTTACGGCATGCTTCTCCGCCCATTCGGCAAGCATCAGAGATAAATTCCGGGCCATTATCCATGCGAAGCATGACGGGATATCCCCGGTTGGCTGCTATCCTGTCGAGTACACGAACTACTCGCTGGGCTGGCAGATTCAGGTCTATTTCGATCAACAACTCCTCACGATTAAAATCATCAACGACATTGAACGTACGAAAACGGCGACCGCACATCAGAGATGTCGTGCATGAAATCAACGTACCAGAGCTGGTTTAACGCTTCAGGCGTAGCCAACGGTACTGGATTACGCACAGACAGGCGCTGTTTACCTTTGCGGCGAAAGTTCAGCTTCAGCAGACAGTAAATTCGGTGGATCCTTTTATGATTCCACGGTATCCCTGCCGCCGCAGGATCTGAAATAACTTTGGGAAACCATATCGTGGATACCTTTCGGCGGTAGCCTGTAATGCGGAAATAACAGGTTCATCACGAGTGGTATCCGGGCGGTAATGGTAAACCGTTCTGCTCAGATTCAGGCTCCGGCAGGCCTGACGAATACTGAGTCCGAATGTCGTTATCAGATGAGCTACCAGCTCACGCTTAAAGGCTGGTTTTAAAGCTTTTTTTCGATAACATCTTTCAGCGCCCGGCTCTCAAGGCTGAGATCGGCAAACATCTGTTTGAGACGGCGGTTCTCATCTTCAAGATCCTTTATCTTGTTAATATCAGAAGCTTCTATGCCGCCGTATTTGGATTTCCAATTGTAGTAAGTCGCCTCAGAAATACCGGCCTCCCGGCAGACATCCTTAACAGTTCGTCCTGCTTCGACCGACTTAATCACGGCGATGATCTGGTGCTCAGTAAAAGGGGCTTTACGCATAGCGATCTCTTTCGTTGGCAGATTGAGTATGCCGGAAGATATCTAAAAGTGAATGCAACATTATGCGGGATACTTACACTATTCTTACATTTGCGAGTTCATCTCTCTAAAGCTATTTAGAAAAACAGAGCCTCTGTCATCATGAAGCTTAACACCTGACTTTTGTTCGAAATTATATAGATTGATATCTTTCAAAAACACCTCACCTGATAATCCCTTAATCGAAAATGATACACTTCCATCTATTGGTGGAAATGATAATTGAATTGATTTGTCATTCCTAACATAAATAATTCTTTTATTTTCACCAACGAATATAAGCAAATCACCACTACCGGATAAATTAATATCTAATCTTGTTATACCACCAGAATAACCAAAATGGTTTCTTTCTGGTGGTATAAGTTGCTCGATAGATGAATCTTTTTCTAATTTTATAATATTATTGCTTTTGTTTTTAATTGTTTTTATTTTTTTACAGAACCAACCATCGCATCCAAGACTGAAGTTGCTATTATATAATAGGTTTCCTCTATAGTCTCTATATGTCCATAAAGCATAACCAGAAGTTTTATCTTTAATGTCGCTAGATATTTTTTCTAAAAAATGGGGTATTTCAATATCGCTTATTACAGCATTCCTTGATGCTGATGGAGTATTGTCTACAAATAAGAACTGGCCAATAATAACTTTATTCTTGGTTTCTGAGTTAATTTTATTAGCCATAAAATTAAAGGTCCCTACCGCTTGCTTTGATGTTACCTTTTCACCATCATTCTTTGCGCCTTGAGCTGGTGACCAGTAAGTAAATAGGTATTCTGAAGAAGGTATTGAGTATGTATTCTTGTGTGAGTACTAAGAGATTATTTTCTCACCATTATATATTGGGTCATCATCGACTCTAGCCTCTAAGCTTGCACTTTTAAAATTTTTATCCATGATAGGCATCAATCTATGCATAATAAAAAAATCGAACCACTCATAAACCATTGAGAAATCCGTGCTTGATGAGCTTGGTATTAGATAGGAGCCATAGTCATTTAACTCATCATGGTGAGATTTTGCATATTCTTTTTTGTTTAAAATCAACCAATCAGAAAAACCAGTTTCTTTGCTCAAAGAAGCGGAGTTAATTTTGTCACTTGCGTTCTTGAACCTATCAATAACGCTCCAATAATCCTCCCATGATATAAAAGAAGCATCAGAGCATTCTTTAGTTTCGTAGTTAATTTTCTTTAAGTAATCATTCCAAGCTTTAATTGTTTTCCTGTCATTATAAAGCTTATAAAATCTTTCAGTAGTTGGGTATTGTACATTAGGCATATAATCCCATAGATATGAAACCCTAGCAAAAAAATGGATATTTAAAGATTTCGCTAATGTGCAAAGATCACCCAGTCTTTTTAAAGCATTTTCATTATATGACATGGGGTTTATTTTGGGCTGGAATTCCCCCCAAGGCACAGAGACTATAACTGAATTGAAACCATCTTTTTTATTTCAATTAAATTCTCCCTATCTTTACTTATATCATTAGAATTCCAGAAATTTATAGGCCATGCCGAGCCAAAATAATTTACACCTTTTATTAAGGAATCATCTGCTGAAGCTGAAAATATTGCCATAGAAGTTATAATGGTTATTAATTTACTTTTCATACACCTTTCTTCGATGATTTATCGAATATTTTAAATGGGATAAGTTATCAATAAGCTAGAACACCCTATTATCTTAATGCATATAATATGGACTCATCATAATAAAGGTAGTAACTCTTGATGATGCCAGAGGATAGATCGTTTGTCGGCCATGCCTATGTTTATGATAAATTTGGGCTCATGAAGGATCATTCTAAAAACTCTGCTGATATTGATACTTCTAATGAAATTACCGAAAAGCTTATTAGGGATATTTATGGTAAAAGGTTAAAAAGTTACAACTTACATACAATCACTTCAGATGAATTAACTCAGATGATCTCTGATGTTGATCAAAATGAGTTTTTATTTCAACTCAAACCGGCAAGATTTCTATCAAAGTTTCATAACATTGAAAGCGCTTACAATCTAATCGAACAGTATGAAAATGAGCACGGTTTTTCGTATGAAAATATTATAATTGCAAGGCCCGGCCTTGCTTTTTACAGCGCACTTAGCTTATCTAAATTAAGAAAGGGTAGTATGCTAATACCCTCAGGTATGGGATTCCATCCTCATACTGGAACTCGAAATTATGGCTTAGTACAACCTCTATATTATAAAAATGCTCTTAATGGTACATGTATCCCAACAGGAATGCATTTTAATGATCAGCTAATGGCTTTAAAACGTACAGATTGTATCATCCTTAAAGAACTGCTTTCAGACTGTGTCTGTTACATAAAAAATAGAGTTCTCCTTACTCCTGAAAGTATTTTATTTTATCACTTCAACTCAATACATAATTTAAATATTGTCCCGACTGATAAATGGTTATATGAAAAATTTCGAGTTAGAGCTCCTGAGATTGAAAATATAACTAATTTACCATTAATAGAACGATTTAATTCTCACCTTCCTATAGTTAAATAAAGGACCAAAAAAAGCCAGATAAAAAATTTATTAAAAAGGCTTCGTCAGGCTTTTTATTATTATAAGGATAAAATTAAAATAATGTTTCAAGGCTAAATTCTCATTAAGTCACTATTAAATCACAAAACGTATTATTTATAATTAAATTTAACCATAAAAACCCTGCAGATTAGCAAGCTTCTTTATGGTTAATGCTGAGTTTGATAATCAACGAAACCCGTTCGGATTTTTTTGCTGCCAGTTCCACGTATCACGCATCATCTCATCGATGCCGCGTGTCACGCGCCAGTCCAGCTCGCTGTTTGCCAGGGAGGCATCCGCCCAGAAGGCAGGCAAATCCCCATCGCGGCGTGGTTTGATGTCAAATGGAATGGTTTTTCCAGACGCCTGTTCAAAGGCCTTAATCATTTCCAGCACCGAGAATCCTTTACCACCGCCAAGGTTGTAAGCTTTGTAGCCTTCCACTTTTGCTAAGTGATCTAACGCTTTCAGATGCCCTTCTGCCAGGTCAACAACGTGAATGTAATCGCGCTGGCAGGTGCCGTCCGGCGTGTCGTAATCACCGCCAAATACGCCTAATTTGTCCAGACGACCAATGGCGACCTGAGCGATATAGGGCAGCAGGTTATTGGGGATGCCCGTAGGATCTTCACCAATTTCGCCGGATTCGTGGGCACCAACCGGATTGAAATAACGCAGCGCAATCGCTTTGAAATGCTTATCGGCTTTAGCGAAATCGCGCATCACAAACTCAATCATCAGCTTTGAGGTGCCATAAGGGCTGGTCGTCCCACCAATCGGCGTGGTTTCCACATAAGGAACCGGCGCATCCGCACCATAAACAGTCGCAGACGAACTGAAAATAAAGTTCCACACACCCGCGCTGCGCATCTCTTCCAGCAGCACCACGGTGCCCGCTACGTTGTTCTCGTAGTACTCCAGCGGCATACGGGTCGATTCGCCCACGGCTTTCAGCGCCGCGAAGTGGATCACCGCAGAAATCTCATTCAATGCGAACAGGTCGCGCAAACAGGCGCGGTCACGAATATCGCCCTCAACAAAAGTGGCTTTCTTCCCTGCCAGCTTCTCGACGCGATTAATCGCTTCCTGCGAGGCATTGCACAGGTTATCCAGTACTACAACGTCGTCGCCACGCTGTAACAGCGCCAGCACCGTATGGGAGCCGATATAGCCTGCGCCGCCCGTTACTAAAATAGCCATGTGAACTCCTTTCAGTCTGCCGCGTCAAAGCGCGGCGCATATTGTTGATTACTTCGCCAGGATCTTCTGAATAGCTGCGCGGAAATCGCGCCCTTGCGCATTATTACGCAGGCCATAGGACACAAATGCCTGCATATAACCCAGCTTACGTCCGCAGTCAAAGCTGTGGCCCATTAACAGCGCGACGTCGACGGTTTTCTTCTTGCTCAGGCTGGCGATGGCATCCGTCAGCTGAATACGACCCCATGCACCTGGTTCAGTACGCTCCAGCTCTGCCCAAATATCAGCAGAAAGCACATAACGACCGACTGCCGCCAGATCCGAATTCAGTTCACGCGGATTCTCTGGCTTCTCAACAAAGTTAGTGATGCTGCTGACATCGCCTGGGTTATCCAGCGCCTCTTCGGTAGTGATTACCGAATATTCAGACAGGTCAGAATCCGGCATATGTCTCGCCAGCACCTGGCTATGACCCGTTTCTTCGAAGCGTGCCACCATCGCGGCAAGATTATAACGCAGATGGTCAGCGGTGGAATCATCCAGCAGCACATCTGGCAGAACCACAACGAACGGATTATCACCCACCATCGGGCGGGCGCACAAAATAGAGTGACCAAGGCCCAGCGGCTGCGACTGACGCACGTTCATAATCGTCACGCCAGGCGGGCAGATAGATTGCACTTCGCTCAGCAGCTGACGCTTAACGCGCGCTTCAAGCAAAGCTTCCAGTTCATAAGTGGTGTCAAAGTGGTTTTCCACCGCATTTTTGGAAGCATGAGTAACCAGCACTATCTCTTTAATGCCCGCCGCAACGCACTCGTCGATAATGTATTGAATCATCGGCTTATCGACAACTGGCAACATTTCTTTCGGAATGGCTTTAGTCGCAGGAAGCATATGCATACCGAGACCCGCAACCGGGATTACTGCTTTAAGCTTGGTCATATTTATTCCGTTTAATGAAGTAAAAACATGGATCGATTATGCAGGATCGGCCAGAACGGCAAGTATAATCTTTATCTGAAAATCCTACACTAAACGCCTGTCAAATCATGGAAATTCGTCTTTTTACCCATCCGGTCAAAAGGCAAAAGATAAGGAAAGACAAGCGTTCATCGCCAGATAAAATTCTTTTTTTGCAAAAATGCTTAACCGCTGCCTGGGGCCAGCCATAAAAAGAAACGGGCGACATAAAGTCGCCCGAACTGTTTACTGCCGTATGTTTACAGCCAGCCGGCAAACCACTCCGGCATCACGAATAAATGGAAATGATTAATCAACAGAATTGCGGCAATGAACACCACAGAGACAGAAACCCATTGACGTGCGTAGGGCATAAAGCGGATGCCAATCACCGGCTTAATGAAGAATGGGTGGGCAAAAGTTGAAATCAGTACCTGCGAGATAGAGAGCGTCAGCGCCACATAGAGCACGTTTGGCCAGAGGAACGTTGTCGAGAGCACCGCTATCACGACCAGGCTCGCCACAATGTTCCAGTAGAATTCCACGTTGGTACGACCGTTGGCCTGAGAAATCGCGCCAGTCAGTCCCCCCATCGGACGCAACATCCCAAACAGCAGCATCAGTGGAATGAGGTGGTAAACCTGTTCATGTGAAGCGCCATACAGCACGCGCACAATGACGGGTGAGAACACGCCAATCACCAGATACATCGTGCTGCTGAACAGCATGATGGCCAGCGTGCCTTTCAGGAACAGTTTTTTCAGCTGTTCAGCGTCATGCTGTTTCTCAGCAAAACGCGGCAGCGCCAGTCGGTTAATCACCGGGGTAACCAGTTTCAGCGGTTGCAACACCAGCTCTTTCGCCAGCGAGTACACCCCGAGCATTTCGGCGCCCATCACTTTACCGACGACCAGCGCATCGGCCTGGGTTCGCAACTGGTTGATAGTCTGCGAGCCCAACTGATAACTACCGTAACGCACCGCATCGAAGAAAGTTGTTTTATCGAACTCCCAGGTGGGTCGCCAGGACTTTTCACCTAACGCGATCATGCAGAGAATACGGGTAAAGGCGTTGATGAACAGACCGAGAATCGCCGCCGCAACCGTCAACGAGGTGAACTCCAGCATGGCGACGACACTGAGAAAAGCAAACAACTTGGTGCCCATCTCAATCTTCGCCAGTGAAACCATTCGCTTAGTTTTGATATAATGCGCCTGATACTGTGAGAGATGGCCCAGCACAAGAAAGTTCAGGCTGGTCAGCATAATCAGTCCAACAAGTTCCGGTAGGTGATAGAACCAGGCCACCGGGAAAGCAATCGCCAGCATGATCACACCGGTACACAAGCTGAGTGATACGTTTACCCAGTAGATTGTGCTTTGCTCGCGGCGAGTAATATTTTGACGATGCACAAGGTAGCTGCTCATCCCCATGTCCTGCAACACACCAGCCACCGCCAGAATGGCGTTGATGATCGCTAAAAGCCCCAGCTCATGGGTTTCCAGCTTACGTGCGAGGATACTCAGTTGTGCAACCTGCAGCACCGCCGAAAAACAGGTGCTACCGAATAACCATATCGCCTGCGACTTTAATCCACTCACACCATTCGCTCCAGAATTTGTGCCAGCTCGCCATAAGCGACATGCTGATTGAACTCGGTCTCAACTTTATGTCGGGCTGCGGCAACCACTGGCGCGACATCTACTTTTCCCTGCGAGAGTTGCAGCAACGTCTCCGCCAGCGCTTCCGGATTATCCTCTTCGACCAGCCAGCCGGAAACGTTGTGTTCAATCAGTTCAGGGATCCCGCTGTGAAAAGTAGAGACCACCGGCAAACCCACCGCCATCGCTTCCATTAACGCCACGGGAATACCTTCCATGTCGCCGTCAGCCGCAGTTTTAGAAGGCAACAGAAAGATGTCGGCTTCATTCAGTGCGTTTCGAATCTCGTCCTGCGGTTTAAAGCCAGGCATAGTGACGCAATCTTCCATCCCCTTTTCGGCAATAAAGTCACGCATCATCTCGTCCTGATCGCCATTACCGATAATGGTGTACTGAAACTGTCCGCCGCGCTGTTTAAGGATCGCGCTGGCTTTCACTGCCACATCCAGCCCCTTTTTCTCGGTGAGACGGGCAACCGAGACAATGCGCAGCGGCTTATGAAAGCCCTGACGCGGGTGAAAGTTGAATTTTTCCGGTTCAATGCCCATGCGAGTGACATGAATTTTTTCCGGGGGACATCCCATTTCAATCAGCCTGTTCTGCCACAGGTGGCTGATGGGCAGCATTAATTCGCTCTGTTTAAACAAATTGACGTAGTCACGTTTATGCTCATCTAAAATGTGACGACGCGAAATATCCGCACCGTGAAACACCGTCGCCTGTTTACCGCGCAGTACCCCCAGTTCGCGTAACTTATTCGCCAGCGCCCCGGCGTAACCGAAATGCACCAGGAAAACGTCGGCGGTAAAGGTCTGGCTTGCATTCGCCACAATGGAAGGCAGTAACAGCTTGCTGGATTGTGCACCATAGCGGCGCACGTTAAGCGATCGAAGCAGCGACGGTTTCGCCACTTTTGGCAACACCAGCTTAAGACGCTGGTTCAGCTTATCTACAATTGAGACTTTCTCTTCCGGCAGCAAATAGTGGGTTTTTGCTGCCAGCTGGTACTCATCAAAAGCAGCATGCCGATTCACCAAATCACCTGGAAATACCGAAATAATCTCCACGTCGTAACCGGCATCAATAAAATGGGTCACCTGATTCAGAACAAATGTCTCAGAGGCAACCGGGAAACGCATGGTGAAAAAAGTCAGTTTCATCTCATTACCCTAATACTTTGAGAATCTCTTCAGTGATCCGATTGCCAATTTCCCTTTCATTCGCAACGGCGCGATCGACCTGGAGCTTGATGTTATCGTAATCGGCAAGCACCGTCTGGACCTTGTCGATCAGCGAACCATCCATCAGGCTCTTTACATCCGTTGCCATCTGCGGCAAGCCAAGCTGATTCATCACGCCCATTGACTTGTGCTCATAGTTGATCGCAACGGCTGGCGTGCCGAAGTTCATGGAGATAATGGCGGAATGCAGGCGTGTGCCAATCGTCAAATGACAGTGGCTTAAAAGAATCCCCAGTGCAAGATCGTTAAATTCGTCCATGATCACGTGGTAATGCTCCGGTTGCGCGACATGGTCGCGCAGCGTCAGCGCTACCATGCGGTCATCTTTCGCATAACTGTCAATGCCGGTACAGGTTGAGAAAGCCACAACCTGATACCCTTCAGCAATCATTGCGTTAATGACGCGCCCAAAGGCTGCTTCATACTCTTTTTGCGTGACACCGAGACGTTTATCGAACGGCGCCAGTTCACGCACGGTAATCGCAATGGTTTTACGCGCGCTGATAATCGACTGCCAGTGCAGCAGATTATGTCCTGGATTCTCAACCTCACGCGCTTTTACCAGAAAGGCCGTATCAACGCCGGCCGCCACTTTTGAACTGGTCACGCCATCGCGCTTCATCAGATCGAGGCTGACTGATTCACGCAACACCAGGCTGTTTACGCGATCAAACACAAAGTTTGCCAGGGCGTTAACCCGTGGATTTTGAAACGGCCCCACCGAGTGGCCAATCATGTAAATCGGCTTTTTCGCCATTAGCGCACACAGCGCATGGTCAAATTGCGTTACGCCATACAGATCGACAAAGAATGAACCGCCAACCTGAATAATCGCATCATACTGTTTCAGGCTTTCCGTAAAGGCTTTCAGATGCGGTGGCACGGCGAAAGATTTGTACAAGCCGCCTTTACCCAGATGCGCCATCATAATGTCAGGCATCAGACGGTTCGCCACTTTACGCTTTACCGAGCCCACCAGTCCTTTGGCTGATTTATTGTTATGCAAAAACAGCGAATCTTGCTGAATATTCTGTTGAAGCAAATAACCAGAGCTTGTTGGATAACGACTAATGACATCAATATCAATATCACTGCGAGCAGACTGTATTGAATCAATCAGTCCACGAAGAATCGCGCCATCCCCACGATTCCCACAGGTATGGTTACCCACCAATAAAATTTTCATAAAAACTCCGAATAAATTTTTTTAATTCTGCAAGCAGCCATCTTCCGAACTGGCAAAGTGAACTCTGTTAAATAACCGCAATAAGCGCAATAACGCCAAAAGGCCCTGCTCCATCTGCTGCTGGCCGCCTCCATTATGGCGGCCCTTACTGCTATGACTTGATGGCAAAATAAGGCATTGCTACCCGCTCACCGTTGATCACCACCGAAACAAAACCGGCGGGTTTGCGGGTGTCCACCTGATCGTCAGAAAGCGCGCGCGAAGCCAGTAACAGATCGCCGTCTTCATTGGCGCCGATGCCCGCCTTACCGTTATGCAAACTGAAACGCTGAGGTGCCTTCTGGCTGCCGTCTCCGCCCGGTGGGCTGGCTTTTACCATTTTGGCGTTAACGCGTGCACAGCGACCTGTGTCAAAGCGCGTTTTACCGGTGCTTTTCACCAACACTACGGCTGCTGGCGTCCAGCCTGCCAGCTTCACGAAAATACGCACATCGGTATCGTGAGGCGCCACATAGCGTACTTCGACAACCGGGCAACTGCCTTCGGCTGACCAGCTGGCTTCCGACTTGCCTTTTTTGCGTTGAACATGGATCACTGCCCGCCCGCCAGTGGTTTTATCGTTGACCACATTCATCAGCGGCTGGCTATCAGTGCCGTTGCTAAATTGTGCCTGGCCAAAGATTTCGATTTCCCATGCGTCGCCGACATCCGGTGAATAGAGGCTGCCAAGCTCAAACCAGGTTTGTTGATTGGTATTATTTTCAAGCCGCCAGCGTGAGGTGATGTAGTTGTAATTCAGACTGCCATCAATCGCGACGCCATAGGATTCGACCCGGGTTGAACCCATTTCCCAGATGCTGAGTAAACGATCGCCCTGCGCGGAATTATCGATCCAGCTTCCTGATTGCAGGCTGGTCTGACGCATGTTCAGACGCGTGTTATGCGCAATCAAAGGGTTTTTGCAGTCTTCGATGCTGAGCGCGTCAACAATCCATTGCCCGTTGGAGATGTCGCCCGGATAGTCACAATGCTCAATCCAGCCGTTGTGAATAATGGATTGACCACAGCGTGGCAGATTCAGCACTTTGCCGCCGCTACAGTGCTGGGCGTTAAAATTCGAAAGTTCGATCGCAGTACTGTGGTCCCACTTACCTTGTTTCTGACCGGACCAGCCGGATTTAATCACATCGCCGGTGCAGCGAGACGCATACCACTGGTCGATTTTGCAATCCAGCGTATCCTGCAGGCTCAACGCCGTGCCGCCGACCCGCGAAAAGCGCAAACAGGAACCCCGAAAATACTGACCGCCCGGACAAATGTTACGGAACAAGCCTTGCTTATTCGGATGGGTATCCGTGTTGCCGTTAAAAATCAGGTTAGAGATTTCAACCCAACGCGCATTCACTTCAAAGACAAAATCCGACTTGCCATCTGACACCAGAGTGGTCGCAGGAAAATAACCGAAGTTCACCATTGCGCCTGAAATACGGAAAAACCGCATATAATCCGGGCCGAAGTTGCAGGCAGTGACAAAAAAGGTGCCTGCCGGGAACTGCACGCAAATTTGCAGCCCGGCCTGTTGCGACCACTGATACATCGCTTTGATGGCTGGCGCCGTATCGGTTTTACCGTCCGCAATGGCGCCAAAATCAAACAACGTTAAGCGATTGTAATCTTCGACGACGCGCCGCCAGTGGAATCCCTGTCCGGCAAAAGTGACGCCACCATCATCTTTTGCATTCTGGAAACTGCCGACAAACTCACCGCCGCCAACTTCAAAGCCCGCATGCCAGCTTTTCAGCTTGATCTTTGCGCCTTCAAACAGTGGGCGCGTATTACGCAGCTCCTCCACTGACGGAATCTCACCAATGAGCTGATACCCCGTAGGCTGCGTCAGACGCTGACTAAAATCAGCGTGTCCTGGGCGGCTCACGTCAGCAATGTTAAACAGCATATGGCCGCTGTTATCTTCTACCGCCATTGAGTGCGCAGGTGCGGCAATTAAAGCGGCATTATCTTTAATAAACTGCGTGAGATTGCCTTTATTCAGAATAACTGGCTGGCTGATTTCAGAGACTGAGCCATTAGCATCACGCAGGAAAACGGGAATTTGGTTACCCGCCTGACTGGCGTCACTGCCGGCTTTACCGATCCACAATTTGCCTTCAAAACTCTGCCAAAATTGGGGTGGCATAGCGTAAATATTTTCAGGCGTCAGGATCGGCACATCGCCTTTTGGTACAGCTTCGGTATCCACTGATTTCAGTGCAACACCATTACTTTTTGCTGCATAGCTGGAAAAAGTACTCACGGAGAGAGCACCAACGATGGCTGAGGCTGCGGTTTGCAATACTTCTCTTCTTTTCATGCAACATATCCCGTGGTTAATGAGGCCGTGTTACCGGCCAGGGCTTAGTCCCTTGAGGCATTTTGCAAGCGGGCATTTCTTACCCCTGTTTAAACCAACGCCAGCCAGCTTTGCTTTATTTGTTTACCGTCGAATTTCAGTGCGGTTTCTTTGGTTTTTTCGCTCATGGCGTAAAACAGCGTATCGTCGCTGGCGAGCTGATCCATCCGCGCCAGGAAGCCGGCTTTGTCATTCATCGGCACAAGGAAACCATCCTCACCATGATTAATGATTTCCTGCGGCCCGGTCGGGCAATCATATGCAACCACCGGCAGTGACCACGCTTTAGCCTCAAGCAATACCAGCGGCAATCCCTCATAGCGTGACGTCATCAATGCCATATCGCTGTCACGGTAGTAATCGTTGATATTGCTGACTTTACCGACAAAATTAACGCTATCGGCAATGCCTAATACCGCGGCCTGATCGTGTAACTGCTGGCGCAGTTCACCATCACCAGCAATGACCAGGGTCCAGTCAGGATGGGTTTCAACAAAGTCTCGCCAGATACCGAGCAGTAAATCGAAGCCCTTTTGGTGATCTAAACGTCCCACAGCTAACGCCTGACGGCTGCGCTTCTGGCGCTGAAAGGCTTTAAACACCACGGGATTAGGAATTTGTTCGCTGGGAATGCGCCAACGGCTGAAAACCTGGTGATCTTTGTCAGTCAGAACAATCACACGGTCGTAGTAGCGCAGCAGCAGGTATTTGAGGAGTTTGATAGGCTTACTGAAGGAGTTAATGGCGATATGTTCACAGGCATAGGCCTTACCTCGCTTTTTCTTCATCGCCAGCAGGTTCCAGAAAGCGAACATCACGCTCAGGCGGCCCATGCTGATCAGGAACACGGTATCGAAGTGTTCCTCATGGATACGGCTGACGGCGCTTTTAATCGGATTACTGTGACCTTCGAAGCTGACAATCTCTTTCACATGCTCAAAGGGATAGAATGTTTTTCCGCTGCCTTCCAGCGAGTACACGGTGACATCGTGTGTTTCACCAAGACATTCTGACATGAAGTTACAGATGTTCTCGGTGCCCGCATACGAATAGGCATCTTTGATCACCAGGACAATTTTTTTCATGTAACGTTACCCACTTCAAAAGAGTAAAAAGACAATCCTGCCGATCAGTTTAACGATGCTTCAGGGTAAACAGCACACCGTTCACCATATACCAGCCGTAATAGTAATAGATTTTTAACGGATTGTTTTTATAGATAATTCTTAATAATTCGAGGTGCCATTTTGCTGCTTTGTTTTTGTTGCGCGAAAGGGAGTCACCCAATTCGTAATAATTCACCAGTATTGACTGGATCAGTCGCGCTTGTTTGTAATGGCTGAATAACTCGTAGAGAAAGAGAAAGTCTTCATGGCCTTTGCGCTGGAAAAAAATTCCCTGCGGAGGGCGGCGAAAACAGACCGATGAGAAGCAGATCCGGTACTGCTTCTTCACAAAGTTCTCTTGTTGTAGGTAGGGTTTGGTGTAGGTAATGTCGTGGTCGGCTTTAGCCGTTTTGTAATGATATTCAGTAATTACAAAATCATCACCGGCCGCTATTGCTGCCACCTGCTGCTGTAGCTTGTCAGCATGCCATTCGTCGTCGCTGTCGAGGAAAGCGATAATCTCCTCTTTGGCCGCGCGCAGCCCAACGTTTCGGGTTTCTGCTGCGCCCATGTTAACCGCGTTATCCAAAATGGTGATGCGTGCATCCTGACAATGCTCGCGCACATAATCCAGCGAATCGTCGGTGGATTTATCGTTAATCAGGTAAAGATGCCAGTCTGCGTAACGTTGATTGATAACCGATTGCACGGCGCGTAGTACCGTCTGGCGCGCATTATACATAGGCATAACAATGCCGACGGTTCCAACATGATTATTCATTTTCATACCTGGATAAAAAGAAAAAGGCATAGCGAATGTGCTCCCGAGGTCAGGAGCAATGATGAGCTAACCGGCGTCAGGAGAGCGCTTTCTCTCCGCCAAAGCGTGCCCTCACCTTGTCTTTCAGACGATTCATAAAATAGGCACGGTTATCTTTGTTGGTGAGGAAGAAATAGCGTGCAAAGCTCACGCTTGCCATCAGGGAATTGCCATCCATTTTGTAGCGTAGCGGCAGTTTGAAGGCTTTATAGGTGTGAATGTCGCGCGGAGTCAGGTGCGGCTTCATGGTGTCGAGCCAGAAAATAGAATACTTCACCGATTCACCTTTGTGTTTGGAACCGAATTTGGTGACCAGGTGGTAATTGGCTAACGGCGCGGCGATCATAATAAAGTCATAGCCCAGGCGGTCGGTGCGAATGCAGAAATCATAATCCTGATGGCGAATGTAGCGCGCATCAAACTGGATTTTGGCTGCATCTTCACGCTTCAACACAATGGTGCTGGTCTGAATAAAACCGTAACAACCAAACAGGTATTCAGCGACAGTTTCATCTTTACCCGGCGGCTGCATCGGCATCACTTTCAGAAAACTGCCATCCTGGTAAATATTCACCTGGCTGAAAACGATAAAATTCTGTTTGCCCTGCGCTTCCAGCTGAGCGATTTTCTCGCTGACCCGCAGCAGCTTATCCGCGTGCCATTCATCATCGGCATCAAGAAAACTGACGTAATCACCCGTCGCTAATTCAATGCCTTTGTTACGTGCACCAGCACCGTTTAGCTTGACGTCGGACAGTACCAGATTAATATCCAGCTCCTGATAGCGCTCACTGCGAACCACCTCAGCCAGCGCCGCTGCATCAATGGATTTATCATCTACGATAATCACTTCAAAATTGCGATAACTTTGCGCCTTGACGCAATCCAGCGTCGTCACGATCGATTCTGATGCGTTATAAGCCGGAATTACGATGGAGAAGCGAATGTCCTTCATTGCCAGCACCTCATTCAAAAAATTTCCAAAGTCAAAGATATAATGGTTGGACGATTAAGGGGAACCGGTGATGTCCTAATTTAACGGCGACACAGCGATCGCCAAAATGTAATCGTGGGATAAACGAGAAGATGCGTTGATAGCCGTCTGCAATACGCACAAGCCGGAAATACGTTTTATATCACTTTCATTAGGCATCCCACTGGGACAAGGAAGCGCACGTAAAATAAACAATGCAAAAAAGCACTACATTATTGAAAGACCATAATGACTGACAGACTGCGCCAGTAGCAGCGCAGTCATCTGAATGGCAATCCAGCTTTCTGTCCTACCCCGTTCATATTAATGAAACAATTTAAACTCACTCGCAACTTCATAGCCGACAACGGCCTGCTTAAGTGAAATGGTGTTGTAATAGAGATAATAAACGAGAAAGAAAACAAACATCGCGAAAAACGCAGGCTTCAGGACTCTTTTTGACTGATAAATCAACGACGTTAAAATAATCGGCTCAACCTGTAATAAATAGTTCGACAAGCGTGCGCCTGATGAATAGTTATAGAAGAAGATCCTGATGCCGCCGCCAATGGCGAAGGTCAGTATCAGCAGGTAGTTTAAACGGAAAACATCATAATTATCGCGTTTGAGCTGATTGCCCAGCATGTAATAAACAAAGATAAATACCAGTGCGACGTTTTTCAGGTTGGAAATAGAAAACACGCTGCCCGTTTCTGCCGCCACAGAGTTATCATGGTTATAGCTTGCCGCCCTTTCCCCTAATGACCCTAAATGCCCGGCAATTAAGTTCACGAATCCCATCCCGCCGATTTTCGACAGGGGAATACTGGCAATAATAATGATTACTGGCCACCAGCGCGATTCTCGAATAAACAGGAACGGGATAATGGTGACGACCATTACGGCGGTATTGTGGCTCAGGAATGGCAAAATAAAGAAACCAAACGCCAGCCAGTAACGCTTGACATAAATAGTCCATAACACACCAAGGAACAGTGCTGAACTCAATCCAAAGCGGATTTGGTTCATATCCTTATTGATGTAAATATGGGCCGAATAAAGCGCCAGCGCCATGATCGGATAAGGCGACATTTTCTTAAAGAAAGTCGCGTTGGTTGCCACCGCCAGAATGCTAAACACAAGCAAAAAGGCGCTGGAGTTATGCGAGATCAGGCTGGTTATCCAGGCAATGGCAAAAATTAACGGCTCGTAGCGAAAGAAAGCCACCGTATTAAAGAAGCCGTTTACCTGAATGCGCTGAATAAAATCGTCAAAAAAGCTTCGGTATTGGTAATCATCCATGCCGGTGCCAGGCCCACGGATGCCGCCAAAAATAATTAGCGTAAGGGTGGCAATGCAAAGCAGATAGGTAAGAATATGTGTTGTTCTTTCGTCTTTTTTCAGCAGGATTTCGACCAGCGAAATCAACAGCAAAAACCCTGATAGATACCAATATGGAGCCATGGTGTGATTCCTTAATTCCACAAGTTCTCATGCTAACAGTGGCTTGCGCTGATTACCTTCCCGGCTGACTTCTCAGCGTGTCGCGCACCTCACGCCAACGGCAGATGATGGGCGGACATCAGTCCTGTTGCTGATGTGTTCTGTTGATTAGCGCTTACTTTGCGACTTCAGCTGTGTCGCGATTTTTGCGTTAAACCCAAAATCACCTGTGTAAATCGTTGCGTGTCGTCGTTCAAACGGTGCGATAAAAAAGGGCGGTAAAACCGCCCCCAGAGTGCTGACAAACCTGAAGCGCGGAAACACAGGCCGGGCGGTCAGGGATACTTTTGCTCTTTACGATCGGCCTGTGTGACCTGTTCTGGCTTGCTGTCAACAATCTCAGGGGCGGTCGCACCGCTCCCTTTATCCACTCAATTATCAGCTCTTCGTCGGTTTGCCATACTCATAATCGTAATAGTCGTAACCGTATCCATACGCGTTGGCAGCTTTACGTACTACGGCGTTGAGGATCACACCTTTAATCTCAATACCGTTTTGCGCGAAGCGTTTAAAGCTCACATCAACTTCTTTGGTGGTGTTGGTTTCAAAACGCGCCACCATCAGCGAGGTTCCAGCCAACTTACCAATGATTGACGCGTCAGTTACTGCCAGAATCGGTGGCGTATCGATCAGCACCAAATCGTAGTTCTTGCTTGCCCAGTCGAGCAGTTCGCCCATGCGACGATGCATCAGCAGCTCAGAAGGGTTAGGTGGAACCTGGCCGCGTGGCAGGAAATCAAAGCCGTAAATGCCTTTCTGAATCAGAGCCGGACTGAATTCAGTTTTGCCTGACAGCACATTTGACAAGCCTGACTTGTTTTCCGCACCCAGCAGTTCGTGGGTATAACCACGACGCATGTCGCCATCAATAAACAGCACGCGCTGACCCGCTTTCGAAACCAGCGTTGCCAGGTTAGAACAGATAAAGGTTTTACCAATACCCGGACTGGCGCCGGTGATCATCAGGATGTTGTTCTTCGCTTCCATCATCGCGAAGTGCAGGCTGGTACGCAGGCTACGGATTGCTTCAATCGACAGATCCGTTGGGTTGCCCAGCGCCAGCAGCGTATCGTGCGGGTCGCTTTTAACCTTATGGCCCCGACGCGCCAGGGCTTCGGTATCTTTCTTACGTTGCCATTCGGAAAGCGGGACGCTGGCGTACACGTTCATGCCTAACTCTTCCAGCTGCTCCGGGTTTTCGATACCGTGATGCAGTAATGCTTTCAGCAGAACCAGACCAACGGAAACAAGCAGACCGAGAATCAGACTGGCAGCAACGATTAAGGCTTTCTTCGGTGCAACCGGCGAGTTGCCCGTTTCAGCGCCATCAATGATGCGAACATCACCCACGGTGCTGGCTTTGCTAATGCCCAGTTCTTGTTGGCGATTCAGCAACTGCATGTAGATTTCCTGGCCTGACTGCACATCCCGTGTCAGACGTAAAATCTCCTGCTGCGTTTGCGGCATCTGCGAAATTTTCTTATTCAGCTGTGCCTGCTCACCTTCCAGGGTTTTACGTTTTTCCAGCAGTGCGCGATAGGTAGGGTGATCTTTAGTAAACAACTGAGAAACTTCAGCTTCGCGGAAGGTCAGTTCGTTTAGCTGGCTTTGTACGCTGACTGAAGAGTCTAACGCCGATTTCGCTTCCAGTGACAGGTCAACGGAATCATTCTGACGACGGAAAGTATTCAGCTTGTTTTCAGCATCATCCAGTTTAGCGCGCACTTGCGGTAACTGTTTGCGCAGGAATTCCAGGCTTTTTTCCGCTTGTTCAGACTTACGTTCAACGTTTTGCAGCAGGTAATTGTTGACGATTTGATTAAGCGTCGCGCTGGTTTTTTCAGGATCTTCACCCAAATACTCCAGGCCTAACACACCGGTGTCTTTGCCTTTATCCGCCACGGACAGGTTGCTTAACACCGTGTTGATCGCCTGCAATTCGTTCAGCTTCGTGATGGTGAAGCTCGTGCCTTCATCCGCATTAATATCGCTGACCAGCATGGTAATTTCGCCGTGCTTTTCCAGCTGACCCACTTTCCCTTTGAATAACTCGTCACCATCTTTAGAGACGGTGTAGGAATCTGGGCCCGTCACTTCCAGCTCGACGTTACGCTTATCAATCGTGCGGGGAATTTCCAGCCGAGAAATCGCCAGGTCAAATGGCTTATTGCCCATCAGGCGGGATAAACCTTTACCGATAACCGGGAAGTAGTTCTGCTCAACAACGGTATCTAATCCCAAATCTTCGACGGTTTTACCAATAACCATACGTGATTCAAGGATCTGAATTTCTGCGTCTGACGCAGGTGTTGCTGGCAGAAGGGTTTGCAGATCGTCCAGCACCGTGCTGGCGTTTTTCTGCTCAACCTGTACTAATGCATCAGCGCGATAAATCGGCGTAGCGAACAGTGTGTAGAGCGTTGCCACCAACATAAAGAAGGCGGTAACCGCAACAATGATCCAGCGATGGTCAATAAGCTGTCCCACAAGATGCGCCAGATCCCACCCATTCGAATCCTCTCTCGGCGCGGTCATAACCTTATTTTTTATATTCATGGATAATCCCAACTATCGGCTTAATACGTTGACCCATTTCTGGGTAGCGTTGTCCAGTAACCCGTAAACTTCTTCAAAGGCCTCACGGCTTCTTTTGTACGGATCCGCAATTTCTCGTTGATTGAGCCAGTGCCCAAGCAACATGGTTTTGCCACGTGCTGCCGGGTCGATGCGATTTACCTGCTCAACATGGTGCTTTTCCATCACCAGAATCAGGTCGTAGTCACGACACATTTCTGCCGTTAACTGCCGCGCCTGATGACCTTCCAGCGACAGGCCATGAACGGCGGCCACATCGCTGGCAGTCTGATCGGCCGGAAAGCCTTTCAGTGCACCCAGTCCTGCAGAGGCCACACGGGTGTGAGGAAGCGCACGTTTGAACAGGCGCTCTCCGGTAGGAGAGCGGCAAATATTGCCAACGCATACGACTAACACGGACGTAATCATGGTTGAACCTAGTTAGACCAATTGCGGACACGCAGTGCGGCCTCGCTCGCATCGTTGATACCCGCGATGGTTGGCAACAGTTGCGAAATTACGCGGTTCCAGCGCGTGAGCGGCGTGGAGGTGACATAAACGATGTCATAAGGTTCCAGTTGGAATTCGGTGCCCATCACCATGGATGCCGCATCCTTGGTATTCAACTGATAGATGTTGGCGATCTTGGTACGATCGGTGCCGCGGATCGGACGGATAACAAACACGCCGGTAGCGTCTGAGCTGGTTTGATCCATGCCTTGTGCATTGCCTAACGCTTCTGCCAGCGTCATGCCGCTGCGATCCATCTTCAGCGTGGTTTGCTGTTTCACCTCACCCATCACGAACACCTTCAGCTCGTCATTACGCGGCACATACAGAATGTCGCCGGGATAAAGCAGATGGTTTTGGCTCAGATCGCCGTTTTGCATCAGCGCCTGCAAGGAGACACGCTGTTCGTGGCCATTATGGGTGAGCACCACATTGCGCCAGTCGGCATCTGCGGTCAGGCCGCCGGCGGCATTAATCGCATCCAGAATGGTCAATGGCACGTTCGTGATCGGCTGTTGACCAGAGGTGGTAACAGAGCCGGTCACGTAGGTTTTCTGCGATTTGAAGGAGGCGATACTGACGTCAACCTGTGGGCTTTCAATATACTGAGCCAGGCGACGCGCAACTTCATTACGTACATCACCCACGGTGCGGCCCGCTACGCGAACCCGACCAATGTAAGGATAAAAAATGGTCCCGTCGGAATGTACCCAGTTACCGGTATCGCTGGCGCTGCGGTATTGACCTGCGGGAGTGGTTAACTCAGGGTGATCCCAAACCGTTACCGTCAGAACGTCGCCGATACCAATGCGATACTCATAGTTTTGAATTTCGTTTTGTAATGCCGGGTTGGCCTGGGCAACCAGCGGCTTAGGACGCATCTGCTCAACCAGACGTGGCGTTAAGGGAAAGACGTTAACGTATTTGTCGATGTCAAAGTTGCTATCCTGTTGCTCAATGACATCTTTTCCCGATGTGGAAAGGCGTTGACCCGGTTCGATCGTACACCCAGTGAGAAAAGTGGCGGATACCAATAAAGGTATCAATTTCATTTTGATTGTAATCATTTAGATCTTCGCTATCAGTTATTGATTGATAGAGGCGAATACGCCGCTGTGTAAGCGTCCAACAAAAAGTAAAATTACCTGATTAAGCACTGAACCTGTCGTTCATTATCCTTTGCTCCTGTCTTTTATGTAGCTGCCGGTCAGCAAGGCGAAATAAGTCAACGTACATTATTACCATTTATAAATGACGACTTAATGCGTCCCTGAACAGGGCTGCTAATGACACGCCTAACAACGGCCCTTAATAAGAGAGCGTCCGCATTACGCTCCCCTGCTCGCCCCATGATCAATACGCACCATCCCGTTTCAGTACAACCCCCACTGTTTTAAACAGAATGGCAATATCATTCCACAGAGACCAGTTTTTAACATACCACGAGTCGAAGTAGACACGTGTTTCATAATCAACGTCATTACGACCGCTGACCTGCCACAATCCCGTCATGCCTGGTTTTGCCATCAGGTAGTAATCGACATCACCGGCATAACGGCAGAGTTCATCTTCAATTACGGGCCGCGGGCCAACCAGACTCATGTCGCCGCGCACCACATTCCACAGCTGCGGAAGTTCGTCGAGACTGGTTTTACGGATGAAATGGCCGACTTTCGTAATACGAGGATCGTTCTTCAGTTTGAAGTCTTTATCCCATTCCGCACGCGCGACCGGATCGGTGCGCAGCACCTCTTCCAGCACTTCTTTAGAATTGATGACCATTGAGCGGAACTTAAGGCACTTAAACTTACGTCCGTTTAAGCCGACACGCTCGTGACCGTAAATCGGCGGGCCACCGTCGCGTCCAACCAGGAAGCCAAGCACCAGCAGCGCAGGCATAAGCAGCACTATAATGGAGAGCGCGCCGACAATATCGAAAGCGCGTTTCAGAAAACGTGACGTCCGTTTTGCCAGGTTATTCTGGACGCGAAGGATCATCACTTCATGGCTGAAGATATACGCCATATCGGTGCCATAAAGTGGTACGCCACGCAGGGTTGGGATAACAGACACGGAGCGGCAGTTGTGCATCGCCAGTGATTTCAGCCACATGTCACGATACTGGCTTTGTTCGAATTCTACCGCCACGATAAACTGCGTTTCGCTATTGGTCAGCCTCCACAACTCTTGTTCGTCACGCAGCACCGGCACACCGGAAAAGCTACTTTGCGAACAGCTGCCATCTACATCGTAAAAAGCGATAACGTCAAAACCCATTACCTCTTCACTCTGCAGCGCCTGCCAGGCTTCATGGGCATTTTTACTGCTGCCGATAATAATGATTTGTTTTTTCCACAAGCCGTATTGATTTAACAGACGCCTGGAAAGTGCGCGGCAGCTCGGAATTAAGATAATTGCCAGAACCCAAGTTAATAACCAGACGAAGCGCGACATTTGCCATTGTGATAAAGCTGTAATCGAAAGATCGATGATGGAGAATATCAGAATAGTACGAAATATTTCTTTTAATTCGAACCAGAACGGCTTGCGGTAAGTATAGTGACGCAATCTTACCCAGAACCACCCTACGCAAATAATTGACAAACAAATATGCGTAACTATTTTTAAATTGATTTCTTTTTCAGATATATCTGCCAGTGGCGATTCAGACATCATATTAATGAGCGCCAGCGCAATAAATAAGGCTGCGTTGAAACAAATTAAATCTGAGCAAGCTAATAATAATTTGGTGATAAGACTTTTAAACGTAAATTCTGTATCGCGCATATTTAACTCTTTATTTTATTTCCTTTAACCCGTAACGCCCCAAGCCTGTGTATTAAATGAGCGGCAATGAATTTTCAGGCTGAACCGTTGCTGAGGGGAGCTCCTGCGGCGTTTACGCCAATGCCCTTATCAATAAAACCAAAAAAATCGTGATAAATACCAACAGATTACTCTGACTTTTGCTCAGATAATCACCGTGCGTTTAATAAGCAAAAAAGCGATTCAGGCACGCTACCGCCCTTGGCTGTCGCTGCCAATACCGTTATTCGTCATATTTCCTTGCCGGTTGACCGATAAATGACATGCAAATTGCCACTTTATCGGGCGTGATCACAATTCATAACTTTCAATGCTGTTTCACTGTACGAATAACGACTTTAGCGCAGACATTTACTAACTCGTTGCTATACTAGTTATTACTGGCTTGTTTACAAGTAGGCCCTGCCTTCCCTGCACTATTTTAGGAAAAAGACTACCAGTAATTAGTATTGATGCCAGTCATGACGGGTACGCTTATCTTTAAATTTCAGATTTATTCCATACTCATCAACTCAGGAAATTGCATCAGAATTGCATGTCATTACTCTTCTTATGACAATTATTTCTCCTGCTATGCAGCGCGACTTGCTTACGTTTTTAATACAATATGATTTTTCCGATGTTGTTCAATAACAGAGCAATCTTACGTACAGGATGTAATCATCTGGCGAGGCGCTATTTGTCGCCTGCTTTGCCCTCCACTATCATCAGATTAAACGCATTTATAAACATTCAGGTGAATAAAGCATGTTGGAGGTCATTAGTGATCCCTCGATTTGGGCAGGATTAGTCACGCTTATCGTTCTTGAGTTGGTGCTGGGGATTGATAATTTAGTATTCATCGCTATCCTGGTCGAAAAACTTCCCGAAACGCTTCGGGACCGCGCACGCGTCATTGGATTATTGCTTGCGTTAGTTTGTCGCCTGTTGCTGCTTGCCTCGCTTTCGTGGCTGGTTACGCTGACCCAGCCGCTGCTGACGCTGTGGCATCACCCCTTTAGCGCACGGGATCTGATTCTGCTGGTGGGAGGGATTTTTCTGTTATTTAAGGCTACGACAGAGCTGAATGCGCGCCTTGAAGGTAGCGATGACGATCAGGGTCAACAAAAAAGCGGTGCTAAATTCTGGCCCGTGGTCGCTCAAATCGTGGTGCTGGATGCTATTTTCTCGCTGGATGCAGTGATTACTGCTGTCGGCATGGTTAATGACCTGCCGGTTATGATGACCGCAGTAACTATCGCCATCTTGTTAATGTTACTCGCCAGCAAGCCGCTGACCCGTTTCGTCAACAGTCATCCCACTATTGTCATTCTTTGCCTGAGCTTTCTGCTGATGATCGGCTTCAGTCTGGTGGCGGAAGGGTTTGGCTTTGTCATCCCTAAAGGGTATCTGTATGCCGCGATTGGCTTCTCGGTGGTGATCGAGGCGCTGAATCAGCTGGCACAGTTTAATCGTCGTCGCGTACTTTCCGCGGGTCGTCCTTTACGCCAGCGTACCGCCGAGGCGGTGCTGCGTTTATTACGCGGCGAAGCTGAACGTGCCGAACTGGATGCCAAAACATCTTCATTGATCGCCGACAGCGAGTCAAATGTCCTGTTTAATCGCCAGGAACGCGTGATGATTGCACGCGTACTGGGCTTAGGGCAGCGCCATGTGAATAGCGTTATGACCTCACGTCATGACGTTGAACATATCGATCTTAGCGACGACCCGGCTGAAATCATGGCTCGCCTCGACCGTAATCAGCACACCCGCTTGCTGGTTACCGATAAAACCAACGAGCCACTGGGTGTGGTGCACGTTATCGATTTACTGCATCAATCCTTACATCAGGATTCCCTGGATTTACGCGCCCTGATCCGTCAACCGCTGATTTTTCCAGAACGCTTAACCTTGCTGCTGGCGCTTGAGCAGTTTCGCAAGGCCCATACGCATTTCGCTTTTGTCGTTGATGAATTTGGCTCTGTGGAGGGCGTAATGACATTAAGCGATGTGATGGAAACTATCGCCGGAAATTTACCGAATGAAGCGGCTGAAATTGATGCGCGTTATGATATTCAACCTAACGGCGCTGGCGGCTGGATTGCTAACGGGCATATGCCGCTGGAGGATCTGGCGATGTATGTGAAATTGCCGCTGGATGAGAAGCGCAATTATCATACGCTGGCGGGGCTATTAATGGACAGCCTGCAACATATTCCGCAGGAAGGGGAGGAACTCCAGGTTGGCCGTTATCTGTTACGCACCCTACAGGTTGAAAACCATCGGGTGCAAAAAGTTGAAATAACTGAACTGTACTAGCTCAGACCTGATCTGACAGTTACCGGTTATTTATACAGGTGTCTGTCAGATTAAATCTGGTTCAGATTCTTTTCTGCCCAGACCCGTTTTCCATCAAGTAACGTGGCCATTGG
>NZ_JASUAZ010000021.1:0-68171 GCF_030283135.1 Mixta mediterraneensis | reverse complement strand
GTCGCCGCCAGAGAAGCAGCCTGGAATATCGGGTACGCGAACGCCGAAGGATGAATCGCCTTTATCAATAGCAACAGGGTATAACATTTAAACCTCCAGTAGGTGGGGCTTAAAGCCCCGCCTGTTTCTTACGCTGGCTGGTTAAAACGTTGCGCTTCTTCTTGAGAGAACGCCACCAGATCCCAGGCAAGCTCCTTACCATACTCATAACAGCTTAACAGTTGCGCCGCCTCCAGAATAGTTTTCAGGTGGTTAACAAAGTCTGTTTTGTCTACCGGGTACGTATTCTGCTTCGCTTTATGGATACGCTTAATTTCACCTTCTTCAAAGTAACGGTGCTGCGCGGCGACCGCTTCCTCGACGGTAGGGAAGCACCCAACATAAACGTTTTTACCGTTGCTGCTGGCCCATGCGCTGTAAGGGTTATATTTGCTCTTACGGTGGTAAACCATCTTTGGCAGGCATTCGCGGTGCGGAGCAACGACAATCGTAGGCTGTTTAACCTGACTGGCTTCGCGGTCAAGCAGATCCAGTACCCACTTGCGGAAATCTTTCGCTACCGGAGTGCGGGCGAACATGGCTATCAGATGTGCGCCGCGCAGGGAGAACACGCGCAAGGAGCGCACAAGGTTATTGTAACCCTTTGATTTTACCGATAACCTCAAATTGAGGTTCCCGGATTTTTCGTCACCGCCGTTGAACGTCAAATTGACATTGATTGACATGCATTGGGTAAACTCGTCAGCGTTTCGGTTATAAATCTGAGTTATTTTGTCGCCGCGTGAGTAATCTAGAGCTTTCGCCAGAGTAGCGGCAGTGAACCAGTATTTTCCTTCGTGCTGAACGGCTTCAAGGGTGTGTTTCTGGAAGGTGAAGAGTTGAAAGGTCATGATCTTTATCCTGTTTTATGGAGCAGATCACCACCGTTAAGGTCTCAATCTTGCGGGTGGTGAGACGTACAGGGTTGAGACTACCGGGATAACAGGAAACCGGCGAGCCTTACGGCTCCCCCGCACGCCCCACCATAGAAATAATAAAGGTGCAGGAAGCCGCAGACAATAAAAAAGACGCTGGCGCGTCTAATATCGCCTGTCATCACATCGGGGTCTCAATCCCGGTACCAGATTTTGCTGGTACCTTTTCAGCATACGGCGTGAAAATTGGTCGTGTCAATACAAACTCGTAAAAAATTACAAGTTCAGTTTTTATTGCTTTTGTCAACTGCTGCTAGTTCAAATTTTTCATGCAGGGATTTGGGGTATAGCTCCGTATAAACCTGCCATAAAACATTTAGTGAGCGATGGCCGGTGACCTGAGCCACTTCTTCGATACTGAATCCAGCCTCGAACAGGCGGCTTGCTCCTTCGCGGCGCAGATCGTGGTAGCGCAAGTCTTCAATGCCCAGGGCGTTCCTGACACGTTGAAAACCCGCCGTTACGGAACGGGAATTGTAGGGGAAAATTAACTCGCTGGTTTTGGGCTGGCGCTGCACTATGCTCCAGGCATCGCCGAGAAGTGGTACCAGCATGTGGTTACCTGATTTTTTGCGCGGATCTTTCCTGTCTCTGGCCAGTACGGCCCTTTGTTTTTCGTCCACGTCCTCCCATCGGATTTTGCACACTTCACCCACCCGCATACAACTGAGGATTGAGAAGTTCAGAATATCAACGAAGGGGATTTTTGCTGCGATGTGATCGCTTCTGGCCTCAAGCCCTGCAATCAATCTGTCTAACTCGTCGCTTACCGGACGGCGGCTGCGGCGCTTGGATTTGCCAATCAGCCCCATCTGGAGCAGTAGCGGTCTTGCATCGGTTGCAGGATTGGTTGTGTAGTCGATACCGCAGACAGGTTTGGCAGACGCCAGAACGGAAGAGAGATAACTTACATCGTGATTAACAGTGGAAGGGCCAGCACCAGCGCCGTTTCTCTGGCGGCAGTGTTCGATAACGTGGCTGGTTGAGAGGTCTGTAAGGGGGATTTCGGCTATGTCGCAGTCCAGTAGCATATCGAGGACATAGCGCTTTGTGCGGCCAGCTTTGCCACCTAGATTGGGGTCGCTAATATAGCGCTTTAGCAGGTCTCCAACGGTTATTTTGTTTAAATCGTTAGGATTCGGTATCCCTGACTGTTCGAGTTCGATTACACGTTTAGAACCCCATGTTTTCGCATGGGCTTGCTTTGTGAAGGTTTTACTTTCGCTATAGACCCTCTTACCGTCTTTCTTGATGCTAACGGAGCAGCGGTATCGAACCGTGCCATCTGCTTTCGCTCTTTTGTCTATGGTATAATACGCCATCTTAAGTATGTCCCATGTCAGATTTAGGCACTGAGGACACCAAATTTAAGGTGTCCTCAGTGGTGTCCTGATAAAGAAAAAATACGACATAAAGACTAAAGATGCACGAAAATAAAGAAACCCCAAACCTTCGCCAGAGCAGCGTAAACAGCGGCGTAGCGCCAAAATACAGCCCTTCACGGTTCAGCGTGGCCCCCATGCTCGACTGGACCGATCGTCACTGTCGCTATTTTCACCGTCAGCTTACTGGCAACGCACTGCTTTATACCGAAATGGTGACAACGGGTGCGATTATTCATGGCAAGGGTAATTACCTTGCATATAGCGAGGACGAGCATCCGGTTGCGTTACAGCTTGGTGGCAGCGATCCCGCCGCGCTAGCACAGTGCGCCAGACTGGCGGAGCAGCGCGGTTATGATGAAATTAACCTGAACGTAGGTTGCCCGTCAGATCGTGTACAAAACGGCCGTTTTGGCGCATGTCTGATGGCAGAGGCCGGTTTAGTTGCCGACGCCATCAAAGCAATGCGAGATGTGGTCAGCATTCCGGTCACAGTAAAAACCCGCATTGGCATTGATGAGCAGGACAGTTATGAATTTCTGACCCAGTTTGTTGGAACGGTGGCGGAGCGTGGCGGATGCGATACCTTCATCATCCATGCCCGTAAAGCCTGGCTTTCTGGGTTAAGCCCAAAAGAAAACCGCGAAATCCCTCCGCTGGATTATCCGCGCGTTTACCAGCTAAAACGCGATTTTCCGCACCTGACGCTGGCAACCAACGGCGGTGTGAAAACGCTGGAAGAGGCGAAGCAACATCTGCAATTCCTGGACGGTGTAATGATGGGCCGTGAGGCGTATCAAAATCCAGGTATATTGGCGCGGGTTGATCGTGAGCTGTTTGGACATGACGCTCCGGTTGCCGCTCCGGTTGCCGTAGTCCGTGCAATGTATCCTTATATTGAAGCTGAGCTGGCAAAAGGCACTTACCTTGGACACGTGACGCGGCATATGCTGGGCCTGTTCCAGGGAATTCCAGGAGCACGGCAGTGGCGGCGTTATCTGAGCGAAAATGCCCATAAACCGGGGGCTGATGTTCGCGTCCTTGAGGCGGCATTAGCGCGGGTGGCTGACAAAATTCCCCAGGAAGCCTGATCCAGGCTAACCAGCCTGAACAGGCTGGTTATTTACACCACTAACTGGTTATTTCCACCAAGCCACATTCCTTCTTTTTAGCCTTATTCCATATAAATCAAAACATTAAAGATTGGCATGCTTCTTGTAATAGCTATTGTTGGCTTATTAAGGAGCATTAATGTGGAAATTTTATTTGTGTTGGGGTTCTTCCTGATGCTGTTGTTCACCGGGATTTCATTACTGGGTGCGATTGCAGCCTTGGTAGTCGCAACCCTGGTGATGTTTGTCGGCGGTTTATTCGCTATTGTGATTAAGTTGTTACCCTGGCTGGTGCTGGCTGTCGTGGCGGTGTGGCTATATCGCGCCTTTTTCGGTGACAATAAGGGACGCTCACGTGCCAGGCTGAGACATAAAATCAGCAAGTGGGATCGTGATGGCTGGCGCTAAATGCGGAGGCGATCACAGACTTAAAGATTGCTTAGACCATTTTCGCAATTAAACATATTTTTTACTTATGTTTTCTGTCAGGATGAAACTCGTTGAGTCGAAACATATTCATCGCCGCTGTCCCTACACCAGCGCGAACTATAGAAAAAAACAAAATAAAGGGCTTCCTGTGGGAAGCCCTTTTCGCGTTTAACGATCAGGGAATCAGTAAGCTGGAGCCTTGTGTGGCGCGGCTTTCCAGCGTTTTATGTGCCTGGCTGGCATCTTTGAGAGCGAATTTCTGCTGCTCTGGCACATCGACTTTAATCGCTTTGCTGGCTAATAGCGAAAACAGTTCAGCGCTGGCGGTTTCCAGCTCTTCGCGGTTGGTAATATAGCCAAACAGTGAGGGCCGGGTGACAAACAGCGACCCTTTCTTGTTAAGAATGCTCAGGTCGATGCCGGTCACCGGACCCGAAGCATTACCAAAACTCACCAGTAATCCATGACGGCGTAGCGAATCCAGCGATGCTTCCCAGGTATCTTTACCTACAGAATCATAAACAACGCCTACTTTTTTGCCGTTGGTTAACGTGTTGATACGCTGAGCAATGTTCTCTTCCCGATAGTTGATGGTTGCCCACGCACCGGCATTTTTAGCCAGTTGCGCTTTTTCTGTTGAACCCACCGTGCCAATGAGATGCGCGCCTAACGCTTTTGCCCATTGGCAGGCAATCAGACCTACGCCACCTGCTGCGGCATGAAAAAGGAAAATTTCATCAGGTTTAACCTGATAAGTCTGGCGCAACAGATATTGCACCGTTAAGCCTTTCAAAAAACTGGCGGCACCTTGTTCGAAGCTGATTGCATCGGGCAGTAACATTAAGCGTTCTTCAGCGACATTGTGCATTTCGCTATAGGCGCCTAGCGCGGCCTGACAATACACCACGCGGTCGCCTGGCTTAAACCGCGTCACGTTTTTACCCACGCTTTTCACCACACCCGCCGCTTCGGTGCCCAGACCTGAAGGAAAATCTTTCACCGGATAAAGCCCACTGCGCACATAAGTGTCGATGTAATTGATGCCAATGGCTCTGTTTTCGACCTG
Organism: Mixta mediterraneensis; assembly: GCF_030283135.1. NCBI lineage: Bacteria > Pseudomonadati > Pseudomonadota > Gammaproteobacteria > Enterobacterales > Erwiniaceae > Mixta > Mixta mediterraneensis. The sequence continues at coordinate 63,208 of NZ_JASUAZ010000021.1, read as the reverse complement.
TATTTCATTGTCAGCGGGATCGGCAAGCTCAAAGTCGATCCACTGTAAAACCTCAGGGCCGCCGTGTGCATTGAACTGGATACGCTTTGCCATTCTTACTCCTGTGATTGTTTCATCATGAGGGTGAGGCGCGCGCCACAACAAGGTATACTGGCGCGTCCTTACAAAAGATCGGTATTGCATTCACTATGGCAGGAAATAAACCCACCAACAAATCGAACGAAACGCATGATCGTCAGCTGGCAGGAGTGAAAATGCCCCCGCATTCGCTGGAAGCGGAGCAGTCGGTGCTCGGTGGGTTAATGCTGGATAACGAACGCTGGGATAATGTCTCCGAACGCGTCGTCGCCAACGATTTCTTTAACCGTTCGCATCGCCTGATTTTTTCTGAAATGCAGCGTTTGCTGGAAGAAAGCCAGCCGATTGATCTGATAACCCTTTCTGAATCGCTGGAAATGCGTGGCGAACTGGACATGGCTGGCGGCTTTGCCTATCTGGCGGAATTAGCCAAAAATACGCCAAGTGCGGCGAATATTGGCGCTTATGCGGATATTGTGCGCGAACGAGCCGTTGTACGTGAGATGATTTCTGTCGCCAATCAAATTGCCGACGCGGGTTATGATCCACAGGGTCGCAGCAGCGAAGACCTGCTGGATTTTGCCGAGTCCAACGTTTTTAAAATTGCGGAAGCCCGTGCAAACAAGGATGATGGCCCGAAAAACATCGAGCAAATCCTTGAAGCCACCGTTTCGCGTATCGAATCGCTGTACCAAACGCCACATGACGGCGTTACCGGGGTCGATACCGGTTATCAGGATCTCAATAAGAAAACTGCCGGCCTCCAGCGTTCAGATCTAATTATCATCGCGGCGCGCCCTTCGATGGGTAAAACCACGTTCGCTATGAATCTCTGCGAAAACGCCGCGATGTTGCACGACAAACCGGTGCTAATTTTTAGTCTGGAGATGCCCAGCGAGCAGATCATGATGCGTATGCTGGCGTCGCTGTCACGCGTGGATCAAACGCGTATTCGTACCGGCCAGCTTGATGATGAAGACTGGGCGCGTATTTCCGGCACCATGGGTATTTTGCTGGAGAAGAAGAACATGTATATCGATGATTCTTCCGGTCTGACGCCAACCGAAGTTCGCTCACGCGCGCGCCGTATTTACCGCGAAAACGACGGTCTGAGCATGATTATGATCGATTACCTTCAGCTGATGCGCGTGCCGTCGTTGTCTGATAACCGCACGCTGGAAATTGCTGAGATTTCGCGTTCGCTTAAAGCGCTGGCGAAAGAACTGAATGTGCCGGTCGTGGCGCTGTCACAGCTTAACCGTTCTCTGGAACAGCGTGCAGATAAACGCCCGGTGAACTCGGATCTGCGTGAATCAGGATCGATCGAGCAGGATGCTGATCTGATCATGTTTATCTATCGTGATGAGGTTTATCACGAAAATAGCGATCTTAAAGGCATCGCAGAGATCATCCTCGGTAAGCAACGTAACGGACCTATCGGGACGGTTCGTCTGACCTTTAACGGACAATGGTCACGCTTTGATAACTATGCAGGTCCGCAATACGACGACGAATAATCTTTTCTCTGTCACGTCATGCACGTTCTGTGCATGACCGTCACGCCATCAGAAAATAGTGTTGGACAACCCCGCCAGTAATCAGGTTATCTGTAACAAAGCGACGCTTATAACGCTCTGGAAGCAGAATGAACCACGTAGACGATTACGATCTTAAATTACTGACTTTATTGCAATCTAATGGCCGCCTGACTAATCAGGAACTGAGTGATTTGGTCGGCCTTTCGGCATCACAATGTTCACGCCGCCGCATCAACCTTGAGCAGGCCAACCTGATTCTTGGTTATCATGCACGCCTGTCGCCCGATGCGATTGGCCTGGGTATGGTTGGTTTGATAGAAGTGCGTTTGATTAATCACACCGCAGAATATGTTGAAAGTTTCCATCGTATGGTGGAGCAGGAAGAGGCCATTGTTGATGCGTATAAAACGACGGGCGATGCCGATTACCTGCTGAAAGTTGCGGTCTCTGATCTGCCTTCACTCAGCGCGTTAATCAGTCAGCTTGTCGCCGGGCATCAGAGCGTTTCTCACGTCAAAACCTCAGTGGTATTAGGTCGCCTGAAAGAGAACGGGTTGATGATCCCTGAATATCCGGCGCGCCAAAAGGGGGCGTAAGCGGTTTTTTCAGTGCACAATGACGTAAAATAATGCAAAAAACACGCAAGAAAAGGGGTTTTGCACATAAATCGGCGGTTATCGTTTGCTTGTATGCACAATGTTCTGAAGTGAATCGCTTTAATTATCAACGGAATAATTTCTGGCGTTGACCGTAGCAGAATAGTGCTGCCGGTCTGGTGTGTTTTTTGCACTTGAACGGCATCATTTGCAATGAGAAAACCCCTATGGATGAACGTTGTTCAACCTTCCCGTATTCCCCATTCCCGCATTGCAGATACGCTAGCGATTGTGATGGGCACTTTATGGTGTCTTTTGGCGTAATCCTGTTAAAGCAGGCGGGTGCCTTAACCGGTGGTACCGCAGGCATCGCATTTTAATAAGCTATGTGTCTCCGTTGTCATTTGGGAGCGCCTTCTTTCTGATTAACCTGCCGTTTTACTGGCTGGCTGTGCGCCGCATGGGCTGGGGATTCACGCTAAAAACATTCTGTGCGGTAGGCCTGGTTTCACTGTTCAGCCATTTGCATCCGCTGTTTATTCATTTTTCCCGTCTCAATCCGTTTTATGCGGTATTGTTCGGTAACGTGATCATGGGGATTGGGTTTATAGTGTTGTTTCGTCATAAAGCCAGCCTCGGTGGCGTCAATATTCTGGCACTCTGGCTACAGGATCGTTTTGGTATCCGCGCCGGAAAACTGCAGATGGCCGTCGATAGCTGTGTGGTGCTGGCTTCGCTATTTGTGGTGAACCTGCCAGTATTCTCGCGTCGGTTGCAGGTGCGGTGATCCTCAATCTGATTATCGCCATGAACCATCGTCCGGGACGATACGTGGTTTAATGACAAACTGTTACCCGCTTACTAAGACTAATCATGGAGATCTGCACCGTGTTTCAAAACGTTGATGCTTATGCTGGCGATCCGATTCTGTCGTTGATGGAAGCCTTTAAACAGGATCCACGTGAACATAAAGTTAACCTGAGCATCGGGCTCTATTACAACGAGCAGGGCATTATCCCTCAGCTGCAGGCTGTCGCTGAGGCAGAAGAACAGCTGCATGCCGAACCGCAGCAAGTCTCGCTGTACTTACCGATGGAAGGCTTAAATTCTTATCGTAACGCAATCGCGCCGCTGCTGTTTGGCGCCGAACATCCGATGTTGAAAGCCGGCCGCGTTGCGTCTATTCAAACGCTGGGAGGATCCGGAGCGCTGAAAGTTGGTGCCGACTTCCTGAAGCGTTACTTTCCTCAATCAAACGTCTGGGTGAGCGATCCGACCTGGGAAAACCATATTGCCATTTTCAGCGGTGCGGGTTTTGAGGTGAACACCTATCCATGGTATGACACTGAAACTAACGGAGTACGGTTTGACGCGTTTATCGACAAACTAAAAACGCTGCCAAAGCAAAGCATTGTGCTACTGCATCCTTGCTGCCATAACCCAACCGGCGCTGATATGACTAACGCGCAGTGGGATGAAACCACAGAAGTGTTAAAAGCGCAGGAACTGATCCCGTTCCTTGATATTGCTTATCAGGGTTTTGGCGCGGGGATGGAAGAAGATGCTTACGCCATTCGCGCCATTGCAGCAGCGGGTTTGCCTGCGTTGATAAGCAACTCGTTCTCTAAAATCTTCTCGCTTTACGGCGAGCGCGTCGGTGGATTGTCGATCGTTTGTGATAGCGCCGAAGAATCCAGCCGGGTACTGGGCCAGCTGAAAGCGACCATACGTCGCAACTATTCCAGCCCGCCTAATTTTGGCGCACAGGTTGTCGCGCGTGTGCTGAATGACGATGCGCTGAAAACCAACTGGCTGGCAGAAGTTGAAGCGATGCGCCTGCGGATTATCGACATGCGTAGAGCGCTGGTACAGGTTTTGAGCACGGCATTACCGGGGCAAAACTTTGATTATTTGCTGAAGCAGCGTGGTATGTTCAGCTATACCGGACTCAGCGCCCAGCAGGTGGATCGCCTGCGCGAAGAGTTCGGTATTTACTTAATCGGTAGCGGCCGCATGTGCGTCGCCGGACTGAACAGCCATAACGTCCATCAGGTTGCAGAAGCCTTTGCTGCGGTGATGTAACGCTGGGCAGGCATGAAAAACCGTCGCTAATATGCGGCGGTTTTTTTATAACGTCAAATGGCATCCGTCATCGGGACCGCTACCCGATTATGGTCACGGAACATAATCTGATCTGAATACTGTTTTAGCCGGCAACAAGCGAGCGCCGTTTTTAATTTCCCTGTGGGGTTTACCTTTCCCTGACATGTTGCACACTTAAACGATGTCATCCATTCAGGGAAAAAGCATGTGGTATCAACAAACCTTAACGCTGAGCGCGAAATCACGCGGCTTTCATCTGATAACCGACGAGATTGTCGGCCAGCTGCCTGAGCTGCCCAACATCAAGACGGGACTGCTGCATTTGCTGTTGCAGCATACATCGGCGTCTTTAACGCTGAATGAAAATTGCGATCCCACAGTGCGTAGTGACATGGAGCAGCATTTCATGCGCTACGTTCCGGAAAATGCACCCTATCAGCATGATTATGAAGGGCGTGATGATATGCCTGCCCATATTAAATCATCCATGTTAGGCGTTTCACTTATGTTGCCGATCCAGCATGGACGATTGGTGCTGGGCACCTGGCAAGGCATTTGGCTGGGAGAACATCGCATACATGGCGGCGCAAGGCGCATAGTCGCCACCTTACAAGGGGAATGAGGATGAATACTTCAGAGTTATTGAGCTACTGCATGAACAAACCGGGTGCAGAACAAAGCGTACAAAGCGGCTGGAAAGCCACCCAGATAAAAAGTAATGGCATCCTGTTCGCCATGGTGCATGAAGTGAAGGGGTGTCCGGCGGTATCGTTGAAATCCACCCCTGCTTTAGCCGATCTGATTCGTGAAGAACACGCTGATGTTTTTCCCAGTGAGCATCTGAATAAATCGCACTGGAACACGCTGTTTCTGGATGGGTCGCTAAAAGATTCGCAGATTTACTATCTGGTCGATGCTTCGTTTCAGCAGGCAGACAACACAAAGTAGACGCGAAACCCGGTCCTCGCCGGGTAAATAAGCGAGGGCCGGTGATCTGCTGTAACCCATTAAGCGGCGGATTCCTCACGCAACGTATTGATGTCAATAACGAAACGATACTTTACATCGCTTTTTAACATGCGCTCATAGGCTTCGTTGATCTGATTTATCGCAATCAGTTCAATATCAGATGTGATGTCATGCTTACCGCAGAAATCCAGCATCTCTTGCGTTTCAGCAATGCCGCCAATCAGTGAGCCAGCAATGCTGCGGCGTTTAAAGATCAGATTAAATACCTGCGGTGCCGGATGATCATGTTCTGGCGCACCCACCAGCGTCATGTTGCCGTCGCGTTTTAGCAGGGCGATGAAGGGGTTCAGATCGTGCTGAGCCGCCACGGTGTTAAGGATAAAATCGAAACTGTTATTGTGCTGCGCCATTTGATCGGCATCTTTCGAGATCACCACTTCATCGGCACCTAAACGTTTACCATCTTCAATTTTTGACGGCGAGGTAGTGAACAGAACGACATGTGCCCCCATCGCGTGAGCTAATTTCACGCCCATATGACCTAAGCCGCCCAGCCCGACAATACCGACTTTTTTACCCGGACCGACATTCCAGTGACGCAGCGGTGAATACGTGGTAATGCCTGCACACAGTAACGGTGCGACTCCCGCCAGTTCCAGGTTTTCTGGAATGCGCAGCACAAAGTTTTCATCCACAACCATTGCGGTGGAGTAGCCACCATACGTGATAGCACCGGTTTCGCGATCTTCACCGTTATAGGTGCCGACAAAACCGTTTTCACAATACTGCTCCAGACCTTCCTGGCAGCCTAGACAGCTACGGCAGGAATCAACCATACAGCCAACGCCAACCAGATCACCTACTTTATATTTCTGAGTATGTGCACCGACTGCGGTGACGCGTCCGACAATTTCATGGCCTGGTACAACTGGAAAAATGGTATTTTTCCATTCGTTGCGCGCCTGATGCAAGTCAGAGTGGCAAACGCCACAATACAAAACGTCGAGTTGCACATCATGTGCACGGAGTTCGCGCGGTTTGTAATCGAACGGTGCAAGTTTGGATTTCGCATCCTGAGCAGCGTACGCATGCGTGATATTCATGGTGTCTCCAGTTTCGATGTGTCGTGAGTGTTTTGAAAGGCATGCAGCAGGACAAATCCGCTGCAAACAGAGCGACGCGAAGGGCGTGCCAAAGATGAACCGCTTAAGCATAGTCAGGGAAGCCTGGGGCGTATATGCCTATACATGTCTGAATCTTGCCTGATTCTGCATTTCTCTGGCTGATTGGGCAGCCAAAAAATAAGGCCCGCATAAAGCGGGCCGGACAGGATTATTTCTTCAACAAGGGCTTAAGGAAACGTGCGGTGTGGGATTTCTTACACTCAGCCACCGTTTCCGGTGTGCCGGCAACTAGAATTTCGCCACCACCACTGCCACCTTCTGGACCAAGATCGACTATCCAGTCTGCCGTTTTGATAACGTCCAGGTTGTGCTCAATCACCACGATGGTATTACCCTGATCGCGTAACTGATGTAGCACTTCCAGTAGCTGCTGAATATCGGCAAAGTGCAGGCCGGTGGTGGGTTCATCAAGGATATACAGCGTCTGGCCCGTACCACGTTTTGACAGCTCGCGCGCCAGCTTCACGCGCTGTGCCTCACCGCCGGAAAGCGTGGTCGCTGACTGTCCCAGGCGGATATATGACAGGCCAACATCCATCAGCGTTTGTAACTTACGCGCCAGCGCCGGAACAGCATCGAAGAATTTACGCGCTTCTTCAATGGTCATCTCCAGCACTTCGTGGATACTTTTGCCTTTGTATTTAATTTCCAGCGTTTCGCGGTTATAGCGTTTTCCTTTGCACTGGTCGCAGGGCACATAAATATCGGGCAGAAAGTGCATCTCAACCTTCAACACGCCATCGCCCTGGCAGGCTTCACAGCGACCGCCGCGTACGTTAAAACTGAACCGGCCCGGATTGTAGCCACGTGAACGTGATTCCGGCACGCCGGCAAACAGTTCACGTACCGGCGTAAAAATACCGGTATAGGTTGCCGGGTTAGAGCGTGGAGTACGCCCAATCGGGCTTTGATCAATATCGATAACTTTATCGAAATGCTCCAGACCGTTAACTTCACGATAAGGCGCTGGCTCGGCGATGGTTGCGCCGTTGAGCGCACGCTGGGCAATCGGGAACAGCGTATCGTTAATCAGCGTTGATTTACCTGAACCGGACACACCGGTAATACAGGTAAACAGACCGACCGGCAGCGTTAACGTCACGTCTTTCAGGTTATTACCGCGCGCACCGGTAACTTTCAGCACTCTGGCGGGATCGCCTTTTACCCGCTCTTGCGGTACGGAAATTTCACGCTTGCCGCTCAGAAACTGGCCGGTAAGAGATTTTTCCTCCGCCATGATTTCATCAACCGTACCCTCAGCCACTATCTGACCGCCATGCACGCCTGCGCCAGGACCAATATCGATCACGTGGTCAGCAGCACGAATCGCATCTTCATCATGCTCAACCACAATGACTGTATTACCAAGATCGCGCAGGTGGATCAGCGTACCGAGCAGGCGTTCATTATCACGCTGATGTAAACCGATGGATGGCTCATCCAGCACATACATCACGCCGACTAACCCGGCGCCAATCTGACTTGCCAGACGGATACGCTGTGCTTCACCACCGGACAGCGTTTCCGCTGAACGCGACATGGATAAATAATTCAGGCCGACATTTACCAAAAAACTCAGACGATCGCTGATCTCTTTCAGAACTTTTTCAGCGATTTTGGCGCGCTGGCCGCTTAGCTTCAGATTCTCGAAAAAAGACATGGCGTGGCCAATGCTCATTTCGGAGATGGTCGGCAGTGTGGTGTTTTCAACGTAAACGTGTCGGGCTTCGCGACGCAAACGCGTGCCCTCGCAGCTGGCGCAGGCACGATTGCTGATAAACTTCGCGAGTTCTTCACGCACTGCTGATGACTCGGTCTCTTTATAGCGGCGTTCCATATTATTCAGCACGCCTTCAAACGGATGACGGCGCACCGAGGTATCACCACGATCGTTGATATATTTGAATTCGATACTCTCTTTGCCAGAACCGTACAAAATGACTTTTTGCACGCTGTCTTTCAGGCTACTGAATGGCGCTTCAATGTCGAAACTGAGATGTTCGGCCAGTGAGCGCAGCATCTGGAAATAATAGAAGTTACGGCGATCCCAGCCGCGAATTGCCCCGCCTGCCAGCGACAGCTCGGCATTTTGTATCACCCGATCGGGATCAAAATACTGCTGTACGCCTAAGCCATCACAGGTTGGGCAAGCTCCGGCTGGGTTGTTAAAGGAGAACAGCCGTGGTTCCAGTTCACTCATGCTGTAACCACAAACCGGGCAGGCGAAGTTAGCCGAGAACAGCAGCTCTTCCGTTGCAATGTCATCCATATCGGCGACGATTGCGGTGCCGCCAGACAGCTCCAGCGCCGTTTCAAACGATTCTGCCAGACGTGTTGCCAGATCTTCACGCACTTTGAAGCGGTCAATGACCACTTCAATAGTGTGTTTTTTTTGCAGTTCAAGCTTCGGTGGATCGGAGAGATCGCACACTTCACCATCAATACGCGCACGGATATAACCCTGTGTCGCCAGGTTTTCCAGTGTTTTGTTATGCTCACCTTTACGATCTTTCACCACTGGTGCCAACAGCATCAGGCGGCGACCTTCAGGCTGGGCCAGCACCTGATCAACCATCTGACTGACTGTCTGTGCTGCCAGTGCAACGTCATGATCCGGGCAGCGGGGTTCGCCCACACGAGCAAACAGCAGGCGCAGATAATCATGAATTTCAGTGATCGTGCCGACGGTTGAGCGCGGGTTGTGTGACGTAGATTTCTGCTCAATAGAGATGGCTGGCGACAGCCCTTCTATATGATCGACGTCCGGTTTCTCCATTAAGGAAAGAAACTGGCGCGCATAGGCAGAGAGCGACTCCACATAGCGGCGTTGGCCTTCCGCATACAGCGTATCAAACGCCAAAGAGGATTTACCGGAACCTGAAAGGCCGGTTACCACAATGAGTTTGTCACGCGGGATGATCAGGTTGATGTTTTTCAAATTATGGGTGCGGGCACCACGAACTTCGATCTTATCCATTCACCTTTCCCGGATTAGAAGCACTCTCCGTGCCTTGCCGACACGGTCAGAATAAACGCATCATTATGGCACAAAAAATAGCCTGAATAAATATCCAGTACTTCTTTGCTTTTTGGCGAAGCAATGTTCAAAATTGGAAGCCTGCTCGAAAGTGGGAACAGCATTCAGGACGTGTTAGAATTAACCGTTTAGACTTTTAGCATTAACTCATCGGGAGACAGCAACATGGCCAGTCGTGGCGTTAACAAAGTGATTCTTGTCGGGAATCTGGGTCAGGATCCGGAAGTGCGTTATATGCCAAATGGTGGCGCTGTTGCCAACATTACGCTGGCTACGTCGGAAAGCTGGCGTGACAAACAAACCGGTGAAAACAAAGAAGTTACTGAATGGCATCGTGTCGTGCTGTTTGGCAAGCTGGCTGAAGTGGCCGGTGAATATCTGCGTAAAGGTTCGCAGGTTTATATTGAAGGTCAGTTGCGCACCCGTAAATGGCAGGATCAAGGCGGCCAGGATCGTTACACCACCGAAGTTGTCGTTAACGTTGGCGGCACCATGCAAATGCTGGGTGGACGCCAGGGCGGTAATGCAGGCGCACCAGCAGGGGGGGGCCAGCAGAACAACAATAACGGTTGGGGGCAACCTCAGCAGCCGCAGGGCGGCAATAATCAGTTCAGCGGCGGCGCGCAGTCACGTCCGCAACCGCAGAGCGCACCGGCAAGTAATAATAACGAGCCGCCAATGGATTTTGACGACGATATCCCGTTTTGATCCTTGTGTACGCATAGTCATTCCCTCTGCTAAAAGGCCCGGTCAGCCGGGCCTTTTCTGTTAATACCCTTCCGCCAAAATTCAGCAGCTCAGCACAGGTCGCTCGTCGCCGCATAATGCGTCAATGGCTGTTCTGTTTACCCTTCACCCTGTTGTTTGAACAACTCTTCAGCGCTGGTCCAGGTGCCGATGCCCATCGGCTGTTATGATCAGAGCTTGCCCCCAGATTTAACAGGGGTATCGACACAGTAAGCGGTTGCGCAAACATATATGGCAAACACAACGTAACGAAGAGGGACGACATGCAGGCGTTGCGGTCATTTCTCTGCGAAAACGATCGCGCCCAGTTTCAGCAATTAACGACATTACCGGCTGCAGGGCGCTATCAGGCCATCATTTCCCGCTATACGTTTGAATTGTATACTCCTAAATCACTTGATAATGGCGCTAATGAATCGGGCATGCAGCGCTGTCGCCATCTGCTACAGGCAATTCCTTCGTCATTTCGCCACACTGTGCGGGTTTCTCTATAAAGGAAGAAAAAATGTTTGCTGGCGTAATGTTTGCCCTTACCGCAGGTTTGATGTGGGGATTGATTTTTGTCGGCCCGCTGCTGGTGCCGGATTATCCCGGCACGCTTCAGTCTGCGGGGCGTTATGTGGCATTTGGCTTGATTGCATTGCCGCTGGCCTGGCACGATCGCCAACGCCTGCGCAAACTGGCCTCTGCCGATTGGCGTGAAGCGCTGAAACTCTCTCTGGTCGGAAATTTGCTCTATTACGCTTTTCTTGCCAGTGCGATCCAGCGTACCGGTGCGCCAGTATCAACCATGATTATCGGCACATTACCCGTGGTTATCGCAGTGACAGCCAACTGGCGTTACGGTCACCTTGAAGGGCGACTTTCCTGGCGACGCTTAATTCCTGCATTAATTGTTATCGCGGCGGGGTTGTTATGCGTAAACGTGGCAGAGTTACATGGAAAGGAAGCAGGCTTTGCATTCGGTCGCTACCTGACAGGCATTGCACTGGCGATCATGGCCGTCGTGTGCTGGACATGGTATCCGCTGCGTAATGCTCGCTGGTTGCGTACGCATCCACAGCTCAGGCCATCAACCTGGGCCACAGCGCAGGGTGTAGTCACATTGCCGCTGGCGTTAATCATGTATGGCTTCGTCAGTGTACAACTCACCTGGCAACGCCCCGACTTTGATTTACCTTTCGGCCCTCATCCCGGCGTATTTGTTCCACTGATGCTGACCATTGGCTTACTGTGCTCATGGCTGGGAACCTTATGCTGGAATGCTGCCAGTCAGCGTTTGCCAACCGTATTAATGGGGCCATTAATTGTCTTTGAAATCCTGTTTGGGCTGTTATGGACATTCCTTTGGCGCCAGAGCTGGCCGCCGTTGCTAACCATAACGGGCATTTTTTGTCTGATGGTGGGCGTGATTTGGGCCATGCGTATTAAGCCTGAAGCGCAGGTGGCTGAAATTAAGATCTGAGCATTCGCGCTGGCGTAATAAAACCTGACAGCGCGACTCGCTGATTTTGCTGAATTTTAAGAATTTACCGCCTCTCTTTTCCGCCTGTAGCGGCGAATTTTTCACCTTTTTTCTGTTCTTTATGCGGTTTCTTCATATTCTTCGCGCTGCGAAAACCTTTGCAGGGTGGGTTTTAAGCCTGTCTAAAATTTCTGTCGGGGATGTTTTGCAGCTGACAGGTGCTTTAAAACCTCTCTTTTAATCATTGGTAGGGTAAAAATTTAGCAGCCAGCAAGGCTGAATCCGCTCCCTTTGTCCCTGTTTAACTCTCGCTGCTGCCTTTTTACGGTTTTCTGAGCTTGATAAAACAGCGGGTTAAACCAGTTTTTATTTCAGTTAAAAGAGAATTACGTCAATAAACTGCCGCTTCGTTTTTAATTAAAGGTTAATTTCCAGAATCTGATGTGAATATTTTTAGCGCATAAATTCCGCTTAACGCATTAAAGTGATAAGCATCTATAAACTGTTCTTTTTGGATTATTCCTGGTGAAGTCTGTAACTTAACAGCTAGCGGTGGGTGAATTTTCGGCAATATAAAATTCGTGTAGATCCAGGCTAAACTGAGAAAAAACAAATGCTGTTTTTTTAACTTGTTTAAGTCAGCTTAACAGAATTGTCTGTGTTTAGTTCCGTTGATTAGCAGGGCTGATTAAATATTTAAGAAGCACCAATCTCATCGAAATGAGATTGGGCGGGGGGAAAGTTGCGTAGGAAGCGAGACTTTTGCTGTTGCGAATCAATTTTACCGCAAAAAAAGAAGCTTAACCGCAAAACCATTCATTAGTAATTAATGGTGCGGAAAGAGTAGCCACAAATGTCCTGTTAAATGATCTTCATCTCTTCTGGTAAGAACAAATCTCAGCTTTAAGTCCAGTAAAAGCGGTAGCATTGAGTTTAACGATTTTCTGTTCCTGACGGATAATGATAAACGCTACGGCTAATATCCAGTAAACGGCAGCTGCGGCGGGTTCCGATGTCAAAAGTACTCTGTAAAAAGTTGACGGCCTGACGCTTTTCATTGGTGGTAAAGAAGTTTTTCAATACGCTTTGTAGCATCTCCTTATCTGAGTGGAGCACCTGTAGTTCGCGGGTAAGATTCTGTAGTTTCTCTTCCAGCTCCTTGATCTTTCTTCCTTCTTTTGACGACAGCCCAGAAAACTTCTTCTTCCAGCTATAGAAGGTTGCTTCAGAGATGCCAAGCTCTTCACAAATCTCCCTGACTTTAACGCCTGATTCAGAAGCTTTAATGGCATTTGTGATTTGATCTTCGCTATATCGTGACTTTCTCATAAATGCGCTTACCTTTCTTATCGATTAATGGATGAGAATGACTTTAATAAATCCTGGCACTGCAAGTATTCTATTAATACAGTATTAAAGTGCTCGAATTGAATTGCGAAGGTTAAATTAAGATATTTGGAAGAAATATCATCATGGGATAAATCTTATTTTATTCCGATCGGCTTAGCACGCCTTCCTGGAGAAGGGATTTTGATATAGATTCATCACATCCCAAATACGAAAAAAATACTACGTACATTGGATATTTAGTATAACGAGCTTGATTAATATGCTGATTAAGTCTCTTAAAATACTGCGGTCATTTCAGCTTGAAATCGTTTCCACATCAAGTTATTCGCACCAAATATAATAAGAATTATCCTGAAATGATTCTCCGAAACATGCTCTTATTCTCATTTTTCGGACCAGTTTGGTTTGAAACTTTTAATTTTCGCCAGGTCCACTGAGCGCTTATTAATTCGTTACAGGGACGTTGTACCGAAGCGGTTGTAGTTCAGTAATGCTAAGGAAGAATCGATGAAATTGAGCGTAATGTCTAATGCCGCCTGGATGATGTCTGAGAAAATCATCTCTGTATTTGGCGTCATATTTGTGACTTCTTACGTGGCTAAATCATTTGGCCCAACAGTGTTTGGTCAAATGGCGTTCTCAACCTCTTTATTTGCAATGGTGCAAACCGTTGCGATATTCGGTACTGAAACCATTCTTTTTAAACGCGTCAGTAAAAACGCGTCTAAAGGGCTGCGCCTGATGACCATTGCGCGCACGCTGCGGATGGTTTTATTGCTTCTGACTTCCGTTCCCGTGCTGATCTGGGTCTGGTACAACATGCAGGAAAATTTCCTGGCATTTGCACTGGCCTCATTTGTTGCGTCCGTTTTCGTCACACAAGACACTTTTAGCGTTTATAACAATGCGCGCCTTGCCTCGCGGCTAAACACCATTGCTAATGCCGTTGGCATGTTGCTGAGCTTTACGATCAGTTTTGTTATCGCCTGGCTGCGTCTCAATCCGCTGTGGCTGACGCTGTCTATTGTGGCGGTAACGCTCGTGCCATACGTCATCAAGCGCTACAACTTTTATCGTGAGCATCAGGATCAGATGCCACCACGCGAAAAGCGTACCGCCTATCTGCGCTATTTAATGTACGCCGGCCTGCCATTAGCGATCTCCAGCATCTTTATTTCGGTGCAGGTTAAAAACGCACAAATGTTCCTGGCGGGCATTGCATCAGCACGTGATCTCGGCCTGTTCGCCGCTGCAAATACCATTTCGGCTTCGTGGATTTTCATCCCCGTAGCGCTGATTACGTCGTGCTTTAGCGAGATATTCAGAGAGCGCGGTGATGTCGCTATTAAGCTGGCAGCACGGCTGAACGGCTATGTCATGGGTGTGTCATTGATGATGCTGCTAATCATTTCGCTATTCGGCGAGCGGATCATCATTGCTTTATACGGTTCGGAATACACACAGTCAGGAAGTCTCATTACGTTGCTGTCGATTGCGACCAGCTTTTCGGCTATGGGGACTGTAGCCTATCGCTACATGGTAAAAGAAGGGGGTTTTAACTATTTGTTGAGGAAAATCATCTGTTTGATGGTCATCAGCGTGCCGCTTTCCTGGTGGTTAATCCAGGGCTACGGCATCATGGGGGCCGCGTGGAGCGTTTTCCTGTCAGAACTCTTGTCCCTTACCGTAATGAATTACTTCTTCAAGAACGGCGTCATTCAGAAGATTCAAGTTTCCTCACTCAACTACAAAACCTACAAATGAGGTCCGATATGCTCAAGTTGAAAGAAGAACTCAGAAGAAGTGTGCAGTATTTTATCAAGAAGATGCCCTGGTCTTATCAGGACCGCATCTACTACTTTCACAAGTTCAGAAAGCTGCCCAATCTTCGTCAGCCGAAGGTGTTCAACGAAAAGGTGCTTTACCGCAAATTTGTCTATGGCGATTACCAAAACTATGGTCGATTGTCAGATAAGTTTTGCGTACGCGAATTTATCGCTGAGAAGATTGGCAGTGAATACCTGATCCCGTTGGTACATGAAACCACTGATCCGACCACCCTGAACAGTTTGCCTTGCTGGAAGGGGACGGTGATCAAACCGAACCATGCGTCTAATATGGTGGAAATTCTGCTTGAGGAGCCGGACACGCTACGTAAGCAGCAGATCATTCATGACTGCTATCGCTGGTTAAAAACCGATTTTGCGAACGAAGCGCGTGAAATTCATTATCGCTACATCAAGCCGCGCATTCTGGTGGAGCAGTACATCGGTGATGGCAAAAGCGCGCCTGTTGACTACAAGTTCCACATGTTCAACAAGCGCGATGGCAAATTTGAATATGTGTTACAGGTTATCTACAACCGTTGCCAGCCGCTGCTGTCAATGAATTTCTATGTGAATAACCTGACTGAAGCCTTTCATACGATTCGCGATACCGGACTGGATATTTCCAGCGTTATGCCGTCGCTGCAACATGCGCTTGATATGAGCAAGAAGCTGGCCAGTGATTTCGATTATGTGCGCGTTGACTGGTATATCCATGAAGAGCATATTTATTTCGGCGAGCTGACGTTTACTCCTGGCGCAGGTTTGGTGACAGGCTTAGATCGGGGGCTAAATCAGATAATGGGAGATATGTGGATTCAGGACTGCCGCGGAACACAGAGACCGGGCGTCACAGTACAGGATGTTAATATCCCTGCCATGTTGAAGAAAATTTAAACGTACACAGCAATATAAAAAACCCCGCCTGGCGGGGTTTTTTATTGGAAATTTTTAGGGCATTGGCCAGTCAGCAGGTGCCTGGCTCATCACCTGAATAAAGGCATTCTTCGAGATTTCCATAAAATTGTGCACATTTTCCATGCTCAGAGTAATCCCCATCAGGCCGGTTACAAACCAGCAGGTCATACCTAAGCCGATGCCGCCACACATAAAGGCCATAACATGGTGACTGTCCTGACGGAGTTTGTTTTTCAGCGTGCTGGCAAAAAACATCATTACGGCGCTCAGCAATTCCCAACGCATTACAATAAGACTGGTAGTTAACGTAGCCATCGGCTCGACCTCAATAAATCAGTAATGATCCCTGACAATCTGCGGACATCACCGGCGGAGGAAAAGCATGCCAGGTAGTGCTTTTTCTCCGTCAACCCAAGGTCATAATGTGACTTGTATCACATTATATCATCCGATTTTAATTTTTGAACAAAATTTGTATCTGGTATGGTAGAAAAAACTGCTGGAAGATTGAGCGGAATGCGGCGGGTGAAAAAAGAGAAGGAAAACAAAAGACAAGGCGCGCCCATAAGGACGCACGGCTATTTAACGAACGGGGCAGCACTCACCGGTAGTGCGTTGGGTAAAACTGGCGATATTTTCGCTGCAATCAAAGCTTAGCAGACGGGGACGCGCAATAGTCTGACGGCGCATCGTATGACGATAGGCTGTCGGCGTTTGTGAAAACTGACGACGAAACACGCGTGAGAAGGTTTGCTGCGAGTCGTAACCATACTGCATCGCAATATCAAATACCGGACGTTGCGTCTGGCTCAGCGCTTCAGCGGCCAGCGTCAGGCGACGCTCGCGAATATATCCACCCAGCGTTTGTTTCGTCACAGTACGGAACATACGTTGCAGGTGCCATTTCGAATAACCCGATTTTGCTGCCACTTCATCAATGGACAAACTCTTGTCCAGATTTTGGTCAATCCAGTGCGTCAGGGTATGAATTATCTCTTCTTGCATCATGGTCTCATCCTTCTGGTGATGATTTTCCCCGTCGTGCTTCATGTCTTATGCCAGTAAGCGCGCTGCTTTCCTGAAATATGAACGCGTTGGGGAGAATGATGGATTCGTTGTTCTGATGGGGAACGAGTATAATTCCTCAAGTTAACTTGAGGTAAAGAGCCAAATGAAAAAAGATCGCAACTACCCAAAACCGGTTTTAACGCCGGGCGAAGTGGCGCGACGCAGTGGCGTCGCCGTATCCGCACTGCATTTCTATGAAACTAAAGGGCTTATTTTCAGTACGCGCAACGGAGGTAATCAGCGACGTTACAGCCGCGATGTGCTGCGACGTGTGGCGATCATCAAGATTGCACAACGCATTGGCATTCCGCTGGCTACGGTGAGCGACAGCCTGGAACACATTCCCGCCAATAAACGCATGTCAACTCACGAATGGGATGCGCTGACCCAGCACTGGCGTGAGGAGCTGGATAAACGTATCGAAACCCTGACTCGCTTGCGCAACGATTTAGATGGCTGCATTGGCTGTGGCTGTCTTTCAATGCGTGATTGTCCGTTACGCAATCCCGGTGACCGTCTGGGGCAACAAGGCTCAGGTGCGGTATTGCTCGACCCTGAACAGGGAGACAAGCTGCCCGAGCCTGAGTGACGTCTATAATTGGCTGACACAACCTAACAGGGCATCACGATGATTACCGTTCACCACCTTGAACATTCGCGCTCGCATCGCGTGCTGTGGCTACTGGAAGAGCTGGAAGTGCCTTATCAAATCAAGCGCTACCAGCGCGAATCCACCCTGCTGGCACCTGACGCATTAAAAAAAGTTCATCCTTTGGGCAAATCGCCGGTAATCACCGACGGAAACCGGGTTATTGCTGAATCGGGCGCGATCCTTGAGTACCTTGAGGGTAAATATGACGCAGAATATCGGCTGAAACTTTCTGACGAAGAGGAGATGCTGCAGTCTCGTTACTGGTTGCATTATGCTGAAGGATCGCTGATGCCTCTGCTGGTGATGAAACTGATTTTTGGCCGACTCGGGCAGGCACCGGTGCCCTGGCTGCTTCGTCCGGTTGGTGGCGCGCTGGGGAAAGGCATACAAAAATCCTGGCTGGATAAACAGCTAAAACCGCATACGCAGATGATTGAACAACATCTTGCTACGCATCAATGGTTTGCTGGAAAACGTTTTAGTATCGCTGATATTCAAATGAGTTTTCCGCTGCTGGCGTTAAACCAGCGCGCCGGATTACAGCATATGCCCGCCACGCAAAAATGGCTGGAAACCGTGAAGCAGCGTGCCGCCTGGCAGCGCGCCATCCAGCAGGGTGGCGATATTAACCTGCCTGGCTGAATCTTTTTTTGCGTTGCGCGACAATCGTTTCACACCGTTGCGCAACGCCTCCTCATGATAAGAAAAGTCTATTACTTCAAAGGCCAGGCGTTGCGTAGAGTTTGTTGCGCAACGGAGCACAGACGCTGGCGAAGCTCCCCGGTGAAATATTTATCCTGAACAATGCCCATCAGGCAGTTGAAAATATGCCAGCAAACGCCGGATAATCGTTTGCCTTTTTATTTGCTCATCTTCGAATGGTCAATTATCTGCGGTAAGGTAAACGTTTGCCTTCCGTTTGCGACCTGTTGGCGCAAACACTTTACCCAGGGAATTCAGGGCAGCGGTCGCAGGGCGATCCACACAACAAAAAACTCTTTGAGGCTCAATTATGTCAAATGAATCACGCCCGGCCAGTGGAAAACTGGACGCCTGGTTCTCCATCTCTGCGCGTGGCAGCAGTGTACGTCAGGAAACTCTGGCGGGACTGACCACTTTTCTGGCCATGGTCTATTCGGTGATCGTTGTGCCCGGCATGTTAGGCAAAGCCGGTTTCTCACCAACAGCGGTATTTGTCGCCACCTGTCTGGTTGCCAGCTTCGGCTCAATTATTATGGGATTATGGGCTAACCTGCCGATGGCCATTGGCTGCGCGATTTCATTAACGGCTTTTACTGCGTTCAGCCTGGTGCTCGGTCAGCAGATCAGCGTGCCGGTGGCACTCGGTGCGGTATTCCTGATGGGGGTATTATTCACCCTGATCTCAGTTACCGGCATCCGTTCATGGATCCTGCGTAATTTGCCGATGGGCGTAGCACATGGCACTGGCGTGGGAATTGGTTTGTTTTTGCTGCTGATTGCAGCAGATGGTGTGGGCCTGGTGGTAAAAAACCCGGTAGCGGGTTTGCCGGTCGCGCTGGGTCATTTCGACTCATTTCCAGTCATCATGTCGCTGCTGGGGCTGGCAGCTATCATTGGGCTTGAAAAGCGCCGCGTACCGGGTGGCATTTTGCTGACTATCATCGCTATTTCGCTACTGGGTTTGATTTTCGATCCGGCGGTTACCTATCGGGGATTATTCGCCCTGCCGAGCCTGAAGGATGCCAATGGTCAGTCGCTGGTATTCAGTCTTGATATTATGGGCGCATTACAGCCGGTTGTGCTGCCAAGCGTACTGGCACTGGTGATGACGGCGGTATTTGACGCCACCGGCACAATCCGTGCGGTAGCAGGACAGGCGAACCTGTTGGATAAAAACGGGCAGATTATTAATGGCGGCCGCGCATTGACCACCGATTCGGTCACCAGCCTGTTTGCCGGTTTGGTGGGCGCATCGCCTGCCGCGGTATATATCGAATCGGCAGCAGGCACAGCCGCAGGGGGAAAGACCGGTCTGACGGCGATTGTGGTTGGCTTGCTGTTTATGGTGATTCTGTTTATGTCGCCGTTAGCCTACCTGGTGCCAGCCTACGCAACCGCCCCTGCGTTAATGTACGTTGGGCTGCTGATGCTGAGCAATGTCGCTAAAATCGACTTTAATGATTTTGTTGATGCGATGTCTGGGCTGCTGACCGCGGTCATGATCGTCATGACCTGCAATATCGTGACCGGTATTATGCTCGGCTTTGCGGCGCTGGTGGTAGGACGCATTTTTGCCGGTGAATGGCGCAAGCTGAATACAGGCACAGTGGTGATTGCCGTTGCCCTGGTTGCGTTTTACGCGGGAGGTTGGGCGATCTGACTATTCAGCCGGGCGTGCAGCCGCACGCCCAATATTTTCTATTTTTTTATCTTTTGTCGCACGCGAGGCAATCTCCTGGTCTCGCGTTTGTTTTACACTTTAGCGCTCACGATATTGACTAAAAGACTTCAAGGCGTCTAAGGAAAGCATGGAAATCTTTTTTACTATTCTCATTATGACGCTAGTTGTGTCGCTTTCTGGCGTCGCTGCTCGCATTCTTCCTTTTCAAATCCCGTTGCCGTTAGTGCAGATCCTCGCGGGTGCGCTGCTCGCCTGGCCACACTTCGGTCTGCACGTCGATTTTGATCCTGAGCTGTTTTTAGTGCTGTTTATTCCGCCGTTGTTGTTTGCGGACGGCTGGAAAACGCCGATCAGCGAATTCCTGCATCATGGTCGTGAAATCATCGGATTAGCTCTGGTGCTGGTGTTAATTACAGTCGTCGGTATTGGCTATCTGATCTACTGGATGGTGCCGGGGATTCCGCTGATCCCTGCCTTTGCGCTGGCGGCCGTGCTGTCGCCGACCGATGCCGTAGCGCTTTCCGGTATTGTTGGCGAAGGGCGCATCCCGAAAAAAATTATGTCGATTGTACAGGGTGAGGCGCTGATGAATGACGCGTCTGGCCTGGTTTCACTCAAGTTTGCTGTCGCGGTAGCGATGGGAACCATGGTGTTTACCTGGGGCGGTGCCAGCATTGAATTCCTGAAAGTGGCCGTTGGCGGTTTGGTGGCTGGCGTGGCTGTTTGTTGGCTGTACGGTAAATCGCTGCGTTTGCTGAGCCGCTGGAGCGGTGATGATCCAGCGACACAAACGGTATTACTGCTGCTGCTGCCGTTTGCCTCTTATCTGATTGCTGAGCATTTAGGCGTCTCGGGTATCCTGGCTGCCGTGGCGGCGGGTATGACCATTACGCGGTCCGGCATTATTCGTCAGGCGCCGCTGGCGATGCGTTTACGCGCTAACAGCGTCTGGCAGATGCTGGAGTTCGTGTTTAACGGCATGGTATTCCTGATGCTCGGCCTGCAATTGCCAGATATTCTGCAAACCTCCATTGATCAGGCAACCGCCGATCCTAACGTGGAATTGTGGATGCTGTTCGCTGACATCGGGTTGGTGTATATCGCGCTGATGGTAGTGCGTTTCGGCTGGCTATGGATCATGCAGCGTTTCAGCAAGCGGCTGCTAAAGAAAAAGCCGCTGGAATTCTCCAGTTATTCCTTTAAGGAGCTGCTAATTGCTTCTTTTGCTGGCGTACGCGGTGCCATCACTCTGGCGGGTGTCTTGTCCATTCCGCTGTTTCTCAGCAGTGGCGAACCGTTCCCGGCCCGTTATGAACTGGTATTTATCGCTACCGGCGTGATCCTGTTTTCGCTGCTGATTGGTGTGATCATTCTGCCGATTCTGCTGCGTGGCTACGACGGTATTGATAAATCCAGCCATCGCCGCGAGCTGCAAAATGCCCGGGCGGTCATGGCGAGCGTGGCGATTGAAAGCCTGCAAAAGATGGAATCCCGGCTGGAAAATGAGACCGAAGAGAATATTGATCCTGAGCTGCTGAGAGAGGTGAGCTTGCGCGTGATTGGCAATCTGCGTCGTCGCGCCGAGGGCAAAAATGACATCGATCACGCCCTGTTTGCTGAAAATCTGGAGCGCCGTTTCCGTCTGACCGCGCTGCGTGCTGAGCGCGCCGAAGTGTATCACCTACGCGCCACGCAACAAATTTCGAACGAAACCATGCAGAAATTGCTGCACGATCTCGATCTGCTGGAAGCGTTACTGATCGAGAAAGAAGAGTAAGGCGTAACGCCGCGTCTTTAAACGGAAAGACGCGGCGCATCACCGGGCCAGTATTCGCGACAGCAGGCAATCCATGCTTGCGCGCTTCGCGACAGATAATGGCCTTCGCGCCAAATAAGTCCCAAATTCCACGTCAATTCTGATTCCAGCGGCAGCCATAACAAGGACTGTTTATCCAGCCGTTGGCAAATTGGCTCCGGCAAAACGGCTAAACCCATTTCCGCCTGGACCATCGCCGCCAGAAAATCCCATTGTCCGCTGCGTACCGCGATGTCTGGCGTTATGCCAAGCCGCTGGAACGCTTGCATTAACTGGCGATTCAGTGAGAACTCTTCATTGAAAATCAGCAGCGGGTGTTCAGCCAGTTCAGGCAAAGCGATATGGCTGCGACTCAGCCATTCAGCGTGGCGTGGCAACAATACGCACAGCGGATGACGCATCAGTGGCAGCGTGTTGAGCGGCAATTCGGCATCGACCGGTAGCGCGGTGAGCGCAATATCCAGGCTGCCGGCCAGCACCGCCTGCTGCACAGTTAAACCGCCGAACTCCGAGATTTTTAGCTGCACGCCAGGATACCGCCGACGAAACGCTGAGATCGAACCGGCTATCTGCATCCCCACCATTGGCGGAATGCCGAGCCGTAGTTCGCCGGTTTTAAGCTGGTTGATGTCGCCAATTTCCGCTTCCAGCTGATGAAATTCTTGCAAAATCATTAAGCCACGCTGATAAACCGCCTGACCGCTATCGGTAAGATGCAGACGCCGTCCATCGCGTAAAATCAAGGTACAACCCAGCTCTTCCTCCAGCTGGCGCAGCATTTTGCTGATCGTTGGCTGCGTGACAAACAGCTTCTGCGCCGCGCGGGTAAAACTTTGCTGGCGAACAACTTCGGTGAAGTAACGCAGGGCGCGGACGTCCATGAACTATTCCTTTTTGGCATGATTTTAATAATATTAATTCATTTTTTTCACCCTTTGTTCGCGATTTATACTGAGCACTAAAATTTACGGGGAGAAAAAATATGGCGTCAGCGCTCAGTCCGCGAAGAGCGGACATGCTGCAGCGACTCGGAGTACCGTTACAGCTGGTGCTGTACATCGGAGTATTTATGGGTTGCGATCGCCTGGTAAGCTGGCTGCATTTGCCGCTGCCTGCCAATATCATCGGCATGTTATTAATGCTGCTGCTAATCATAACGCGCATATTGCCGCTGAGCTGGGTCAAAGCCGGTTCGAACTGGCTGCTGGCGGAAATGCTTCTGTTCTTTATTCCGGCGGTGGTGGCGGTAGTTAATTATGGCGATCTGCTGCGCGTTGAAGGCTGGCGTATCTGTCTGGTGATCGTCATCAGTACGCTACTGGTACTGGCTTCCACCGCATGGGTCGTTGACCGGATCTATCGCTATGAAGTGGCGCGCGAAGCGCGTAAGCAGGACGATAATGCGTGATTTCACTCTTAGCCTGCTGTGTGTCGCGATTACGCTGCTGATCTACTACCTCAATAAACGACTTTATCGCCGCTGGCGCACGCTGCTGTTAATGCCGCTGGTCATGACGCCGCTGGTACTGGTGGCGCTGCTGCTGGTAACGCATATCAGTTGGCAGGATTACATTGC
Source organism: Mixta mediterraneensis (assembly GCF_030283135.1). Taxonomy (NCBI): domain Bacteria; kingdom Pseudomonadati; phylum Pseudomonadota; class Gammaproteobacteria; order Enterobacterales; family Erwiniaceae; genus Mixta; species Mixta mediterraneensis. The sequence goes on along the minus strand of NZ_JASUAZ010000021.1, from coordinate 39,902 downwards.
CGAAAATCACTGGCTGTTGTGGCTGCTGGGGCCCGCTACGCTGGCTTTTGCCGTGCCGGTGTATGAAAACATCGCGATTATTAAGCGTCACTGGCTGTCGCTGAGCGCAGGCGTATTGACCGCAACCGTGGTCGCCGTGTGCAGTTCGGTATGGCTGGCACGTTTGCTGACGCTACCGGAATCTATCCAGCGTAGCCTGGCCGTTCGCTCCATCACCACGCCGTTTGCCTTAGCGGCGGCCAAACCGATTGGCGGCCAGCCGGATTTAGTGGCGTTGTTTGTGGTCATCACCGGTGTGTTTGGCATGGCGGTAGGGGATATCCTGTTCTTGCGGATAGCGATCAAACAGGGCGTAGCGAAAGGCGCGGGTTTCGGTGCGGCATCGCATGGGGCTGGCACAGCCAGGGCTTATCAATTAGGCCAGCAGGAAGGCGTCGTATCAAGCCTGGTCATGATGCTTTCCGGCGTGGTTACCGTGGTGCTGGCTCCGCTGATCGCTCATCTGCTCTGGACGGTACAGTAGATTCCCGTCCTCTCTGCGATTGAGCGGCTTTTGTTTAAATAAGATAAAAACAGGGCAAAAAGTGCGCATAACGATTCACAGCGGCTGTTCCGGCCCCGTTGTCGCAGCTTTCTGCCATGACATGTCTGTTTACGTAAAGCTTTCCAAATTTAGTTGTCTCCACTTTTCAGGCTGTTACCCTTGCCGCCGAAATTATTGTCCTTCACGGAGTGGAATCATGTTAAAGCAACTTGTTACTGGAAGCGCACTGGGCCTCGTTTTGTTGAGCGGTGCTGCACAGGCAATCGAAGGAAGTGTTGATGTCGGTGAGCACAATACTAATCTGAATCTGGGACTCGGCACGACCTCGCCGGGGCTGTTTCTAAAAGGCAACTGGCTGCGCAGCGATCACGACGGCAGCACTTACGGTGTAGGTTTGGGCTACAACGTAGATGTGGGTCCGTTACGTTTAGCGCCGACCGCAAAAACGATCTTTACCCATCCAGAAGATGGAAAAGATGGCTTTGCGCTAGCGCTGGGAGCGGGTGCGGCTTATAGCTTTAACAGTATGTGGGGATTGTACGGCGAATATTACTATGCGCCTGAAGGGCTTACCGATCATCTCGACAGTTATCGGGAAGCTGCGGGAGGCCTGAGCTTTACACCAATTTCTATGCTGAATCTGCATGTTGGGTATCAGTACATTGAGCTGGACAACAAAGGTGGGCGCAAGGATAACGTGCTGGTAGATGGTCCCTACGTGGGCGCGTCACTGCGTTTCTAATCCGACAGAAAAAGAGAAGGGCGGCTTACCGTGGGTAGCCGCCCTTTTTTTAATGCGCCTTGCCTTGCTCGATTCCTGCACCGGTTTGTGAACGGATAAACTGCGCACGGAAGCGTCTGCGCTCCTCCGCGCCCTGTACCGAATTATCGGTGAGGGAGAATAACCAGGTGCCGACAAAGGCAATCAGCATTGAGAACAGCGCCGGATATTCATACGGGTAAATCGGCTCTGCGTGTCCTAAAACCTGGACCCAAACTGTTGGACCAAGAATCATCAGTACCACCGCCGTGATCAGACCCAGCCAGCCGCCAACCATGGCGCCACGCGTAGTCAGTTTTGACCAGTACATCGACAGCAGGATAATCGGGAAGTTACAACTGGCGGCAATCGAGAACGCCAGGCCGACCATGAAAGCGATATTCTGTTTTTCAAACAGAATCCCCAGACCAATTGCCACCACGCCAAGCACCAGCACGGTGATTTTTGATACTCGCAGCTCATCACGTTCGCTTGCCTGGCCTTTACGGTAAACGCTGGCGTAAAGATCGTGAGAAACCGCTGAGGCTCCGGCCAGCGTCAGACCGGCAACCACCGCCAGTATGGTGGCGAAGGCCACGGCGGAGATAAAACCGAGGAAAGTACTGCCGCCAACGGCATTCGCCAGATGTACCGCCGCCATATTGGTGCCGCCAATTAACGCACCGCTTGCGTCTTTAAAGGCTGGATTGGCGCCCACCAGCAGAATTGCGCCGAAGCCGATAATAAAAGTCAGGAAATAGAAGTAGCCCATAAAGCCGGTAGCCCAGAACACGCTTTTACGCGCTTCTTTGGCGTCCGCGACGGTGAAGAAGGGCAACCCCGCCGTACCAAACATCAGGCCAAGACCGAGTGACAGCGCCGATATGGGATCTTTCACCAGCCCGCCGGGTTGCATAATGGCTATTCCTTTAGGGTGCACTGCCATCGCTTCGGTAAACAGCGTATTGAAGCTGAAACCCGTGGCTTTCATCACCATTACGGCCATAAAGGTTGCGCCAAACAGCAACAAGACCGCTTTGATGATCTGCACCCAGGTCGTAGCGAGCATGCCGCCGAACAGCACATACATCACCATCAAAATCCCGACCAGCACTACCGCAATATGATAATCCAGGCCAAACAGCAGCTGGATCAATTTGCCCGCCCCGACCATCTGCGCAATCAAATACAGCGCCACGACGACCAGCGAACCGCAGGCCGATAAGGTACGAATCGGTTTCTGTTGCAGACGATAGGACGCCACATCGGCGAAGGTATAGCGGCCAAGATTACGCAAGCGCTCTGCAATTAAAAACAGGATCATTGGCCAGCCGACCAGGAAGCCGAGTGAGTAGATCAGTCCGTCGTAGCCCGAGGTATAAACCAGCGCGGAAATACCGAGAAATGAGGCCGCTGACATAAAGTCACCGGCCATCGCCAGACCATTTTGTAAGCCGGTAATATTACCGCCAGCGGTGTAATAGTCGCTGCGTGAACGGGTACGTTTCGACGCCCAATAGGTGATGCCGAGTGTGAAAGCGACGAACACCACAAACATAATAATCGCCTGGTAGTTAGTCGCCTGCTTTTGTACTTCGCCAGTCAGCGCATCAGCCATGGCAGCGCTGGGCAGCAGCGCTGCCAGTATCCATAACGTGAGATGCATCATGATTTCACCTCGCGAAGGATCTGCTTCGTCAGGCGATCAAACTCGCCGTTGGCGCGCCAGACGTAAATGCCGGTCAGCACAAACGAAACCACAATCAGGCCAATGCCGATGGGAATTCCGCGCGTCACGTTAGTGCCGGGATGAAGGGGAGTACCGAGCCAGGCGGGGGCGAAGGCAATCAGCAAAATAAAGCCGACATACAGCACCAGCATGATCAGTGACAGCAGCGTGGCGAAAGCCTGACGCTTATGAACCAGTTCATGAAAACGGGGGTTACGTTCGATCTGTTGGTAGATTGCATCCTGACTTGAAAGGGCGTCGTTCATCACAGTTTCTCCAGAGGATTTGCAGGCGTGAACCTCACGCAAGCGCGCGGTCAGGCCAAAATATTTTTATATGTGACTACAGAAACACACTACGTAGAGATTGAATGGCGGGAAGCGTGAACCTTCCAGCCGGATAACTTACGGCATTTTAATGGACTGTTTTTCCTCAAGTAATTCCTCAACTACGCCAGGATCGGCGAGCGTTGAGGTATCACCAAGATTGCTGGTATCGCCAGTAGCGATTTTGCGCAGAATACGGCGCATGATTTTGCCGGAGCGGGTTTTCGGCAGTGAATCGGTCCAGTGCAATACATCCGGCGTGGCGATCGGGCCAATCTCTTTTCGCACCCAATTGCGCACCTCGGTATACAACTCAGGGGAAGGTTCCTCGCCGTGATTCAGCGTGATGTAAGCATAAATCGCCTGGCCTTTGATGCTGTGCGGAATGCCCACCACCGCAGCTTCGGCAACTTTAGGGTGTGAAACCAGCGCCGATTCAATTTCCGCTGTACCCAGACGATGACCGGAGACGTTGAGCACATCATCTACACGCCCGGTGATCCAGTAATAGCCATCTTCATCGCGCCGCGCGCCATCGCCGCTGAAATAGGCGTTTTTAAAGGTGGAAAAATAGGTTTGTTCAAAGCGTTCATGATCGCCAAACAGCGTACGGGCCTGGCCCGGCCAGGAGTCGGTGATCACCAGATTCCCTTCACACGCACCTTGTTGTGGGTTGCCTTCGTTATCCACCAGCGCGGGTTGCACGCCAAAGAAGGGTTTGGTCGCTGAACCGGCTTTGAGTTCGGTTGCGCCTGGCAGCGGTGTGATCATGAAGCCCCCGGTTTCGGTTTGCCACCAGGTATCAACAATCGGACAGCGGCTGTTGCCGATCTTCTTGTAATACCACTCCCAGGCTTCAGGATTAATAGGTTCACCTACCGATCCCATAATACGCAGACTACTGCGGTCAGTGCCTTCAATGGCAGTATCGCCTTCGGCCATCAACGCACGGATCGCCGTTGGCGCGGTATACAGCAGCGTAACTTTATGTTTATCAACGACTTCAGCCATGCGCCGTGGCGTTGGCCAGTTTGGCACGCCTTCGAACATTAACGTGGTCGCGCCACAGGCCAGCGGGCCGTACAAAAGGTAGCTGTGACCGGTGACCCAGCCAACGTCGGCAGTACACCAATAGACGTCGTCTGGATGGTAATCAAACACATACTTAAAGGTCGTGGCGGCATACACCAGGTAACCGCCAGTGGTGTGCAGCACGCCTTTCGGCTTGCCGGTCGAGCCAGAGGTATAGAGGATGAAAAGCGGGTCTTCTGCTTGCATCTCGGCAGGGGAGTGAGTGTGGCTGGCATCTTTCATCAGGTCATGCCACCATAAATCGCGGCCTTCTTGCCAGCCAATGTCTTTGCCGGTGCGCTGAAGCACCACCACATTTGTGATGCTGGTGACATGGCTATTTTTTAGCGCATCATCAACATTCTTCTTCAGCGCAATACTGCGTCCCGCACGGATGCCTTCATCGGCGGTAATCATCAGTTTGGCGTTGGAATCAATGACGCGACCGGCTACTGCTTCAGGCGAGAAACCGCCAAAAATCACGGAATGCACCGCGCCAATACGCGCGCAGGCCAGCATCGCCACTGCCGCTTCTGGCACCATCGGCATGTAGATCGCCACGACGTCGCCTTTCCTGACACCAAGCTGTTCCAGCACATTGGCAAAGCGGCAAACATCAGCGTGAAGCTGACGAAAGGTAATGGTTTTGCTCTCGCTGGCGTCATCACCTTCCCAGATAATGGCAGGATGATCGCCGCGCGTCTGTAAATGTCGGTCAAGGCAGTTTGCCGCCAGGTTGAGCGTGCCATCTTCGTACCAGCGAATAGAAATGTTACCCGGCGCAAAAGAGGTGTTTTAACTTTGCTGTAAGGCTTCATCCAGTCAAGGATTTTTCCTTGTTCTCCCCAAAAGGCATCCGGATCGTCAACCGATTGCTGATACATCGTCTGATACTGCCCGGCAGTGATCAACGCGTTTGCTGCGATATTCTCTGGAACAGGATGTTTATATATTTGGCTCATGGCGGATCTCCTTGAAGAGGTTAATCATATGTCAATCAAAGGTTAATTGAAGCCTGCCCCAAAGCTTTGTTTCTTTTTTGCGCCATAGATCACGCACTAAACTTCAGGTGATATTGAGTGAATTTACCGAACGAAACAGGCTTAACCTCTTGCATAAAATAGAGAATTAAGTTGCAACATTTTGTGTCTTGCCTGTTTAAAAATTCAGCAAACGAACCAGGGGTATTTTTAGCCATTCCTGCATAGCTATGCGTAAACTTATCGTACTAATACTTTTCATAACAGCAGGTTAGGTTTTAAGTACTGAGTCAGCATATTATTCTGGGATTCTGGTGAAGATTTAAACGAAGTCACCAAGGGTTGCATTTACCTTAGTGAAAGTGGTACTTATCTCGCCCCTGTTGTTCAGGTATCAACTCAGACCGCGTCTGAAAATGGGTATGGGAATCATCGCATTTCCGTGCGAGGCGCTGTCTACAAACACCCTCTAATTTACCGGGCTTTTTGCTCACTTCCCTGTGTGTATTGTCTTCTGCACCTTCGCAGTAGAGAGAAACGGGTTTTGACTGAGGAAATTACGCGTTATGAAAGGTTTTAAAATTAGCCTGGCCTGGCAGATCCTGATTGCACTTGTGCTGGGTATCGTAGTCGGCACTGTGTTGCATAATCAGCCAGACGATCGTGAATGGTTAATCACTAATATTCTCAGCCCGGCAGGCGATATTTTTATTCATCTGATCAAGATGATTGTGGTGCCGATTGTGGTTTCATCGCTGGTAGTGGGAATTGCTGGTGTCGGCGATGCGAAAAAGCTGGGACGCATTGGCGTCAAAACCATCATCTATTTTGAAGTCATTACCACCCTTGCCATTGTGGTGGGCATTACGCTGGCCAATGTATTCCAGCCCGGCAGTGGCATTGATATGTCAACACTGGTGACGGTAGATATTTCTAAATACGAAGCCACGACCGAAGCGGTGCAACATGGACCACACAGTTTGGTTGCCACCATTCTGTCGCTGATCCCGCAGAACATCTTTGCCTCGTTGGTGAAAGGCGACATGCTACCTATCATCTTCTTCTCGGTGTTATTCGGCATGGGCCTGTCGGCGCTACCGTCAGAACAACGTGATCCGCTGGTCAATGTGTTCCGTGGCATCTCTGAAACCATGTTCAAAGTGACACACATGATCATGCGTTATGCGCCGGTGGGCGTGTTCGCCTTGATTGCTGTCACCATTGCTAACTTCGGTTTTGCTTCATTGTGGCCGCTGGCGAAGCTGGTATTGCTGGTGTACGCGGCGATCCTGTTCTTTGCTTTTGTAGTGCTGGGTGCGGTGGCGCGCTTCTGTAAGCTGCGTATTACCACGCTGATGCGTATTCTGAAGGATGAGCTGATCCTTGCTTACTCGACCTCAAGCTCTGAAACCGTATTGCCGCGCATCATGCAGAAGATGGAGGCCTACGGCGCGCCGAAAGCCATTACCAGCTTCGTGGTGCCGACGGGCTATTCGTTTAACCTGGATGGTTCAACGCTGTACCAGAGCATTGCCGCGATCTTTATCGCGCAGTTGTATGGCATTGATCTGTCGCTGTCTGACGAAATCATTCTGGTATTAACGTTGATGGTGACGTCGAAAGGCATTGCAGGCGTGCCTGGCGTGTCGTTTGTGGTGCTGCTGGCAACGCTGGGCAGTGTCGGTATTCCCCTGGAAGGACTGGCATTTATCGCTGGCGTCGACCGCATCATGGATATGGCGCGCACCGCACTGAACGTTATTGGTAATGCGCTGGCGGTGCTGGTTATTGCCCGCTGGGAAGACCAGTTCGATGCGAAACAGGCAGCAGAGTATGAACTAAAGCTGCGGACGCAGACCGCGAGTTAATTCCGGCTGAATGGTACAAATTTAAGGGCTCGACAGATGTTGAGCCCTTTTTCTTTTGTCGTATTTTCCGGCAGGAAACAGCGGATTCGAAAGCGCTAAACCTTCATCAACGCCTCTCTTTTAAGGCCCTCGCCGCATCAATAAAACAGGGATCTCACCTGATGAATTAACATGCTTTATGGTAAAAAACACAAAGAATAAATTATTCCTAAACGGAGCCTGTAATGAAAATCGATCTCAGCCAGATGATCACCGAAGGTCGCAATCCCGCCAGCCAGAACATTGATGAACTCTCTACCGAAGCGATGCTGCGCGTTATTAATGACGAAGACAAAAAGGTAGCGCTGGCCGTTGAAGCTATCGTGCCGCAAATTGCCGAAGTGGTTGAGGCGATTTGCGCGGCTTTTCAGGTCGGCGGACGGCTTATCTATTGTGGAGCAGGCACCTCAGGACGTTTAGGTATTCTGGATGCCAGCGAATGTCCGCCAACGTTTGGCACGCCACGCACCCAGGTTGTGGGGTTAATTGCAGGGGGACATACGGCAATTTTACAGGCAGTTGAGAACGCTGAGGATAACCGTGAGCAGGGCGCTCAGGATTTAAAAGACATCCATTTCAGCCATAAAGATATTCTGGTGGGCATCGCGGCCAGTGGGCGTACCCCTTATGTGCTTGGCGCACTGGAATATGCCAGTGCCTGCGGTGCCACCACTGCCGCGCTCACCTGTAATCCCAATAGTACAATGGCACAAGTCGCCCGCATGGCATTAACCCCGCTGGTAGGGCCAGAAATCCTCACCGGATCTTCACGCATGAAAGCCGGTACGGCGCAAAAGCTGGTGCTGAATATGCTCACTACCGGGGCCATGATCCGTAGTGGTAAAGTCTATGGCAACCTGATGGTTGACGTCGAAGCCACTAACCAGAAGCTGCTACAGCGTCAGATCAATATCGTTATGCAGGCGACCGACTGCGATGAAGCTACCGCCAGTGCGGCGTTAACGTCATGCTCTGGTCACTGTAAAACCGCCATTGTTATGGTGCTGGGTGGGCTGGAAGCGGATGAAGCGAAAGCCTTGCTCGCCAGGCATCAGGGCTTTATTCGTCAGGCGCTGCATAACGTGTGAGCTTCATAAGATTAATGGTTTATCTGCGATGCCGGGATGGGCATTTTTACCGGCAAGGTGGGATTCATGAAATTTGATGCTGAGCCAGGCCGGTAGTGGGGTTAGTCGAGGTGGTAGTACAGTAATGCGGTCTTTTTAAAATAAAAAATTATTCAGAATTGCTAAAGAGTGTGGGTAGTTTTGCCGAAAAGGTAAAAAACCTACACCGATTTTTATTTTTGGGCCGGCTTGCCTCAAGGACCTTACATGCGTAACAACCAACCCGTATCTCAGCATGAGTATGTGTTTGACGATCGCGCGACGCTCATGTCGACCACCGATCTCAACAGCTACATTACTTACGCCAACGATGCGTTTATTGAGGCCAGCGGGTTTTCTCCCGACGAAATCAATGGGCAGCCGCATAATATGGTGCGCCATCCAGATATGCCACCGGAAGCGTTTGCTGATATGTGGGCGACCCTGAAACAGGGCGAACCCTGGACCGCGCTCATCAAAAACCGCCGTAAAAATGGCGATTATTATTGGGTACGTGCCAACGCTATACCGGTCGTACGTGACGGCAAAGTGCAGGGCTACATGTCAGTACGCACCAAACCGGGCGCAGAAGAAGTACGCCAGTCCGAAAGGCTGTACCGCGATTTCCGCGAAGGCCGTGCAAAAGGCCGTCGCTTTCATAAAGGCCTGATTGTACGCAGCGGCTGGCGTCGTTTCAGTTCAGTTCTGAAAACGCTGCCGCTGCGCTGGCGTATTCGCAGCACGTTATTTGCGCTGCTGCCGCTGTCCGTTGTCGGCGTCTGGCTAACCGGCATGGCGCCTGTGGCGCTCGGTTGCTTTGCCGGCGGGATGGCGCTTTTACTGCTGCTGGCCAGTTTGTGGCTGGAGCAACAGATTTCCCGCCCCATCGAACGGATGTGCAGGCAAGCGTTGAGCGTGGCAACCGGTGCCAGCCATAAAGTTGAGCAGATGGATCGCGTCGATGAAATAGGCATGACTTTGCGTGCCATTGAGCAACTTGGTTTGATGTTCCGCTGGCTGGTGGGCGATGTTAGCGGCCAGGCGATTAACGTATTAAGCGCCAGCGATGCGATCGCCCGCAGCAACAATGAACTGAGCCGCCGCACCGAACAATCAGCCGCTAACGTGCAGCGAACTGCTGCCACCATGAACGAAATGGCTGCTACTGTGAAAAGCAACACGGAAACCGCCAGCGAAGTTAACGCGCTTTCTGCGGATACCAGCAGCGCGGCAATCAAAGGCGGCGAAGTGATGAAAGAGATGATGGAGATGATGGGCGAAATTGCTGACAGCTCTAAGCGTATCGCCAACATTACCAGCGTCATCGACGGCATTGCTTTCCAGACTAATATTCTGGCGCTGAACGCGGCGGTAGAAGCCGCGCGTGCTGGTGAGCAGGGTAAAGGTTTTGCGGTAGTGGCAGGTGAAGTACGCAATCTGGCGCAGCGCAGCGCCAAGGCCGCCAGTGAAATCAAAACGCTGGTAGAAACCAGCGCCAGCCGCGTGCGGTCCGGTAATGAACATGCTGATGCAGCAGGCCGGACCATGCAGGATATTGTGTCTCAGGTGCAGAACGTGACCTCATTGATCGCCCAGATTAGCGCCGCCACGGCTGAGCAATCTATCGCGCTGAGTGAAGTGAGCACCGCGGTAGAGGATCTGGATGATATTGCCCACCAAAATGCCGCCCGGGTGCAAGAAAGCGCTGAAGCATCGGGTCGTATGACACATCAGGCCAATCGCCTGGTGGAAGCGATCAGCGTGTTCCGTTAAGACGCGACAGCCTGCGTGCCGCCTTGCCCGGCACGTAGCGCACAAAACAATCAATAATAATTCTGTCCCTTTCTCTGCGAAATAATTATTATTCTCAAAAAAACTTTCATCAGCCGGTGTCAGGCTGTTTGCTTTATTTATCTGGTGGTAATGGTGAGCTTTCTTTCCGCTGCGTTTCGCGGTGGATTTACTATGGAGAAGTTATGAAAGCTTTAACGACTAAGCAATGGACGCTGCGTCCACTGCTGCTGGCAACAGCGCTGTTTACTGTTTCAGGCCTGGCAGCAGCCCAGGGCAATGATCTGACTCAACCGATTGGCAAAGGCGCTTATGAACTGGCGGTAAGTCAGAAAGATAACACGCTGTTTCTTGCCACTACCCACAGTCCTGACGGCCAGGGCGGCACGGTTTTTCGTCTTGATCCGCAGAATCTGGCGGTAAAGCAAGCTATTCCTACCGCGCTAAAACCGTTTGGCGCCGCGATTAATCCACAAACCAACATTCTCTATTTCGGCAATACCATCAATGGCGCGCTGACCGCGGTGGATGCCAGTAGCGGCAAGGTGCTGAACACACTGGTGCTGGATGGTCGCAAACGTAGCGAGCACGTCCGTCCGATGCAGCCGCGTGAAGTCGCGGTAGATGCAAAAACGGATCGCGTATATGTCACCGGCTTAGGCCCCGAAAGCGTGGTGTGGGTGGTGGAAGGCAAAACGCTACGGTTGATTAGCACCGTGCCGAATACCGGCAAAATGGGCACCGGTTTAGCCATCGATTCTGCTGCACAGAAAGTGTATGTGACGAATGGTGACGGTGAGCTGGTGACCATCGATGCGCGTACCAACGCGGTGGAAAGAAAGCAGAAGATTGATGCGGATAAACAGCACTTCTTCCTGAATATTTCGCTGGATACGCAGGGCCAGCGCGCTTTCCTCAGCGACTCAAAACAGCCGCATGTGCTGGTGGTTGATTTACGTGATCAGAAAGTTATCCACAAAATTGACGTGCCGGAATCGCTGGCCGTGCTGTTCAATGCCGATCGCGACGAACTGTACGTCACGCACCGTAAAGCGGGCGAGGTCAGTATTATTGATGCCAGCAGCTATAAAGTGAAACGTACGGTGAAAACGCCGGGTCTGCCGAATAGCCTGGCTCTGTCAGCGGATGGCAAAGCGTTGTTTGTCAGCGTGAAACAGCCGGGTTCGCGTAAAGAGCCGCCAAAAAATCCTGACAGCGTAATGCGTATCGCGCTGTAATCCAGGGCATACCGGCCCCCCGGTAATGGGGGCCGACACTTTTCTAAACGTCTTTTGACGCCTCGCGCATCATCTCTTCATGCGGAATATCCTGCAAAATCTGCTCGAAACTGCGCAGACGTTTGTAGATCGACATCAGCTCCACCAGCGTTGACCACGACGTAATCAGGTACTGAAATGAGCCGCGCACCTGATCAAAAACATTGGTGATCTGGTTCAGTAATCCCAGCGTTATCGTGCCCGCGACAATCGACGGAAACAGCAGAAACAGGCCAAATACGTTATCCACCTGCAGATAAAGGATGCGGGTGATATTGAAGTACAGATAGTGAAAATAGAGGCGGAAATAGTTAAAGCGCACACGGCCGAACAGCGCTTGCACCGTGGGTGGCGAGGCGCGTTCTGCATCATCTTCACCGTACACCAGCTCTTTACGATAGGCGGCTTCTACCCGCTGATTGCGGAACTCCAGCCCTGGCAATTTAATGCCCACCAGCGCCAGCAATCCAGTGCCAAACACTGACCACAGCACCGCAGCAATCACCAACGCGTAAGGCAGATTGCCGAGAACTGGCACGTTTTTTACGTGATGCGATAGCGTCACCAGCACGGGCAAAAAGGCCACCAGCGTCATAATTGCCTGAATGAAGCTCACGCCCCAGTCTTCAAGGGTGCTGGCAAAACGCATTGTGTCCTCCTGGACACGCTGCGCGGCGCCTTCCACCTGACGCAGACGCTGCCAGTTGTGCATGTAGTAGTTATTCATCGCGGTACGCCAGCGAAACACCCAGTGGCTGATAAAAAAGGAATTCATCACGCCAATGACTACCGCGATCAAAGCGATGCCGAGAAATGCTATGACTTCGGCGTAAAATTCCGCGATCTGTACCGATCCGGCCTTGGTTAACGCCTTCTGGATCAAATCGTAAAACGGCCCGTACCATGCGTTAACCGCTACGCCAACCTGCACGCCAAACCAGGTAACGAAGATAATCAGGGCTGAACCCCACACGGACCAGCGCTGCCAGGGATGGTTATCAACCATCCGCCAGGCAAGGGCGAAAACGGTCACCATGATCCAGTAATAGGCGTAAAACCAAAGCTGGCTGGCGGCGATAAAGCGCGCGGCTGTAGTCGGTAGCGGTTGTTTCATGGCGGCATCAAAGGCAGCCCATCGCTCAGGTAAATGATCGGCAAAACCGAACCAGGCAAAAATCGCCAGCAGGCTCCATATTGCCGCTGAGCTGAAAAACAGCGCTGGCCGGGGGAAAAAGGATTTAAACATAGGCTCTCCGCTGTTGTGTGCAGTCTGTTATATCGTTTTGGCCGTTATCTGTCTGTTGTGGGATGTTTCTGACAATGACAGCGCCCGGATAAATGTTAATGAAATTGTGCGATTTTGTTTCGACGCCCTAAATCTTTATCGCTTGTGGTGTTACACTAGCGCCCATTGTTACCGGTAACAAAAAGCTGTAACCCTAAACCCGTATATAAAAAATATTACAACGCAATCATTTATCCTTTTATGCCGCATTATATGCGGTACTGAGGCAATGTCATGTCAGAACAAAAAAAGGGTCATTCACGCAGGGATTTTTTGCTGAAGACCATCACCCTGGCGCCAGCTATGGCGGTGGGCAGCACCGCCATAGGCGCGTTAGCAACACCGCTGGCGACGCAGGCTGCAGATGCCGAACCAGCCGGCCCGCAACATGCTCGCGACTATCAACCCAACTGGTTTACTGCCGAAGAGTTCGCTTTTATCAAGGCGGCGGTAGCACGCCTGATCCCCAACGATGAACGCGGTCCCGGCGCGCTGGAAGCCGGTGTCCCTGAATTTATCGATCGTCAGATGAATACCCCTTACGCCACAGGGGCGAACTGGTATATGCAGGGCCCGTTTAACCCCGATCTGCCGAAAGAGCTGGGTTATCAGCTGCCGCTGGTGCCGCAGCAAATCTATCGTCTTGGCCTGGCCGACGCTGATGATTACAGCAAACAGCAGCACGGCAAGGTGTTCGCTGAACTCAATGGCGAGCAGCAAGATGCCCTGCTCCAGGCTATGGAAAGCGGTAAGGCCGAATTTAAGCAGCTGCCGGGCAAAACCTTTTTTGCATTTCTGATTCAAAACACCCGCGAAGGTTTCTTCAGCGATCCCATCCACGGCGGTAATCAGGGCATGGTGGGCTGGAAGCTGATTGGCTTCCCTGGCGTGCGTGCTGATTTTATGGACTGGGTAGAGCGCGGCGAACGTTATCCGTTCCCGTCAGTGTCGATTCGCGGGGAGAGAACGTAAGCATGGCCAATGAAAATAAAAAAGTAGATGCAGTAATTGTCGGGTTTGGCTGGGCTGGCGCGATCATGGCGAAAGAGCTGACCGAAGCCGGGCTTCACGTCCTGGCGCTGGAACGCGGTCCGCATCGCGATACGTATCCGGATGGATCCTATCCGCAATCAATCGATGAACTGACTTATAACATCCGCAAAAAGCTGTTTCAGGATCTGTCCAAAAGCACCGTGACGATTCGCCATAACGCGTCACAAACGGCGGTACCGTATCGTCAGCTGGCGGCATTTTTACCCGGCACTGGAACCGGCGGCGCCGGGTTGCACTGGTCTGGCGTGCACTTCCGGGTCGATCCAACCGAACTGCGGATGCGCAGCCATTACGAAGAGCGTTACGGTAAGAACTTTATCCCGGAAGGCATGACGATCCAGGATTTTGGCGTGACTTACGATGAGCTGGAACCCTTCTTCGATAAAGCTGAAAAGGTATTTGGCACCTCCGGCAGCGCGTGGAGCATCAAAGGCAAGGTGGTCGGTAAAGACAAAGGCGGTAACCCGTTTGCGCCAGATCGCTCGGATAACTTCCCGCTGCCTGCGCAAAAACGCACCTATTCGGCACAACTGTTTTCACAAGCGGCTGAATCGGTAGGCTATCATCCTTACGATCTGCCTTCAGCGAACACCTCTGGTCCTTATACCAATACCTACGGCGCGCAGATGGGGCCGTGCAACTTCTGCGGTTACTGCAGCGGTTACGCCTGCTACATGTACTCTAAAGCCTCACCGAATGTGAATATCCTCCCGGCGCTGCGTCAGGAACCGAAGTTTGAGCTACGCAATAACTCCTACGTACTGCGCGTTAACCTGACCGATGACAAAAAGCGCGCCACCGGCGTGACCTATGTTGATGGTCAGGGACGCGAAGTCGTACAGCCTGCGGACCTGGTGATCCTGTCTGCTTTCCAGTTCCACAACGTGCACCTGATGCTGCTATCCGGTATCGGCAAGCCGTACAATCCACTAACGAACGAAGGCACAGTTGGCCGCAACTTCGCCTACCAGAACATCTCTACGCTGAAAGCGCTGTTCGACAAAAACACCACGACTAACCCGTTTATTGGCGCGGGTGGCGCAGGTGTCGGCGTTGATGATTTTAATGCTGACAATTTTGACCACGGCCCGCACGGTTTCGTGGGTGGCTCGCCGTTCTGGGTCAACCAGGCAGGCACCAAGCCCATTTCTGGCCTGCCAACACCAACCGGCACGCCAAACTGGGGCAGTAAATGGAAAGCCGCCGTCGCTGATACCTACACGCATCACGTATCAATGGACGCTCACGGGGCGCACCAGTCATATCGCGCAAACTACCTCGATCTCGATCCTAACTACAAAGACGCTCACGGCCAGCCGCTGCTGCGTATGACCTTTGACTGGCAGGAGAACGACATCAAGATGGCGCAGTTTATGGTCAGCAAGATGCATAAAATTGCCGAAGCGATGAACCCTAAATTGATCATGGGCGCCGCTAAAAATGCAGACAGCCATTTCGATTCCACCGTATACCAAACCACCCATATGAATGGCGGGGCGGTTATGGGTGAGGATCCGAACACCAGCGCAGTAAACCGCTATTTGCAGAGCTGGGACGTGCCGAATGTGTTTGTACCGGGCGCATCAGCCTTCCCGCAGGGGCTGGGCTATAACCCGACGGGCATGGTGGCCGCGCTGGCTTACTGGTCAGCAAAAGCCATTCGCGAGCAGTACCTGAAAAATCCGGGTCCACTGGTGCAGGCATAAGGAAAACGGCGATGAAAAAAGGCATTTTGGCCCTGGTGCTGGGCACGATGACGTTTGCCGCGCTGGCGGACGACAGCAGCAGCGAATTGGTGAAGCGCGGCGAGTATCTGGCGCGTGCGGGTGACTGCGTAGCCTGTCATACCAGCAAAGACGGTAAACCTTTTGCTGGCGGTTTGCCGATGGCAACCCCGATTGGCACCCTCTATTCCACCAATATCACGCCGGACAAAGCGAGTGGGATTGGCGATTACACCTACGACGACTTCCAGAAAGCGGTGCGTCATGGCGTGGCGAAAAATGGCGACACGCTCTATCCGGCGATGCCATATCCCTCTTATGCGGTAGTCAGCGATGACGACATGAAGGCGCTATACGCTTACTTTATGCACGGCGTTGCACCGGTTAACCAGCCCAATAAAGAGAGTGACATCCCGTGGCCGCTGTCGATGCGCTGGCCGCTGGCGATTTGGCGCACGATGTTCGCACCGGATGTGAAAGCTTTCCAGCCCGCCAGCCAGGAAGATCCGACACTGGCGCGTGGACGGTATCTGGTTGAAGGTCTGGGGCACTGTGGCGCGTGTCACACGCCACGCAGTATCACCATGCAGGAAAAAGCCCTGAACAACAGCGAAGGTCATGATTATCTCTCCGGCAGTAGCGCACCGGTTGACGGCTGGACCGCCAGTAATCTACGCGGCGACAATCGTGACGGTTTAGGTCGCTGGAGCGAAGACGATCTGCGCCAGTTCCTGCGCTACGGCCGCAACGATCACACGGCAGCCTTTGGCGGCATGACTGACGTCATCGAGCATAGCCTGCAGCATTTGAGCAACGACGACATTACGGCAATCGCGCGTTATCTAAAATCGCTGGGCGCCAAAGATCCGCAACAAGCGGTGTTCAGCGCTGACGATGCGACGGCAAAAGCGCTGTGGAAAGGCGATGACAGCCAGACTGGCGCATCGGTATACGTTGACAGTTGTGCGGCATGCCACAAAACGGATGGCAGCGGGTATCAGCGCTTCTATCCGGCGCTGCGCGGCAATCCGGTGGTGTTGGCCGACGATCCTACTTCGTTGATCCACATCGTGCTGGCAGGTGGTGAATTGCCGGGTGTGAAAGGCGCGCCCTCAACCATTACCATGCCTGCGTTTGGCTGGCGTCTGAACGATCAGCAGGTGGCTGATGTGGTGAACTTTATTCGCACCAGCTGGGGAAATCAGTCTGACAAAAAAGTGACCGCGAAACACGTTTCTGAGCTGCGTAAAGACGTGAAAGATCGTCAGGGCAGCGCAGAAATTCACGTGCTGGAAGGAAAGTAAACGCCTCATCTCTGCCCCTCTCCCGTGAGAAGGGGCAGAAACTGCGTTCAGCGATCTGACTCAAATATTTTCTAAATCAATCCCGCGCGTTTTCGGCCCGTAAATGCCCACCGACAACATCACCATAAGCATACTCAACACGATAAAGACGATCACGCCCTGGCTACCTGCATACTGCAAAATCAAGCCAATCAGAATACTGCTGAACACCGTTGACAGGCGGCTAAACGAATAGCAAAACCCCACTGCGCGAGCACGTATATGCGTTGGGAAGATCTCGGTTTGATAAGCGTGATAGCTAAAGGTCAGCCAGGCGTTGGAATAGGTGATCAGGAAACCACAGATAATCAACAGCACCGGATTGTTCAGCAGAGCGAACAGCGTACCGAACACGACCGTCATCAGCGACGACATGACAATCTGCCACTTATTTTCGAACTTATCGGCGTAGCGGCTGCAAATCAGCGAACCCAGCGGATAGGCCAGCGTGATAAAAAATGCATACAGCAGGCTGTGCGTCACGGTGGTGCCTTTACCTGACAGCAACGCTGGCAACCAGTTACCAAAGCCGAAGAAACCAATCGCCTGGAAAAAGTTCATTACCACTAGCATCAGTGTACGTTTGCGATAGGCTGGCGCCCAGATTTCACTAAAACGCCCTTTTTTCGGTAGCTGCGCGGCGGCGTCATCCTGCGGGAAATCCGCGCCAGGCGTAATGCCGCAACGTTTTTCCATCGCTGATAATACCCGGTGTGCTTCCTGATGGCGGCCCTGCTGCGCTAGCCAGCGCGCTGATTCCGGCAGATTTTTACGAATAAACCAGATCACCAGCGAACATACCGCGCCCGCAATTACCACCCAACGCCAGCCCTCAAGGCTGAGAATGGTTTGCGGCACCAGCCACCACGACATCAGCGCCACTGCAGGCACCGACAGAAACTGAATAAAGAATGAAAAGGCAAAGGCCCGGCTGCGCAAATGGGTTGGCACCCATTCCGATAAATAGGTATCGATGGTGACCAGCTCAATTCCCAGCCCAATACCGACTAAAAAGCGGAACAGGATGATCGTTTCTGCGCTTTGCTGAAAAGCCATCAACAGTGAAAATATCCCATACCACATCAGGGCGCACATAAAAGTCAGGCGGCGACCAAAGCGATCGGCATAGGGTGCGAGCAGGCTTGCGCCAACGAACAGGCCGAGAAAGGTCGCGGAAGCGAAGGCGGCCTGATCGGCAATACCGAATACGCCCGCGCTACCGGTGTGGAAAATCCCGGCGGCCAGCAAGCCTGAACTGATGTAGCCGGTTTCGAACAGATCGTAGAGCTCAAAGAATCCGCCCAGCGCCAGAAGTGTAATAAAGCGCCATAAACCGGCGGAGGATGGCAGCGCATCAATGCGCCCCGCTAAGCTATTGTTGGCTGCCGACGAAGCATACGTCGGCGCCATCCCTGTTGTGCAGGCTGTTGTCATTTTTGGGTGAACCTCGGTGTGGCAGTGTTTGCAATTCTCGCCAGCGGCCTTGATTAGATTTAAAAATAATTAACCGTTAGCAAGCGAAGAGGTAGCAGGATAATAAATTCGCGATTCGTTGCCGAGAGGCAAGTTGGTGAGTTTTTAGCAACGTACGTTGCAATTTTCGCCGTCCATGGCGAAAACCATTAATGTAACTGCGGATAAACGCCCGGACCAATCGGCAATCCCAACGCATACCAGGCAAGAAGCAGCGCGATCCAGCTGATAAAAAACACCAGCGGATAAGGGAAAATCAACATGTAATAGGTGCCGAGCTGAGCATCTTTTTGGTAGCGCTGCAGGAAGGCGAGAAACAGCGGCAAAAATGGCGACATCGGGGCCAGCGGTAATACAGCAGAATCGGCGATGCGGAAAATCATCTGTGCAAAGGCAGGATGGAAGCCAAGCAGCATAAACATCGGCACAAATACTGGCGCGAGAATCGACCAGATTGCTGAACCGCTGGCAATGAACATGCAGAGGAACGCCGACAGGAACATCAGACCGAGGAAAGCCGGGACGCCGCTGATGCCTGCGCTCTCCAGCACGTCGGTCAGGCCAATCGCCATAAACTTGCCCATATTGCTCCAGTTAAAAAACGCCACGAACTGCGATAACGGAAACACCATGACAATAAAACCGGCCATATTCTTCATCGGATCGACCAGCAGTTGTGGAATATCATCCGGGCGGCGGAATTGTCTGGTCACCACGCCGTAAGCAATCGCCACGACGAAGAAGAACAGAATAATAACCGGCACAATGCCTTTGATAAACGGCGACGGAATAATCGAACCGGTTTGCGGATCGCGCAACGGCGCGTGTTCTGGCACCACCAGTAACGCCATCACACCAATAAACAGCAGCGCGGCAATACCCGCCACACGCAAAGCGCGGTTCTCCAGCGGTGTCAGAGGTGCAAGTTTTTCACCGTTTCCCTCTTTCCACTGCGGCAGACGCGGCTCAACAAATTTGTCGGTCAGTAGCGCACCGGCGATAGTCAGCACAAACACGGAGGAGGCCATAAAAAACCAGTTATCGATCACGCTGACATGTACGGTATCGCCCACGGCCTTCGCCGCTTCGGTACTGATGCCTGACAACAACACATCGGTGGTGACGATCAACAGATTGGCGGTAAAACCAGAGGCAACACCAGCAATCGCGGCCAGTAAACCGGCCACCGGATGGCGTCCAACGGCCAGAAAGATCAGCGCGCCGAGCGGCGGCATTACCACTAACGCCGCATCGGAAGAGATATGGCTAAAGAAGGCGATAAAAAGCACCATATAGCTGGCGTAACGGCGGCTGACGCGTGACGCCATTTTTACCATCAGGGATTGCAGCAGGCCGACCTTTTCTGCCAGACCTGCACCAATCACCAGCGCCAGAATCGAACCCAGCGGCGTAAAACTGCTGAAGTTCTTAATGCTATTCGGCAGGATCCACTGCAAACCGGTCACGCTGAGCAGGTTGTTCACCCGCACCCATTCGCCGTTGCTGGGATTTTTTACCGTTAAGCCCAGGCTGCTGATAATGGCTGTTGCCACCATCAACACCACAATTAAATAGACAAACAGTAAAAATGGATTGGGGACTTTGTTGCCAACGCGCTCAATCCAACTGAATATCTTTCCGGGGCTGCTGTTCTCCGATGCGGCTTCCATTCGTGCTTCCTCGTCTTGTGTTTGTCGTTTATTTTTATAGTGGTACGCGCCCGCAGGCGCGTCCGTGGCTCAATCGGCCAGTTTTGATGGCGTAACGCCTTTTGGTATCGGGCAATCGTAAGGTTGTGCCTGACGTATCTGCTGGAATTCAGCACGACAGCGCGTCAGCGCATCCTGATCCTCCAGCAGGCTTAACGCCGTCGCAGCCATCACTTTGCTCGCTAAGAACATGCCTTTATGCGCAATGCTGGTGCGGCCTTGCGCCACCAGCTGCCATGTATGCAGCGGGGTGCCAAAGGTAAAGCAGGGCGCAAAACATTGTGCAGTCGGTGTAACCCAACTGACGTCGCCAACGTCGGTTGATCCATACATCAGCTCACGCGTTACGGCATACGGCGCGACCTCATCCATAAACAGCTTATCGTTCAGCGTTTCAACCCATGCCTGGCCCGCTTCGCCGCCGGTACGCGCCGCGTTGAGTTTCGCATTGCGCAAATCATCTTTAGTCAGTGTGGCGCGGATTTCTGCCGCAAAAGCGCGCTCCTCGTCGCTGTAATCGGGTAAACCAAACTGATGCAAATAACGCTCCATTACTGCTTCCAGTGCGCGATTCGGCACGTAGTTGGAGCAGGCTTTGTCGAAACGCACGGTCATTTGCGTATCGGTCATCAGCGCCGCCCCTTTGGCGATATTAATGACGCGTTGATAAATGTCCTGAGCCTGTTGCAATTCGGGCGCGCGGACCAGGTAAAGCACTTCAGCATCGGCCTGCACAACGTTGGGCGAGACGCCGCCGCTGTTAGTTACCGCATAATGCAGACGCGCTTCCTGCACAATGTGTTCGCGCAGGAAATTTGCCCCGGTGTTCATCAGGGTTACTGCATCCAGTGCGCTGCGCCCCAAATGCGGTGAGTTAGCGGCATGCGCCGCCACGCCTTTGAAGTGAAACGCCGCCTGAATATTGGCGAGGGTGCTGAGATTGAACATGCCGCTAAAACTTTCGGGATGCCACGTCACTGCCGCATCTACATCGTCGAACAGACCTTCGCGCACCATAAAGGTTTTGCCGGAGCCACCTTCTTCGCCAGGGCAGCCGTAAAAGCGCACCGTACCGCGGGTTTGATGCTGCTGCATCCACGCTTTGACGGCAAAAGCTGCGGCCAGCCCGGCGGTGCCAAGCAGATTGTGGCCGCACCCGTGTCCATTGCCATTTTCCACCAGCGGTTTAGGTTGCGCGCAACCGGCTTGCTGGCTAAGACCAGCCAGCGCATCGAACTCGCCGAGGATAGCGATAACGGGCTTACCATTGCCAAAGCTGGCGATAAATGCGGTATCGATGCCGCCGACGCCGCGCTCAACTTCAAAACCTTCTTCCGCCAGTGCATCTGCCAGCAGGGCGGAAGAGCGGGTTTCGGCAAAGCGGGTTTCCGGGGTGTCCCAGATGGTGTCGCTGAGTGCGCTAAAGCGCGCCTGGTGCCGATCGATATAATCAGCGATAAATGAGGTGATCATTGGGCACCGCCAAACTGCGCCTGATTCAGCGCCAGCGTTGATAACAGGGTGACGGCGGTCGCCATGATCTGCTCGTCAAAATCGAATTTCGCGTTGTGGTGGCCTGCTGCCAGCTCGCAGCCAAAGATGGCGTAAGACGCCTGGCCGCCGCGCTGCTTGACGCGCTCCATCATGCAGGTGGCATCTTCCGAACCTGCGGCCTGCTGTTTGTGGTCTACCACCGAATGAAACAGGCCAAGCGCCTCGGCCTGCTGGTGAATAAAATCGACCCACGGCTGAGTGGGTGTGCAGCTGCGCGCTTCGCCCATTAACGTTACTGCGTATTCGACGCCGTACATCGTGGCGGCGCCCGCGATCACCCGCAGTGCCTGTTGATAAACATCATCGTTAACCTGATTACTCACGCCCCGTGTTTCAACTTTCATCAGCGCGCAGTCGGCAACGACATTACGACCGGTTCCGGCCTGCAACACACCAACATTGACGCGCGCCACGCCGCCGCTGTGCTGAGTTAAACTATGCAATGCCAGGGTGGCTTGCGCTGCGGCTAACAGCGCGTTACGGCCATCTTCGGGACGCCCGCCGGCGTGTGCTCCCACGCCGGTAAAATTCACATCCAGCTTGGTGGTAGCAAGAAAGTTGTCGCTACCGCATACCAGCTCGCCTGCCGGTACGCCGGTGCCGAGATGAATGGCGGTGAACAGATCAACGTCATCGACCACGCCCGCTTCGACCATCGCTTTTGCGCCGCGCACGCCTTCTTCAGCAGGCTGGAAGATCAGTTTGATCGTGCCGCTTAGCTGATCTTTCATTGCCATCAACACCGTCGCGACACCCAGGCCGATGGTGGTGTGTCCGTCATGACCGCACGCGTGCATCATGCCTGGATTACAGGAAGCAAAACCTTCACGCTGTGGCAGATGATCTACAGCCTGGCTTTCATTTAAATCCAGCGCATCCATATCGACACGGAAACCCATCACCGGGCCGGGGCGGCCGGTATCGAGCGTGGCAACAATGCCGCAAAATCCGCCCGAAAAGTGCGATAACCATTGAGGCAGCGCACCTTGTTCCAGCGCCCGCGCTTCCTGCTGCTGTAAAACTCCGGCCGACGGCAGACCCATACGCGCATCGGCATGGATGACCTCGCGGCCGAGCTGCAACGAATACCCCAGATTGTGCAGCACTTCAGCCACCAGTGTGGCGGTGCGAAATTCCAGCCAACCTGATTCAGCAAACTGATGGAAGTCGCGTCGCCAGCTTTTCAGCTGCGGAATCAACGCATTGACATGGTCGGAAAGGGTGTTCATCGGCAATTTCCTTACTGCTGGTTTTTTATGCATTGATTCGAATCTACACAATAGCAAATGCTCACATAAGATGCGAATATCTTGCCTCTGATAAATAACGGTTATCACAAAAAATATGCCTGCTAACCTCAAACTTCATCAACTGCGCGCTTTTGTGGACGTTGCGCGCCAGGGCAGTATCCGCGCGGCGAGCCGTCTGTCCGGCATTTCGCAGCCTGCGTTAACCAAAGCGATTCAGGAACTGGAACTGGTTTTGGGAGCCAGATTGTTTATCCGCCGCCAGCAGGGTGTGGTATTGACTGACATTGGTGATAACTTTTTTCATCATGCCAGCCTGGTGCTGGAAGAGCTGCGGGTAGCGCAGGAGGACATTCAGCAGCGTCAGGGACTTGGCGGTGGGCAGGTCAATATTGGTGTAGGAGGAAGCGTGGCGCGCACCATCATGCCGCTGGTGATCAATCAGTTTCACCGTGAATACCCTCTGGTGAAGGTGCGCATTGTCGAAGGGCAGCTCGTTTCGATGGTGCATGAGCTGCGGCAAGGCGCGCTGGATTTCACCATTAATACTTACGATCAAACCCATCTCGATCAGGAACTGATGTATGAAAGAATGATGGAGCGTGAATATAAAGTGGTTGTACGCAAGGAGCATCCGCTGGAGAAAGCGCGTTCGCTGGCTGAGTTGCAGCAGTGTGACTGGACCATGCCGACGCCAAAAGGCAGCTATTACCGCCTGTTGCATGACCTGTTTGGCGATCGTGGCATGGCGCCCAAAATTGTTGTGACCTGCGAGACGTTTATGGCCTGTACCAGCCTGGTGGCGCAAAGCGATTTTGTCAGTATTTTATCGGTGGATGTGATCGCTGATCCTATTCTCGGGCGGCAACTGGTGGCGCTGGAACTGGATGAACCGCTGCCAAAAGCGACCTTTTATTTGATACAGCGAAAGGACACGGCTTTGACGCCAATGAGCAGTTATATGGCGCAGCTTTTCCGCCGCTACTGTCAATAAAAGTCAGGATGCGGCCTGGCTCGCAGGCTAAATTTTGCCGCACACTACACTGACAGAGGGCAGCATCTTTTATCAGGAGTGGATCATGCAAATCACACCTTACTTATTTTTCAACGGCAATTGCGAACAGGCGATTGCGTTTTATCTGCAAGCGACCGATGGCGAACTGTTGTTCAAAATGACCTTTGGCGATATGCCGGAAGAGGACAGCCAGGCGGCGTGTTCCTCTGGCCTGACCTTTGCACCCGAGCAGATTATGCACGCTCATCTGCGTATCGGGCAGGGCGAAATCATGATGAGCGATGGCCGTCCCGATGGACAACACGGCGGTTATGCGGTGAGTTTATCCACCCCGGACGAAGCGCAGGGTAAGCGCTGGTTTGATAATCTGTCAGAAGGCGGGACGATAACCAAAGCGTGGGAACCGACGTTTTGGGCCAGAGGTTTTGGTAAGTTTACGGATAAGTTCGGTATTCCGTGGATGGTGAATGCTTATAAACCACAGATTTAAATGACTGCACGGCCTGCTGGCCGTGCAGATTAATCAGGGTTTAGAAGTTATAACCCACCACTAGGTAGTATCCCCATCCGGTTGATTTTACTTCAAAATCCCCGTTACCGAAGTTCAGCTCGCGCCCGTCTGCCCATTGTCCACCGTTGTGGAAGTAACGCGCCACCGCAGAGAAGTGCCAGTGGTCATAACCCAGAGACAGGATATGACTGGAAGCGATTGAGTTGCTGGTACGTGAAGAACCGCCTTTCTCGTTCAGGTCTGAACCCCAGTCAAAGTTAGTAAAGCCAACGTAGCCGAGATTACCGCCCCACAGCGTGGTGATGGGCACAAAATATTTAATCTTGAAGCGGTAGCCATCCCAGCTGTTTTCGTTTGCTGCGCCATAGTTTTCCCACTGATACTTGGCGTAGACGTTCAACGACAGGCCGATGTCGCTGTGCGTATCAATATCCGTCCCTAAACCCATGTACCAGGTGTTCTGGCGATTAGCCTTGTTGTGGCCCATGTCATAAATGTAGTTGTTGGCGAAATACCACTCTTTGAACGGGCCAAACGCCAGGCTGGTACCGGTCAGTTTGTCGATGGAGAAGCGCGGTTCGATCTCCATGAACATCGGTGAACCATGGTCAAAAATGCCGTTGGCATTGCTGTTGCCCACGCCGAAGAAGTTAGTCAGGTCGAGATAGCCATAAAAATCGAACCAGTCTTTTTTAGCGAAAGCTTCATATTCCAGGTAGACATCGTTATTAAACTGCGGCCCGAAACGCGTGTGATAGCTGCCCACTACGTTTACACTTTGATGCCACCAGTCAGAGAGGTATTGTGGATCGCTTTCGGCAGCTTGCGCAGCGCCGGTCCATGAACATGCCAGCAAGGCACCCGCTACCAACGTTTTAAATTTCATTATCATTAACCACATGCTTTTGATCGCTGCACGCGCGGCGCGATCAGAGTGAAATTAATCCCTTAATGGGCAGTAAGTTGTTCAATGCGTATAAGACGTTTTTAAGCCCGCGTAGCGTGCCTGCAATCACTCGATAGAAAATAGATTTTGTTCACGTTTGTCAAAATGTGTTGCATTACAATTCAACTGAAATGTGATCTAAATCACATAAACAATCCTCTGCGAAGGGAACCCGACCCGTGTTTGCGTTGTCGTGGGGTCGGGCTTCAGGCGGGTGTGACAGATCAGGGAAGGGTAACGCGAACCTGTAAGCCGCAAATTGTTCCCTGCGGATTAAAACAGTTAGAAAGCGCAACGTGGATACGGTGTTTTTCCGCTACGCTGCGTACAATCGATAACCCCAGGCCGCTGCCCTGGGCTTGCACATCGGGTGAGCGCGTAAAGCGATCAAAAGCACGATCGATAAAGGATTCTGGTATGCCTGGTCCGTTATCGACAATGTCCACCACCGTATGACCGGCAACGCGGTGCAGTAACACATCCACCAGACTGCCTTCTGGCGTATGTAACATGGCATTACCAATCAGGTTGTCGAACAGGCTGCGCAATTCGGAGCGGCTGGCCTGCAAGCGATAGTGCGTCGAACCATTGAATCCAATGTCGATACCACGTTTATCCGCGACCACCATGAGCTGTTCAATGCTCTCTTTCAGTAACGCTTCCAGCTCGATATTTTCAACGCTGGCTACCACGGTTTGGTCTTCCTGACGCGAGATATTCAGCAGCTGTGTCACCAGGTGGCGGGTACGTGTCACCCCCGCTTCCAGCTGATCGAACTGGCGGCTGGCTTCGCCCGGCTGAATATGCTGGCGCAAATTCTCCAGTTGCAGCGTGACTGCAGTCACAGGGGTACGCAATTCATGAGCAGCATCTTCAAGAAACTGGCGCTGCGCCGACCAGGCGGCACGTAATTTATCAAGCAGCGAGTTATAAGCAGCGACCAGCGGCAGGATTTCATCCGGTAAGCCGTCGGGTGAAACGCTGTGGGGATGATGCGTATCCTGCGCGGTGATCTCCCGAGATGCCACCCGTAGATCGCGCGTGATCTTGCGTACCACCAGCCAGATCACCAGCAGCGAAAGCGGCATCATCAGGATCAAAGGGATAATCGCCGACAGCGCTCGTTTTACCATTAACCCCTTCATATAACTTAAGTTATGCATCACCTGAATGGTTTTGATATCACTGCCAGGCTGGCCAGGGCGGGTATAAATACGCCATTCGCAGTCGTGGCAGTCACCAATATCGGCATCGTGATAACCCTTTTTCGCCAGCAGCGGAGCGTGCAATTCTGGCCACGAACTGGCGCGTAGCTTGCCTTCACTGTCCCAAAGCTGAACCACAAAAGCACTTTTCAGTTTGTCGGCTGGCATCATGAGTGGCATTAGCGCAGGGATCTGTTTGTTAGTCGCCCAGGCATCAGCAATTTTGGCGAGCTGCTCGTCCTTCATGGTGCCGATCATGTCGCCATAGCAGCTAAAGAAATACCAGCTCACGCCGCCAATCATCAACAGATGGATAACCAACAGCGTGCTGAGTAATTTGTTACGCAGCGAGCGCATAAAAGTGAAAGGTCTCATATTGCAGGCACTCGCCATCCCAGCCCGCGCACGTTGCGGATCGCGTCGTTGTCTAATTTGCGGCGCATACCATGAATCAACACATCCACCGCATTACTGGTGACTTCCTCTCCCCAACCATAGATCCGATTTTCCAGCTGCTCGCGTGACAAAATGGCGCCCGGACGCTCCAGCAGCGCATACAATAAAGCATATTCGCGTGCGGTAAGCTGCTCGCGCTGGCCTTTGTACATGACTTCGCGTGTCATCATATCCAGCTGAACATCGCCGCTGCCGAGCACGGAGTCCGCAGCACCATGACGGCGCCGGGTAATTGCTCGCATTCGTGCCAGTACTTCTTGCAAATCGAAAGGTTTAAGAAGGTAATCATCAGCACCGCTGTCCAGGCCCTGCACGCGCTGCGCCACGCTATCGCGTGCAGTGAGAATCAATACGGGCGTGGCATCGCCACGGCTACGCGCACGACGCAGCACATGTAAGCCATCATCGCGTGGCAATCCAAGATCAAGCAATACGCAGCTGTAGCCGCCCTCAGCCCAGGCATTATGCGCAAAAATGCCATCGCGAACCCAGTCAACCGACCAGCCCGCAGACTCCAGCGCCTGCCGCAAATTCGCGCCAATCATTTCATCATCTTCAACCAACAAGACACGCATGGATGATGTCCTCCAGAAAGTTGCTGGCAGTGTAGCGCTGGATAATTAGCGCAGAATTATACCCGTCATACTTCGCGCCGCAGGTGCGTTGGCTGCATTTTTTCGTGCCAGTCAGCGGATTAAATGCACTTGCTAATTCTGCGCTAATTTTCCGCTAATTAAGGGATAAATTTAACGCGCTACAGTGGGTTCACTGCACATCAGGCCATATCAGGAGGAACCCATGAATCAGCGCGAGTTTATCCGTAGTTTGCTGGAATGGATTGAAAGCAATTTAGGACACGATCTGCATCTGGATGAGGTGGCGCGTCGTTCCGGCTACTCTCGCTGGCATCTACAGCGACTCTTCCGGCAACATACCGGATTTTCGCTGGCAGAATATATTCGTCAGCGGCGTTTAACCGAATCCGCTCTGACCTTGCTCAGCAGCAACGACGCTATTTTACAGGTAGCGATGAATTACGGTTTTGATACCCAACAGGCGTATACCCGTACCTTTAAAAATTATTTTATGATAACGCCCGGCCAGTTGCGTCGCCAAAAGCGAGTCGAGCCGGATCGGCTACTGTTTCCGCTGGCAATGGCGAGCTGAAAAATTGCATGACACTCTGATTATAAAACGCCAGTCAGAATGTCATGCATAGCGCTTAATATTTTTGGTGAGCACGTCTGATGTTGCGCTTAATTTAATTATCCCTCTTTATCCCTGCCTGAATACCCGCCGTCATTTTTTCCTTGAACGTATATTCCAGTGGATCGCCCGCAACGTTTTCTGCTATTGAGGAACGTCAGTCAATTTATTGTGCGACATCGTACTGAATTAACTGGCTGCTGCCTGGAGGTTGCTTACCGGCAACAGAACGGGCTGGAGAAGAATTATCTCAGCGTAACGGCAGTTTAAGGGCCGCGCTTGTTAGCCTGCTATTCTGAACATTATTGGAACATTTGCTATGGAACAGAGTTCGGTTGCGCCAGAGTTTCAGCACTGGAAACGTAATTTATGGGTTTGTGTGCTGGGATCATTCAGCACTATTGTGGCGATGACGCTGCTGCTACCGTTTTTGCCGCTGTATGTGCAGCAGCTGGGAGTAGAAGAGCCTGCTGCAATCGCCCGGTGGTCTGGCATCGCATATGGCGCAACGTTTTTTAGTGCCGCACTGACCGCGCCGCTGTGGGGTAAGCTGGCGGATCGCTATGGACGCAAGCTGATGCTCATTCGCGCCAGCCTCGGCATGGCGGTTGCGATGTCGTTAATTGGCATGGCGACGGCACCGTGGCAACTGGTCGCACTGCGTCTGCTGGCAGGTTTACTGGGCGGTTATGCCTCCGGCTCGACCATCCTTGTCGCCTCACAAACGCCAAAAGCGCAAACCGGCTGGGCGCTTGGCGTGTTGTCGTCCGGGATTATGGCTGGCAATGTGGTTGGTCCGCTGCTGGGAGGGCTGCTGCCACCGCTGATTGGCATTCGCCAGACATTCTGGTTAACGGGCGCGGTGATTTTTCTCGCTTTTCTGGCGACTACGTTTTTATTAAAAGAAGTGCCAAAACAAAAAGTTAAAAACAAAACCAGCGCAGCCTTGGTTCAGTCAGCGCAACCTGTTAACCACACCGTAGTGCGCCTTATGTGGCTGTCCGGCATGCTGCTGATTTTTGCTAACATGTCGATTGAGCCGATTATTACGCTGTATATCGGTCAGTTCGTACAGGGCGAACATGCAATCACGCTAATGGCTGGGTTAGTGATGTCTGCCGCCGCGCTGGGCAGTATTCTCTCCGCACCCAGGCTGGGTAAACTGGCGGATCGTAACGGCCACTGGCGTGTGTTAACGGGCGGATTGCTGCTGTGTGCGCTGTTGTTGATTCCGCAGGCGTTTATTTCCGCAGCATGGCAACTGGTGGTGTTGAGATTTTTCATGGGAATGGCGCTGGGTGGCTTGTTGCCATGTATTACGGCGATTATTCGCCATAATGTGCCAGAAGCGCAGGTCGGACGAATGCTGGGGTATTCAACCTCCGCGCAATATATCGGTCAGGTCAGCGGCCCGCTGTTTGGCGGGTTCGTTGGTGGTGCGTTTGGTATGCGCCCGGTATTTTTAGCGACTTGCGTAGTGATGGCGCTCTGTGGCTGGCTGAACTGGCGACAAAGCCGCTAAGCGAGCCGCAATAAAAAAGGCGGACCGAAGTCCGCCCTGGATCATTAAGGCAAATTACTTCGCGTCGGGTAACGCATAAGCAATCACATAATCACCCAACTTCGTACCAAACGAACCGTGACCGCCAGCGGCGATGACAACATACTGTTTGCCATTCGCTTCATAGGTCATTGGCGTCGCCTGGCCACCAGCTGGCAAACGTGCCTGCCATAGCAGCTCGCCCGTATCAGTGCTGAATGCGCGCAGATAATTATCTGCGGTTGCACCGATAAAGAACACTTTACCAGCGGTAGTGATGGGGCCACCCAGCATTGGCATACCCATTTTAAACGGTAACGGAACCGGGGCGCTGTCGCGCACGGTACCGATACGTTTTTTCCACACGACGTTGTTGGTTTTCAGATCAACAGCAGAAACGTAGCCCCATGCTGGTTGCTTACAAGGCAGACCAAATGGTGACAGGAACGGATTCAGCTCAACGCCGTAAGGCACGCCATACTGCGGCTGGATACCTGTTTCTGTACCGGAACCGCCTTTAGCATCTTCTGACGGTTCGATCGGGTTGCCCGGACCGCGTGGGATCAGCTTCGAGACAAACGGCAGCGCCATCGGGTTGGCAATGGCGATCTGGCGATGAGGATCGACCGCAATACCGCCCCACTCGAACATACCCAGGTTACCAGGGAACACCAGCGTACCTTGCTCTGATGGCGGAGTGAACGGCCCTTCATAGCGCAGACGCTTAAAGATTACGCGGCACACCAGCTGGTCATACAGGGTAGCGCCCCACATGTCCTTGTCTGTCAGATTCTGTTTCGGACGGAAGGTCAATCCAGAGTACGGCTGCGTTGCAGAGACGTGATCGCCTTTCGCTGCACCCTGTGGCACGGGTGTTTCTGGTGCCGGAACCACTGGCTTACCGGTACGGCGATCCAGCACAAAGATGTTACCGATTTTTGCTGGTGCATAAATCACCGGAACGGTGTTGCCATCTTTATCGGTGATGTCGGCCAGCGTAGGTTGAGACGGCAGATCCATATCCCACAAATCGTGGTGAACGGTCTGATACGACCATACCAGCTTACCGGTGGTGGCGTTCAGCGCCAGCACGCTGCTCGCGTAGCGCTCCTGCTCTGGCGTGCGGTTGCCGCCCCAAATATCAGGCGTAGTCACACCCATTGGTAGGTAAACGGTATCCAGTTTCGGATCGTAGACCGCTGGCGCCCATGAGTTTGGCGAGTTCATGGTGAAGGTGTGTTCATCAGCCGGAATCGCATTAGGATCTTTCGCACCCGGATCAAACACCCACTGCAACTTACCGGTGTTCACATCAAAGCCACGAATGGCGCCGGACGGTTCACGGGTCGAGTAGTTATCGGTGACCGCACCAGCAATGACGATAGTGGTATCCGTGATAACCGGTGGAGAGGTTGGCTCATACTGGCCGGATGTCTTCACTGGCTGACTGTGTTGCAGATCCAGCTCGCCGTTGTTAGCGAATGACGGACAACGCTTACCGGTTTCGGCATCCAGCGCAAACAGGCGACCATCGTTGACAGGCAGATAGATGCGGCGTGAGCACAGCGCAGGCTGGCTATTTGCGGCGTCGGCTGCTGTCGGCATTTCATGGTAAGAGACGCCACGGCAGGTTACATGCTGGAAGGTTGGATTCGGTTTCAGGCCCGGATCAAACTTCCACTTTTGCTTACCGGTTGTCGCATCCAGCGCAAACAGAATCTGGTGGGGTGAGCAAAGATAAAGCGTGTCGCGGATTTTAATCGGCGTTACTTCATCGGTGATTTCACCTGGATCGTTTGCGGTTTTCAAATCGCCGGTCTGGAACTGCCAGGCAACCTGAAGTTCTTTGACGTTTTGATTATTGATCTGCTTCAGCGGAGAGAAACGCGTACCTTGCTGATCGCGGGCATAAGCCGGCCAGTCAGCATCAGCAATGTTGCTCAGCGGTTGGGCTGGCGGTGCATTATCGGCAGTAGCGGGTACTGAACCGTTAATCGCCTGCGGATCGTTAAAAGCGGAGTAGGCCAGAACGACAACGCTGGCAATCAGCGCGATACCCATGGCGCTTAATGCCCCTTTACCGATGCTGTTAAAGCCACGGTAAACAAACGGCAGGATCAGCCAGATACCGAAGATCACCAGCACATCGGTACGTGGTGCCAGCGCCCAGAAATCCGTGCCGAATTCCCAGATACCCCATACCAGCGTGGCGAGTAGCAGCAAAGCATAAATGACCAGCGCTGCGCTATTGCGACGCCAAATCAGGAAAGCGGTGAGCAGCATCACTGCACCACCGATGATGTAATACCAGGAACCACCAATGGCGGCTAACCAAATACCGCCAATCAGCATAAATGCGCCTGTCAGCGCGGCGAACAGCACTGTCAGAAAGCGAATTACACCAAAAGATGAGGAGTTTTTCCCCATAATATCGACCTCGTTTCGTTGCCATAAAACACAAGAAAACAACCAGATAAGCTGTTTTCAGTCATAAAGTACGGATGGTTTAGGGTGTTCTTAAATGACTCTTCCACTAAGTCAGGCTATCCCTGTGAAGTAAATGTTATAGCAAAATTAGTATAAGGTTTGATTTTTTTAGCGTGATGCTCTTGATGTTATCTGTAATACGACATTTTATGGGGTTATCTGGTAGGTAAGTATGCGGCTATATGCTCTTAAGGCAACCATGCAAAATATACCGTTACATTTGCAGTCATGCTGCCGCAGAGCATTGTTGTGGCTTATCGCTGGCTATTCAGTACAGTGGACTGCTCAGCCGATAAGCGATGCCCTTGTCAACGAAGAATGTCCTTATTTTTTCTATGGTAAAAGTCGGTCAGAAAATCAGAGAACGTGAAGGTTGAGTAACGATCATTAAAAATTTCGCCCAGCATAATGGCCGTGAACGGAAAAATGACCGCCAATGCCAGTCTGCCCCTGGTGGCGCAAAAACATAAAAGCCAAAGCGGAATGCTTCTGTCTATGCTGGCAGTGCAACGGAATATGCTTTAACCGTATAACTATTCCCCCTTTGCGCACGTTTATTTTACCCACGAGAAAAAGACGCGGGCATATTTAATATCATTCCTGATATTATTTTCTCGCACGGGAAGAGGATTACTTCTGCCTCAGTCGGGAATTGATTACGCAGAAAAATCATTAACTATGCCTGACTTCTTCCACCTTGCATGGGACCAGGGCGCGCTACAGACGTGCCTGTATCAGTACAGTTTATAAGATGGATGGGTTCGGTAACGTATGAAATTTATAAAGGGTTTTCCCGTCTCTGGATAAAAATGAATTCATTATTGATAGGATCAATTTCACCACAAAAAACAGGGCTAAATAGAAAAATTCTCTAAGCCAACCCCGCCGTTTATTCGCTGAAATAACCTTAATCCAGGCAATGATCAGAATTATTTCCTCACATTCTGATGATTGTTTAAATAGATTCAACCTGCAGAGTAAACAGATGAGAATAATAAATTTCGAATGGCATCACATAAGTGAGTGAATGTTAAGTGTCCGCACGCACTGCCGTTGCCTGACAGCATAATTTCCCGCATTCTGACGCGTTGTGAAAACAGGGTAAGACGTTAACACGTCGCTGATAATACCGCGCAACGACGCGGAACAGGCCGCTTCGGCCAATTAAGAGATGGGATGGAAGTATGAGATTTATGGCATCGGCAGCGGAAGATTCGCTGCTGCGACATCGTGCGTTTGTTGCTTTCTGGCTGGCGCGAACCTGCTCGTCGTTTGGTTTTCAGATGTTTTCAGTCGCCATTAGCTGGCAAATCTACGCGCTAACTCACAACGCGCTGGCGCTGGGAATGATCGGTTTGATGCAATTTTTGCCGTCAGTTTTGCTGGCGCTACCTGCCGGGCATTTAGCCGATCAGTTTGATCGCCGTCGTATCGTACTGCTGGGTCAGATCATTGAGTTCGCTGCGCTGATTGTCCTGGTTCTGCTGACGTTGTTTAACGGGGCCGATAAAACCGCACTGTGGGGACTGGTCTTTATGATCTCGGTAGCAAAAGCGCTGGAATGGCCGGCGATGTCGTCCATGCTGCCTGCGCTAGTGCCTCCGTCAATGTTAGCCCGCGCGATGGCGACAAATGCGGTAGGCGGCCAGGCTGCGGTGATAGTCGGCCCTACGTTAGGCGGCTTGCTGTATGTCGCTGGCCCGGATGTGGTGTATGGCGTTTCCGGGCTGTTTTATTTCATCTCGCTGGTGCTGGTTAGCCGCTTGCATTATGAACGTCCGCCGCAAACGCGATTGCCGATGAATATGAAAAACCTGTTTGCCGGTATCCATTTTATCCGTGAGCGAAAAGAGGTTCTGGGGGTGATTTCACTCGATCTGTTTGCGGTGCTGCTCGGTGGCGCAACGGCGCTACTGCCGATTTTCGCAAAAGACATTTTGCATACCGGCCCTTGGGGACTGGGGATGTTGCGCGGCGCGCCTTCCGTCGGTGCATTACTGGTGGGGCTGTGGCTGAGTCGCAACAAGCTGGAGAAGAACGTCGGGATGGTGATGTTTGGATCAGTGGCGGGTTTTGGTGTCGCCACGCTGGTGTTTGCGCTTTCCAGCCAGCTCTGGCTGTCACTGATTGCGTTGGCGGCGCTTGGCGGTTTCGACATGATCAGTATGGTGATCCGCGGTTCGCTGGTGCAGCTGGATACGCCGGATGATATGCGCGGGCGCGTGAATGCCGTCAATGCCATCTTTATCAATACCTCCAATCAGCTGGGCGAATTTGAATCTGGTTTGCTTGCCGCCTGGCTGGGGGCCGCGCCCGCCGCAGCCATTGGCGGCATCGGTACGCTGATTGTGGTGGCGCTGTGGATGAAGTTATTCCCGCATCTGCGTAAACGGCAAAAGCTGGAAAATGAAGGGTAACCCTAAAAAACCAGCCCGCAGGCCGATTAACGGCGCTTGTTAGTCATTACCGCGATAACAATCTGAGGTGTGAAGGGGAAGCGCGCGTCGGGCTTTGCTGGTCTGGTGTCATATGCAGTCCGGTTCGCCGCAAATGCACTGCGGCGGCTAATGTTGTCCGTGACGGCAAACTTAACATCAATATTGAGCTGTGAGGTTTGCGGAAGATGTTTGAATTAACCTTACTGTTTTTTAAGTTACGCCGCTGCTTTTGCCATCGTTATGGGCTGTTGTGATTTACCTTTTTTTCGCCTATCGTTCGCGCTTCATTAATGAAACACGGCTAAAAGTGGCGAAGGCGGGGGAAACAGGTGCAATCACATTATCTTCTCGGCATTGATGGCGGCGGCACCCGCTGTCGTGCACGGTTAACCCTGAACGGCACGGTGCTGGCAGAAACCACTGGCGGTCCCGCCAACGTCTGGTCAGATTACAACGCAGCATTACAAAACGTTGAACAGCTTACAGTCCAGGTAATGGCGCAAGCAGGATTACCGCCGCAGACGCTGGCTCAAACTATTCTGGTCGCAGGGCTGGCAGGCGCGAATATCGCGTCGGTAAAAGCACGGCTGGCGAGTTGGCAGCCGCCGTGCGTTGCAGTGCAGGTGGTCAGCGATGTCGAGATAGCCTGCATCGGCGCACATGCAGGCGAACCTGGCGCGGTATTTATTACCGGCACTGGTAGCCAGGGCGCAGCCTGGAACGGCGAATATTTTACCCTGCTTGGAGGCTGGGGTTTTGCGCTTTCTGATCAGGGTTCTGGCGCCGAATTAGGACGCCGTGCGTTACGGCTGGCGCTGTTGGCGCATGAAGATATTATTGAAAAAACGGATTTTAGCACCCGCTTAATGGCGCAATTTGATGACAGCCCGGAAACCATGTTGCTGTGGTCGCGAGACGCTACACCGGCTGACTGGGCGCGCGTAGTGCCGCAAATCGTCGCGGCGGCTCAGACCGGCGATCGCCATGCCTATGCGTTACTGCAACAAACCGCTGAGGATATTGGTTTGATGGTGCGCCGGTTAACCCGGTTAAGCGCTGGACGTTTAGCGCTGATGGGGGGACTAGCTGAGCCGATTCAGCCTTGGCTGGCGGCCGATACTCAGGCCCGGCTGGTGGCTCCTCAATATGATGCGCTGGCAGGTGCTTTAATACTGGCACAACGCATTAACCAATAAATTCAGCAGGTTATGGACATCGCGTATTCGTCATACTGATCTAACCGCTCGCCGTAGCTTGATGCTATTGCAGGTTATCCATCGTTAGCGGATGCAGGAATAAGGCTTACGCCTTCAGGCAGATAAAGCGCCGTTTCGCTGATTATCCGCCTGTACGCCTTTGGGCTATTAATGTAGTCGCTGTCCTTGCCCATCAAACTATACGGACGTAAAGCGGATCGTCAGCTGTGAGCCTGGCCATTGAACGGCCTGCGCCGTTGCCGCCAGGCTTTTATACGGCAAGCGTCGTGATAGTAAACTCAGAGCGCGCTGGCGATAGCGGTACCCAGTTCTTCAGTGCTGGCACTGCCGCCGAGATCGCGCGTTAAATGCTGGCCAGCCGCCAGCGTACGCTCAATGGCATCCAGTACCGCATCACCTGCCTCTTTATAGCCAAGATGTTCCAGCATCATTGCACCACACCAAATCTGCCCAATCGGATTGGCAATGCCTTTGCCAGCAATATCCGGTGCGGAACCGTGAACGGGCTCGAACAGACCAGGGAATTTTCCTTCGGGATTGATGTTAGCCGAGGGGGCAATACCAATGGTGCCGGTGCAGGCCGGGCCGAGATCCGACAAAATATCACCGAACAGGTTGCTGGCAACGACCACGTCAAACCAGTCAGGGTGCAGCACGAAGTTAGCCGTTAAAATATCAATGTGATACTTATCCACCTTCACGTCGGGGTAGCGCTCGCCCATCGCTTCGACGCGGCTGTCCCAGTAGGGCATGGTGATGGCAATACCGTTGGATTTGGTCGCGGAGGTCAGATGTTTTTTCGGACGACGCTGTGCCAGTTCGTAGGCAAATTTCAGGACGCGATCGACACCAGTCCGCGTCATAACCGTTTCCTGGATCACGACTTCACGATCGGTGCCGGGGAACATCGTGCCGCCGACGCTGGAGTATTCACCTTCAGTATTTTCACGCACCACATAAAAGTCGATGTCGCCGGGCTGACGGTTCGCCAGCGGCGCTTTCACGCCCGGCATCAGGCGCACCGGACGCAGGTTAACGTACTGATCAAACTCGCGGCGAAATTGCAGTAGCGATCCCCACAGCGAGACATGGTCCGGTACGACATCCGGCCAGCCGACGGCACCAAAATAAATCGCATCGAACGTTTTCAGTTGCGGAAACCAGTCATCCGGCAGCATTTTTCCATGCTGTTGCCAGTATTCGGCACTGGCGTAATCAAACCATTCCCAGCGTAGCGTAATGTTGAACTTTTCTGCCGCCGCGTTCATTACGCGAATGCCTTCCGGCATCACTTCTTTGCCAATACCGTCGCCGGGAATAACCGCAATCCGATGAATTTTCTCTGACACAGGGCACCTCGCAGGTAGATATTTGAACTATTTCGCCATCATACTGTAAGCCGCAGGTGCGCTGGCTGCATGCACAAATTTCAGACGGTTACCGGAGTAACCGCCTAAAAATTTATAAGCCTGCTGTCCTGACAGATTTACTCTTGCGCCGTTTGCTGGCGGCGCTGCTGCATAGGGTAGAAATCACCGGCTTTCAGCGAGGTTTCAATTTCTTCAAGCGTTCGTCCTTTAGTTTCTGGCATCAGGAAGAAGACGAACAGGAAACCCAGCAAATTGAGCAGTGCGTAGAACCACATTGCGCCACCGATACCTAATAAATTCACCATTGACAGCGCGGTGGCAGTCAGCAGCAGGTTTGAGCCCCACAGCATGCCCGCGTGCAGGCTGGTGGCTTTTCACGGATCCCCAGCGGATAGAGTTCAGCACCCATCAGCCAGCCAATCACCTGAATCCCACCTGAATTAAACACCATAAAGCCAAACAGGCACGCCACGATCAGCCAGCTATGCCCGCCACCGTGTGCGTTCATTTTGAACACCGCACCCAGCAGAATCAGGCTCACAATCGCGCCCGGTACCATCCACAACGTCAGCGCGCGGCGGCCAACGTGATCAACGATAAGCTTGCCAATTACCGTCAGCGTCAGATAAATCGCGGCGACACCCAGCGCGGAATACAGCGCCGCATCATGGCTAAATCCCGCGTTAGTCAGAAAAGTCGGGGTGTAGTAAATCATCATTTCGATGCCGGAAAGCTGGGTAAAGGCGGCAATGCCTAAACCCACCAGCAGTGCCGGGCGCAACCACGGTTGCTTCAGATCACGCCAGCCCATGCTGGGTTTGCGCTCAACTTTGTCATGTACGCGCTGAATTTCGCGGATTTCCTGACGAACCTGCTTTTCCGTATCGCGTACCGCATCCAGCGCAATATGCGCTTCCTTCAGGCGCTTTTGTCCTACTAACCAGCGTGGGCTTTCTGGCAGCGGCAGCATGCTAAGGAATAAAATCACCGCAGGGATAGCGGCAACCGCAAACATGGTACGCCAGCTCCAGATATCCTGCATAAAGGTGCCGACCAACGCGGCGGTGAGAATGCCAATGCCAATCGAAATATTGAAGAAAGTGACCAGTCGGCCTCGCTTAGCGGGCGGAGCCAGTTCGGCAATATAGACCGGCACAATCTGCGATGCCCCACCAACCGCAAACCCCAGCACCAGGCGGGCAATGCCAAGCCATAAGGCATTTGGCGATAAACCGGAGCCAATCACACCCAGAGCAAAGATAGCTGCCACGATCATTACCGTATAGCGGCGACCAAGCTGGGTGGACAGTTTGCCGCAGGTTAAGGCGCCAGTCACGGCACCTACCAGAATCGCGCTGGTCACTAATTCCTGTTGATGAGAGGACAACGAAAAATCATGGCTGATTTGTAGCAGTGCGCCGGAAATAATACCGGTGTCATAGCCATAGAGAAAACCTGCAATGGCGGCGATGGCCGTTGCTGTCAATAAAAAGGCATCAGCGCTCAGGAAAGTATTATTTTCACTGCTCGCAGGGGCGGATAACTTTTCATTGTCAGCCGGTTTTTGTCTGTCCGAATGTTTATAGGGTGAGGATGTATTATCTGATACTGGCATAATTTTCCTTGCTCGGTTAAATGATTTTTTTGCCGGGTACGGAGATGCCTTAATTAGCGTCAATGGCTTTGTGTCTTATTTTTTTGAATTAAAAGGTATATCACAGGTTGTGATTAGTGTCACATTTTGAGGGGTGGAGTAGAGCGTTTACCCTGAATTACAGATGGTTTTATCGCTTATTTTTATTTGTATATAATTGTTTTTAAAGGATTTATATCGATGTGTATTTATAATGTTCTGAATTTAATCTAAACCGAAAAAATGAGGGTAATTGCCGGTTGAGACAGACATAAAATACTTATAATTATCTCCTCGGTATGGCGTGATATTCAGATTTACGGCAATAACAGAACGCCTGTGGCCTGCTTTTGGCTGGCAATGTTTTCTGTCACCAGCGCATTGCTGAAATACTAAAAATTGAGCGGCCAGGGCTGGAAGCGTTCCCAGGTGCTGTCATCGACCTGAATTTATTGTTTAGCACGTTGCGCAATTACGCTAATTCTCTCTGTCGCTGATTAAGCTTGTTATATAACACGGTGCAGGCAACTAAAGCGCTGCTGGATAAACAGAAAGCTGCCGTTTATAACGGGATACCTTATAAAACTATCATGAAGGCTAATTACGCTGAATTTGTTGCGGCGAATCAAAAATAAAGTGCTGCACTCCTGAGGCTTAACGCGAGCTGCTCATTTTAGTGGGTGACTCGCACAACGGCAGCAAGCGATGCTGAATTACACCAGGCAAAGGGGCAACAGTGATAACAATCGGTGGTTATTTGCCCACCGTTCACGGATCACTTCAGCGACCGCATTGCGTTTACATCTTTTTTACTAATGCGTATGATTCTCATTCTTTTTATAATTCCCGCCGTGCTGCGGCCTGACGGGAGCCGTTCATGGTTAGGAAACTGAATCGATCCCTTTTGGTTTTCCTAACCATGAATGGTAGCGAGAAAAAGCCGCATGTGGTGGGGACTGTTGTGTTGTAATGCGTAAAAATGCCAGTTTTGCCGTGTTT